>JBGTUK010000245.1:0-3846 GCA_041939225.1 Devosia sp.
ACCAATAGAGCAGCATCGACCCCATCGACGCTAGCAGTCTGTCAGCAATAGCACGCGCATCGGCAGCATTGTGATCGTAGCTCTCGGGCAGGGTGCAACCCAGCACCGAAACGCCGGTGCGCATCACATCCATCGGATGGGCGGCGGCGGGCAGCGCCTCAAGCGCCCCGCGCACCGCCTGGGGCAGGCCGCGCATGGCTTTCAGCCGGCTTTTATAGGCGGTCAGTTGTGCCTGCGTCGGCAGGGTGCCATGCACCAGCAGGTGAGCCACCTCCTCGAACTCGCTGGTTTCAGCGAGATCAAGAATGTCGTAGCCGCGATAATGCAGGTCATTGCCGGTGCGCCCCACGGTGCACAGCGCCGTATTGCCAGCCGTAACACCTGAAAGGGCAACGGATTTCTTGGGCTTGAAGCCTGGTGTGTCAGTCATCGTCGCCTCCTTTAGAAAATCCCTGCGGGCGCCTCGGGACCGAGCTGGTCTGGCGAAACCACGAAATTGAGCGCCTTGACCTCGGCGGCGGTCAGCGTCGGCAGGCGTTCGACCAGATCAAGGAACCGATCCTGCTCTTCCCTTGAGACAATGCCCTCGGCGAGGGTACGGAACTTCTCGATATAATTGGCGCGCTTGAACGGTCGGGCACCATTGGGGTGGGCATCGGCGACGCCCAACTCGTCGGAAATCACCGAGCCGTCTTCCATGGTCACGATCACCTGGCCGCCATAGGCCATGTCCTTGCCCTTGGCGTGATAGCGCTGGGTCCAGATCGGGTCTTCTTCGGTGGTGATCTTGTGCCAGAGCGCCACGGTTTCCGGGCGCTGGGCGCGCTCGGGGGCATAGCTCTTCACATGGTGCCAGCCCCCATCCTCAAGGGCCACCGCGAAGATATACATGATCGAGTGATCGAGCGTTTCGCGGCTGGCCTTGGGATCCATCTTCTGCGGATCATTGGCACCGGTACCGATCACATAATGGGTGTGGTGGCTGGTCTTGATCAGGATCGACTTGATCTTGGTCAGATCGCCGATCTTGGGGCCCATGCGGCGGGCCAGGTCGATCAGGGCCTGGCTCTGATATTCGGCTGAATATTCCTTGGTATAGGTGTCGAGAATCGCCCGCTTGGGCTCACCCTGTTCCGGCAGCGGCACATGGTAGAGCGCCTTGGGGCCAGAAAGCAGGTAAGCAATGAACCCGTCTTCGCCTTCATAGGCGGGGGAGGGGGCGCCTTCCCCGCGCATGGCGCGATCAACCGCCTCGATGGCCATCTTGCCAGCAAAAGCCGGGGCATAGGCTTTCCAGGTCGAGATCTCGCCCTTGCGCGACTGGCGTGTGGTGGTCGTGGTATGCAGCGCCTGCTGGATCGCCTGATAGGTGATCTCGGTGGAGAGGCCCAGCAGGGCACCGATGCCGCCTGCGGCCGAAGGGCCGAGATGGGCGATATGATCGATCTTGTGTTCATGCAGGCAGATGCCCTTGACCAGATCGACCTGGATTTCATAGCCGGCGGCCAGCCCGCGCACCAGCGCCGCGCCATCCAGCCCCTTGGTCTGGGCAATGGCCAGGATGGGCGGAATATTGTCGCCCGGATGGCTGTAGTCGGCGGCGAGGAAGGTGTCGTGGAAATCCAGTTCACGCACCGCCACGCCATTGGCCCAGGCGGCCCATTCCGGTGAAACCAGCGTGTCATCGCCAAGGCCGAAGATGGGGGCACCACGATCTGACTTATGACCCAGCGCCTGCGCACGGGCCGAGCGGATGGGACCACGGGCGATGGAAGCGGCGGCAACGGCCGCGTTGTCGATGATACGGTTACCGATCATTTCCACAACGTCATCCTCGACCGGCACAGGGTCGGTAGCGACTGCGGCCAGCTTCCAGGCCAGTTGATCTTCGCGCGGCAGGTGCTCAGCGGATTTATAGGTGCGCACGTCGTGGATTTTCATGGATGCTCTCCGTTCGGCAATTTTGCGCCGGACCTTATAGGCAGAATGGGTCAGCCCCAAGACAGGAAAAGGCAAGCCTGCTACAATCCCACAAAGCAGGATTTGCAATATTGTGGAGTTGTAAAGTTTGGCCCCCAAAAAGGTCTTTGCCGGCGCCCGTTTGCGCGCCCTGCGCGCCCAGCATGGCCTGACCCAGGCCGAGCTGGCCACGCGGCTCGACATATCGGCGTCCTATGTCAACCAGCTCGAGTCCAACCAGCGGCCGTTAACCGCTTCGGTGATGGTCGCCCTGTCGGAAAGCTTCAATCTCGATCTATCCAGCCTCACCTCAGACGCCTCCGATCGTCTGGTGGTGGATCTGCGCGAAGCTTTGGCCGATCCGGTGTTTGGCGACGCCGTGCCCAATCTGCAGGAGCTCAAGACCGTAGCCACCAGCGCGCCAGATGTAGCCCGCGCCGTGCTTGCACTCTATGGCGCCTATCGCAAGACCACTGAGACGCTGGCTGGCATGGACGCGGCTTTGGCGCGCGATCCCCAATCCAATGTTCAGACCGCCTATGAGGAAGTGCGCGACTTCTTCCATTATGCCGATAACTACATCGACCCGCTCGACCGCGCCGCAGAAAACCTGGCCGACGCATTGGGCGAGATTAGTCCTGATCGGTTGCGCCGGTTGATCCAGCATTGTGCGGAAATGCACAATATGCGCGTCGTGTTGGCGGCGCCGACGCATGGCGACCGCATGACCGAGTTCGACCGCAATAGCCGCGAGCTCTGGATTAACGCCCATCTCGAACCTTCCAGCCAGTTCTTTCAGATCGCTACGGTGCTGTGTGGACTGGAACAGGCGGCCCTGCTCGAAAGCCTGTTGGATGCAGCGGCCTTCCAGGCCCCCGAGGCCCGGCCCATAGCACGCATGGGGCTGGCCAATTATTTCGCCGGGGCTTTGCAGATGCCCTATCGCGCTTTTCTCGACGCGGCAGCCCAATACCGCTTTGACATCGAAGAACTGGCGCGCGTTTTCGGGGCGAGCCTGGAACAGGTGGCGCATCGCCTCTCGACCATGCAGCGGCCGCGCGAACGCGGCGTGCCGTTCTTTTTTGCCCGGGTTGATGCGGCGGGCACCATTACCAAGCGCCATTCGGCCACCGCGCTGCAATTTGCCCGTTTTGGCGGCGCCTGCCCCTTGTGGAACGTGCACCGGGCCTTTGAAGCCCACGGGCAGATCATCCGGCAATTGGCCGAAACCCCGGACGGCAAGCAATATCTGTGTCTGGCCTGGAGCCACGAAAAACGATTGGGCGGCTATCGCGGGGTGACGCGGCGCTATGCCTACGCGCTGGGCTGCGAAATCACCCATGCCGGAAAACTGGTCTATGCCGATGATCTCGATCCGGCCAAAGCCTCATTCGATCCCATCGGCGTGTCCTGCCGCATTTGCGAACGCCGCAACTGTCCGCAACGCTCGGTGCCGCCCATGGCGGCCGGCATTTCGGTTCCGGCCGATAGACGGAGCGTGGTGCCGTACGAGATCGGGTGAGCGGAAAATCCGTCAGGCTTTCGTACCGTCCGAACCGGATTGGCTTATTTTCGCCGCCGATTATTCACAAATTGAATTAAGGGTGCTTGCGCATATGTAACACAGGAAGGCGTTCACCTCCTCAATCCAGCCGCTGTCGGCGTACAGATCCCGGGTGTAGGCCAGTTCGTTATCGTATAAATCCATCAGCAGATCGAGGGCAAAATTCTTCAGCTGCTCCCGCTCGTCGGCCGCGATGTTTTCCAGCCCCTTTTGGTACTTATAGCCGATGTAATAGCCGTGCACCGCTTCATCGCGGATAATCAAGCGAATCAGGTCGGCGGTATTGGTCATTTTGCCGCGGCTTGAAAAATACATCGGCAGCC
>JBGTUK010000246.1:0-3819 GCA_041939225.1 Devosia sp.
CGGTCCGCACCCCATTTTCAGCGGGCAGACTAACCGCACTTGCAGAGTCGCCCAAGCACTTGCCACTATAGATTTTCTAAAGCGACCGAACCAAATTGTGCATTGCGTCAGTTCCCCGTCCATGAAATGAGGCGAGATATCCTCCTTGCCTTGCGGCCTTGACCATGTCCCTGCCCCTGCTTGCCCTGTTTCTGGCGGCCTTTGCCTTCGGCACGGCCGAATTCGTCATTGCCGGCGTGCTACCAGACGTCGCCTTGGGGCTCGGCGTGTCCATTCCCGTCGCTGGCTACCTGGTTTCCGGCTACGCTATCGGCATCGCCATTGGCGGCCCGGCACTGGCGGTGCTCACCAAGAAGATGAACCGCAAGCTGCTCGTCATCCTGCTGGGGCTTGGCTTCACCCTGGGCCAGGTTCTATGCGCCATCGCGCCCAATTTCGAGCTGCTGCTTCTCGTCCGGATCTTCGTGTCGGTGCTGCACGGCGCCTATTTCGGCATCGCCTTTGTGCTGGCCACCAGCCTCGTGCCGCCGGCCCGGCGCGGCTTTGCCATGGCGTTGATCCTCTCGGGCCTGACTGTCTCCAACGTCCTCGGCGTACCGGGCGGCACGGCGATTGGCACGATGCTGGGCTGGCGCGCCACCTTCTGGGCGGTGGGTCTGCTCGGTCTTGCGGCAACCCTGGTTATCGCCGCGGTCCTGCCCGCGCGCGCCGGTGCCACAGCGTCACAGGGCAGTTTCCGGCATGAATTTGCTGCCCTTGGACGCCAGCAGGTATTTCTGGGCTTCACCATCGCCATGCTGGTGATGACCGGGCAATACAGTCTCTTCACCTATATCGCCCCATTGCTGCTCACCGTCACAGGCGTGGGGAGCGAAGCGATACCGATCATTCTGCTGCTGTTTGGCATTGGCGCAACCATTGGGGTCTTCATCGGCGGGCGCCTGGCCGACTGGCGCCTCATGCCCTCGCTGATCGCCATCCTCACCCTTCAGATGGCGCTCTTTGTCAGCCTCTACTTCGCTGCGCCCCACGCCATCCCCATGGCCATCGCCATTATCCTTTGGGGCGGCGCCACCTTCGCCTTTGGATCGCCCTTGCAGTCCCGCATGCTGCTCTGGGCGGCCGACGGCCCGAACTTGACGTCAGCCCTTATCCCGGCCGGCTTCAATATCGGCATCGCCGTTGGCGCCGTCTTGGGTGCAGCGCTGATCGAAGTCGGCCTGGGTTATCAAGCCTTGCCGCTGATCGGTGCAGTCTCGCTCGCCTTCGCCGTGGCAATTGCCGCCCTCTCGGCGTTTCTGGAACGCCGCAGCAACGCCGCGCCGCCCCTGCCAACGGGTGTTCCCGCGCAATAGCAAGAATGCGTTAAGCTTTCGCTCATTAGACGGACACTCTCCCGCTCCCCGTAACCATCCATTTTGACGTTGGCGTTATGAGAAGGTTTTCGCTGGTCGAGTTCGGCCTGTCTGGTGACCCGACATGATCGATAACGCCTCTTTGCTGATCGGCATTGCCTTTTCCGGGGCCGCCCTCGTTCTGGCGCTCGTGATAGGCTGGCTCAATTCGCGGGCCGAAACCTACCTTATTCACGGCGCGACCGGCATTGGCCTGATCGTATTGGCTATGGTCGCTCTCGGCCTGCGTGGGGACAGCTATACGCTGCTGACCCAGCTCATCCCCTTTCCGGTCATGCTCGCCGGCCTTGCCTATGTCTATTCGGGGTCTCGCCTGTTCAACTACAAGCCGGTGCGTCCGGCGCTATGGGTCGGCAGTGTCGCGATCATCCTGACGTTCATTCCACTCGCGCTCGGCCTGACCGGCGTCGGCACGCTCATGCTCAATTTAAACGCCGGCGTCATACTGGCCCTTTGCGGCCTGGAATGCTGGCGCGGCCGCGCGGATGTCCGCGTGGCCATGGTGGCCAATGCCATCATCTATGGTCTGGTCGCCGCCTCCTTCCTCGCCTGCGCAATCATCCTGCTGATAGAGGGGCGGTGGATCCTCGATGGGCCACCCGACAATCTGGCCGAAGACATCAACTCCATTATGTCGCTGGTCGGCCTGACCGGTATTGGCGCCATCACGCTGACCCTGCACCATGCCCGCGCTGCCCGACGGCATCGCATGGAGGCCAATACCGATGCGCTGACCGGCGTCCTCAACCGGCGTGCCTTGTTCCAGGCCTTCAGCGACAACACCCCGACGACCGGCTTGGCCGTGATCATGTTCGACCTCGATTGCTTCAAGCAGATCAACGACAATCTCGGCCACGCTCACGGTGACATGGTGCTCGTCCGCTTTGCTGATGTCCTTCGCAGCGAATTGCGCCACAGTGACATCATCGCCCGCATCGGCGGCGAGGAATTCTGCGCTATCCTGCCCGGCGGTGACCGTGACATGGCTGGACAAGCTGCCGAGCGGGTCAGGCGCGCCTTCGATGACCTGGCCCTGCCCGGCGGCAGCGAGACAGAAACCGCCACCGTCAGCGCCGGTCTCGCTGCTGCCGGCGAGGGTGAAACCTTCTCCTCGCTTCTCAGCCGAGCAGACACTGCCCTTTACGGGGCCAAGGAGGCGGGTCGCAACCGTGTGCACATCGCCCCGTTTCGTCTGGTGGCCTGAGCGCGCCTACGCGCTCAGCGCGGCCCGAACCAGTCCGCTCGCCTTGCCAAAATCGATTCGTCCCGGATAGTCCGCCTTGAGCTGGGCAATCACCTTGCCCATGTCCTTGGGCCCCTCAGCGCCAGTAGCTGCAATCGCTGCCGTGATCGCCGCGGCAACCTCCTCGTCACTCAGTCCCTTGGGCAGGAATTCGTTGAGAATATCGATCTCTTCCTTTTCTACCGTGGCCAGGTCGCTGCGGCCGGCCTGGGCATAAATGGCAAAGCTCTCTTCGCGCTGCTTCACCATTTTCTGGATCATGGCCAGAATCTCGTCATTGGTGGCCGGCCCCTTGCCTTCGCCACGATTGGCAATGTCGCGGTCCTTGATCGCGGAATTGATCGACCGCAAAGTCGCGGTGCGCCGCTGATCCCGGGCCTTGAGCGCCAGTTTGAGCCCTTCGCTGATATTTTCGCGCATGTTTCGTCAGGTTCCTTGCCATGCAATTTGTCGCCCCCATATAGGCAACAAACGCAGGCTTCGCCACTTGCGCTGTTGGGCCATGCCTTCTAAGAGGAGGCCTCAACCGACATCATTGCCACGGCTGTGGGCAGGCCTCCCCGCCACCACTCATGCCGCGCGCCCCGACAAACCGAGCTTGGAGACCCAAAGTGACCGGCTGGCAGCAGACCCCCGCGACCGCAGTTCTGATTCTGGCGGACGGCACCCGCCTTGAGGGTTACGGCCTCGGCGCTGTTGGCCACGCCGCTGGTGAAGTGTGTTTCAACACCGCCATGACCGGTTACCAGGAAGTGCTCACCGACCCCTCCTATGCCGGGCAGATCATCACCTTCACCTTCCCCCATATCGGCAACGTCGGCACCAATGACGACGACATCGAGACGGTGAACATGGCCGCCCTCTCGGGCGTCCGCGGCGTCGTGCTCAAGGCCGACATCACCAACCCGTCCAACTACCGCGCTGCCGAAAAGCTCGATGCCTGGCTCAAGAAGCGCAACATCATCGGCATCGCCGGCATCGACACTCGGGCCCTGACCGCACTGATCCGCGAAAAGGGCATGCCCAATGGCGTCATCGTCCATGAGCCGACCGGCCAGTTCGACGAGGGCTCCATTGCCGCCGAACTCAACGCCTTCCCCGGGCTTGAAGGTCTCGACCTCGCCAAGGAAGTCACCACCGCCCAGACCTATCACTGGGACC
>JBGTUK010000247.1:0-3762 GCA_041939225.1 Devosia sp.
TCCAGCCATCGGAGAGGATTTTGACGTGTGGACGCCCCAGATTGATCATCGGTTCGATGGTGAAGATCATGCCGGGCTTGAGTTCGGCGCCGGAGCCTGGCGTGCCGAAATGGAGGATATTGGGTTCGTCATGGAACAGCCGCCCGAGCCCATGCCCGACAAAATCGCGCACCACGCTCATGCGTTCGGCTTCCGCCACCGCCTGAATGGCCGCCCCGATATCGCCGGTGGTGTTGCCCGGTCTGGCTGCAGCGATGCCTGCTTCAAGCCCGGCATAGGTCACTTCGATCAGCCGCTCGGCCTTGCGAGAGATTTCGCCGACCGGATACATGCGACTGGAATCTCCGTGCCAGCCATCGAGCACCAAAGTGAGATCCACATTGACAATATCGCCCTCGCGCAGCGGCCTTTCATCGGGGATGCCGTGGCAAACTACGTGGTTGATCGAGGTGCAGACTGAGTGCCGGTAGCCCTTGTAGAAGATCGTTGCCGGAACAGCGCCGTGGTCTCGGGCAAATTCATAGGCGACGCGGTCTATGGTCGAGGTGGGCACGCCGGCCTCGATAAAGGGCGTGAGCTCGTCCAGCGCCCGCGCGGTCAGCGCCCCTGCGCGACGCATGCCCTCAAAGCCTTCCGAGCCATGCAGCGGAATCACGCCGGCTGTGCGGCGGGCTTTGGCGGTGGCGTCGACGTAAGTGATCATGCATGTCTCTCCTAGCAACAAAATAAGGTCTTAAACCGGCGAAGGGAAGGGCGGTGAACCGTTGACTCGTCGCGGGCGTAGAGGCATCCACAACTGCCTTGAGGAAAAAGCAGCGATGACCCAGTCAGAATCCCGTATTACCGCCGGCATGATCGTGATCGGTGATGAGATCCTTTCCGGGCGCACCAAGGACGTCAATATCGGCGCGGTTGCTGATTTCTGCACTGATCTGGGTATCGATCTCACCGAGGTGCGGGTGGTGTCCGACGAGATGGACGCCATTGTCGAGGCGGTGAACGCGCTGCGCGTCCGCTATACCTACGTATTCACGTCAGGCGGAATTGGACCCACTCATGACGACATTACGGCGGACGCAATCGCCAAAGCCTTCGGCGTCGCCCTGCCGATCAATGCCCAGGCCCGCGCCATGCTGGAGGTGCGCTGGAAGGAGACAGGCACCGAAGTCAACGCGGCGCGATTGCGCATGGCGCGCATTCCCGAGGGCGCGGACCTAATCGTCAATTCGGTGTCCGCCGCACCCGGATTTCGCATTGGCAATGTGCATGTCATGGCGGGGGTGCCGATCATCATGCGGTCCATGCTGGAGGCGCTGGCGCCGACGCTCAAGGGCGGCAAGAAGGTTTCGTCCGTCGCTGTACGTGCATCCGTTGGCGAAGGCACACTGGGCGGCCCGCTTGGGGTGCTGCAGGCCGAATATCCAGACGTCAAAATGGGCTCTTACCCGCAAATGGGCAAAGATCGGGTGATGACTGAGCTGGTGCTGCGTGCCTCCGACGAAGCCCGGCTGGCCGAAGCGGCGGAGAAGGTGCGCGCAATGGTCGCCGCTGCCCATGAAAAAGCAGGCATCGCTCCGCCCGACGCGGAATGATTGGCGTTTTCGCTTCGCTTTGCTAAGGACAGGTCAAATATCGATACTGGGGCCGTGCCCCGCCAGGAGAGCAGCGTGAGCAACCCCAACGAGAAGTCCTTCCCCGTCACCTGGGATCAATTCCATCGCGACAGCCGGGCCCTGGCCTGGCGGCTGGCCAGCATCGGGCCATTCGATGCCGTTGTGGCTATTGCCCGGGGTGGCCTTGTGCCGGCTGCCATCGTGGCGCGTGAGCTTAATATTCGTACCGTGGAAACGGTGGCCGTCAAAAGCTACGATCACCAGAACCAGGGCGGTATCAAGGTGCTCAAGGAAATCAGCCAGCCCGTGCTCGACATCGCCCGCAACGGCGGCAAGGTCCTGATTGTTGACGATCTGGTCGACACTGGCGCCACCGCCCGCGTCGTCCGCGACATGCTCCCCGGCGCCCATTTCGCCACAGTCTATGCCAAGCCCAAGGGGCGCGAACTGGTCGACACCTTCATTACCGAAGTCAGCCAGGATACCTGGATCTTCTTCCCCTGGGATCTCGACGTCGCCTATGTGGCGCCGATTTCAGGCGGCACGGACTGATCGCTAGCCCGCTTATCCCCGCCTTCTGAACCCATGAGACCCTGCCTTCGCAGTTACGCGAGGGCAGGGCATGGGGAAACTTTCCGCAAGACTTCAATCAGGCCGCAAGGCGCTGGCACGCCTTGCCGAGCGAAGGGCCTTTGAAAGTTACATACGTCGCGGTCGTGTCCCCAAGACGCTCGCTGCACTTTCCGCGGCAGCATCCGATGAACGAAAATTCCTCGCGCTATGCGCTGGCCTCTCGACCAAAGCGCTGAGCAACGGCAAGGCGACCACGCACTACACTTGGCGCACAGTCGCTGATGACAAGGTGCGCGATGCGCATGCGGCGCTCGCCGGGCAGGTCTGTTCTTGGTCGTCGCCACCTCCGAGCGGCCATCCCGGCACGGACCACAATTGCCGCTGCTGGGCCGAGCCATACTTTGGCGACCCGGCGGTGCCGGATTCGCTTCTCGCCCTAACGCGCAACCGCCACGTGGTCACTGACCCGGCGAAGAGTATAGCCAGCATCGAGATGCTGACCCGACCGGATGGCAGCATTGCCGCATCGACGATTAGGATGGTCGATGGCACCGGCATCAGTGCCGTCTTCCAGGGATCAAGTGTTTCGCAACTGGTCTCTTTTCCCGATGGGGCGTCCTACCAGTCTCTAAGACTTGACGAAGCCCGCGAGGTCACGGTCCGCCAGGATGGGGAGACCCGTTTGCGGGTGGCGTGGCTGCGGCGGGCTCTGGCGCCAAACCTCCTCCCACCCTTGCCTGCGCCGGGGCCATTGCCGACGGCAACTCCCAACGATCCGGGCAATCCGTCTCTGGTGGAGATCACTGCCGCGCCTTGGGCAACCATGCTTCGCGGAGTTCTTGAGCTCTATAATGCGGCGGTGGCGGCACCAGATGCCTTGGGCGTGGGCGAAGGCGACCGATCGGTCGTCGCGTTCAAGATTTGGACTGGGGGGACAAATGGGGAGGTCGTGAGCCACAACCAGGAAACGTTGACGCAAGAGCAGGTGGCCGAGGTCTGCGAATTCCTGCCAGATGTTCAGGCTCAGACCAATGAAGCTGCGACTGAAAACCTGCCTCAAAGGGCGACTATGACTCCTACAGAGTGGGGCAATTTGGTGCATTGGGCGATCTACAATCGCATTCGGGCACTCAAGGTGGCCCACCCTGCAGCGTTCGCGAATTTGTTTCCCGAGATCACGGTGGACGAGAGCAGACAGGATAGCTCTGAGGACGATGGTCCTAAGTATGGGCAAGTTAAAACTAGCCGCCTAGATATTCTCGAGAAGGTCAGTGCTTCTACTTATTGCGTCTATGACGTGAAAACTGGAAAATCGGGCCTGACACAAAAACGTTTGCTCCAGCTCTTGGATAAGTTGCCCAAAGGAGTGCTCGTCTACATTATGGAAGTGCGACCTTTTGAATGACCACGGCCGCGCAGATGAAGTTCTTGTCCCAGCAATTTTTGGGCCGGCATACTGAATTTATCTTCCATCGACGGGCGCTTATTCGTTTGCCTGTTCGCCATGTCCTCGTAAAATTCTCTTTCGATCGGACGTCGCTGCCGATGGAAATCCGGACAACGTGCGGCGCGTCGT
>JBGTUK010000248.1:0-3753 GCA_041939225.1 Devosia sp.
GTTCCGGGTGGCCAATGAAAAGACCACCTTTGCCGACGCCTTCGCGATGGCCGACCAGGTGCTGTTCTCGGGCGTGGCCTGCATTACCGACCTGATGGTCAAGGAAGGCCTGATCAACCTCGACTTCGCCGACGTGCGCGCCGTGATGCGCGGCATGGGCAAGGCAATGATGGGGACCGGCGAGGCCTCGGGCGAAGATCGTGCCCGCCATGCCGCCGAAGCCGCTATCGCCAATCCGCTGCTCGACGATGTGTCGATGCAGGGCGCAAGGGGCCTCCTGATCTCGATCACCGGTGGTCCGGACCTGACCCTTTATGAAGTCGACGAAGCGGCCAGCCGAATTCGCGAGGAAGTGGACACCGACGCCAATATCATCCTGGGCGCCACTTACGATCCGAACCTGAATGGCACGATCCGCGTGTCGGTTGTTGCCACCGGTACCGATGCGACCATGGTGCAGGCCATGGAGCCGGCCAAGCCGCATGCCTCGCGCACCCCGCTTTCGGTCAAGCGTCATGTGCCGGCCGAGCATTCGGTTGTGCCGCAGGCGGCCCAGCCGGTGGTTGCCGAGGTCGAAGCCGAGGAGATCGGTCATCAGGTGGAAGCCGCCGTTGCCGAAGCTTTTGCTGCGCATCAGCCTCAGCAGGCGCATGCGGACGAAGATGATGGCATCGTCGTCGAGCCCTTTACGCCTGAAGCCGAAAGCCTCGCCGAGGCCGATGAGGCCCCTGCCGTGCAGGAGCAGCCGATTCCGAGCGTCTATGTGCCTTCCCATGCCGCCCGTCCCGATGGGCAGCGTCGCATGCCGCGCACCGAGGAGCTTCCCGCTGTTGCGCGCCGGTCACAGGAAGCGCAGGATCGTCATGACGCCGAACCGCGCAATGCGCGCGCCTTGTTCAAGCGCCTGGCCTCCAATGTGGGCCTGAATCTAGGTCAGCAGCAGACCGAAGGTCACGTCGAGCCGAAGGCTCCGGTTGCCGACGATGCAGCGGCCCGCAGTGCCATTGAGGCCGGTGTGGCAAGGACTTCCCGCGTCGCTCCCGCCAGTGAGGGGGCGCGCGGCCAGTTTGACAATCAGGGGCGGGCCCCGGCGGCGCCAGCCGCCAAGGAGCATCTGGAAATTCCGGCGTTCCTACGCAAGCACGGTTGATCCATTTGCGGTCATCGATCAAAAGCTCACTCGGTGCGGGTTCCGCACCGAGTTTTTTTTGGCTAACAGTCTCAACTGAGCGTGAACGTCGGGCGGAGAAAATCCAGGCATGAACAAACTTTCTCAGCGCCAGCGCACGCTTGCCGGCGAGATCAGCTTTGCCGGTTATGGCGTGCACAGTGCGCAGCCGGTCACGCTGACCATGGGGCCCGGGGCTCCCGACAGCGGCTATACGATCCGCCGCGATCTGGGGAATGGCCAATTCACTAAGCCGGTGCAGGTACATCATTCGCGCGTGACGCGGACTACTTTGTGTACCACTCTGGATCTGGGCGACAGCGTCAGCGTGGCGACTGTCGAGCATGTGGTGTCCGCGCTCTCGGGCATGGGCGTCGATAATGCGCTGATTACGCTGGATGCGCCGGAATGCCCGATCTTAGATGGGTCGGCTCATCCCTTTGCCGAGGCCATTCTGGCGGTCGGTCTGGAAATTCAACCGGCGCAGAAGAAGTTTCTCAAGATCGTGCGCGCGGTGACGGTGCGCAATAATGACGCCTTTGCGGCGCTTGAGCCCTATAATGGGCGCGCGCTGGACCTGGAAATCGACTTCGATTCCAAGGTGATCGGGCGCCAGCGCATGATTTTTGACTGGACGCCGCGACGCTATTTCGAGGATGTGGCGCAGGCGCGCACGTTCGGTTTCGTGCGCGACGCCAAGATCCTGCGCCAAGCCGGCTATGCGCTGGGATCAAGCCTGGATAATTCGATTACCGTGCATGAGGATCGCGTCCTCAATCCGGGCGGATTGAGGTTTGAAGATGAATTCGTGCGCCACAAGCTGCTCGATGCCATTGGCGATCTGTCGCTGGGCGGGCTGGCGATCTGGGGCAAGTTCCGCTCCTACAAGGGTGGGCACGCGCTTAACGCGCATGTGCTGGCCTCGCTCTTTTCCAGCGACGCCAACTATGAAATAGTCAATGCAGAAGACCTACCGCTGGAATTCGAAAGTTTCGAAGACCAGCCCGTGGGTCTCGAAGTCCATCACTACTTGCGGTCCGTGCGCTGAGGGGCCCCCAGGTCCAAGCAGCCGCGCCACAGTTTTGATCCATTTGCCGACTAGGCCCGCAGTCCTGCTGCGGAATGATTTTGAACGGGGCCGTCCGTGAAGTTTGACGTTTTGAGCCAGTTTTCCAGCCGGGCTGTCCGGTTCGCTGCCATGGGCCTGATGGCCGTGGTCTTGACCGCTTGCTCGGGGATGAACCTGTTCGGGCCGCCCAAGATCAAGGAAGAGCCGATTGTCCCGGCCCAGGCGCTCTACCAGGGCGCGCTGGACGACATGGATCGGCAATATTACCAGACCGCCATCACCAAGCTCGAAAAGCTGGAGCGCCAGCATCCGCGCGATCCGCTGACTGAAAAAGGCAAGCTGATGCAGGTCTATGCGAATTATCGCATCGGCCGATTCGATGAGGCGATTCTGGCCTCGGACCGCTATCTGGCCCTTTATCCGTCCAGCTCGGAAGTGCCCTATGTGCTCTGGCTCAAGGGGACCGCCTATTACGCGCAGATCAAGGACATTACGCGTGACCAGCAATTGTCGCGCGATGCGATTGACACCTATAATCTGCTGATCAGCAACTACCCCAATTCCGAGCACGCCGTGGATGCGCGCGAGAAGCTCCTGGTGGCCTATGACCAGCTTGCCGGCAAGGAAATGTCGGTGGGGCGCTACTATCAGGGCAATGGACAGTATGCCGCCGCAATCAACCGCTTCCGTGAAGTGGTGGAACGCTGGCAGACCTCGACCCATATCGAGGAAGCTCTCTATCGTCTGACCGAAACCTATCTGCTGCTGGGGTTGACCACCGAAGCGAAGTCCGCAGCCGCTGTCCTGGGCCATAACTATCCGTCCAGCGACTGGTACAAGCGGGCGTTCGAGCTCCTGGGCAAGCAGGGCCTCGCGCCGCAGCTCAATTCGGGGAGTTGGCTGGCAGGCGTGCGGGCCTAACCTGCTCAAAGATCGATGTTGCTATTTTGTTCCGGGACGCTATCATGCGTCCCGGTTTCGTTTGTTGCTGCGTCTTAGCTGTGGATGAGCGCCGGGGAGGTGCGGGTTCGCAGGGCGGAAGTGGTAAAAGCGAAGCATTGGTGGTGCAGCCACGGGAAGTTCTCGCATGCTCAACGCGCTGTCAGTCCGAAATATCGTTCTGATCGATCAACTCGATCTGGTCCTGGATGCCGGCATGACCGTGCTGACCGGTGAAACCGGTGCCGGCAAATCGATCCTGCTCGATGCGCTGACCCTGGCTTTGGGAGGGCGGGGTGATGCCTCGCTGGTGCGGCAGGGGCAGGAAAGCGGGCAGGTGGTGGCGGTGTTCGAGCTGGCGGCCGATCATCCGGCGCGGGCCCTGTTGCGCGATAATGCCATTCCCGACGATGAGGATGTGATCCTGCGGCGCGTGCAATTTGCCGATGGGCGGACGCGCGCCTTTATCAATGACCAGCCCGTCTCGGCCTCGTTGCTGCAAAAGGTCGGCAGCCAGGTGGTAGAAATTCACGGCCAGCATGATGACCGGGCGCTGGTTGATGTGGCGACACATAGG
>JBGTUK010000249.1:0-3750 GCA_041939225.1 Devosia sp.
TTCCCGATCACGTCTTCGAACTTTTCCCGGTGTTGAAGGAAATGCTCGGGCGGCGGGGCGGCGACCTGTCGGGCGGCCAGCAGCAGCAGCTTGCCATTGGCCGGGCATTGGTGATGCGTCCTAAACTGTTGGTGCTGGACGAGCCGACGGAAGGTATTCAGCCGTCGATCATCAAGGATATCGGCCGCGCGCTGCAATTCCTGCGCGATGAGAAGGGCATGACCATCCTGCTGGTGGAACAGTTTCTCGATTTTTGCCGAGAAATTGCCGACGACATCTATGTCATGGACCGCGGCGAGATCATGCATACCGGACCGGCGCGCGATCTCGACCTGCCCGACGTGCGCAAACACCTGATGGTCTGAACAAAAAAGGCGCCCGACCGAAGTCGAACGCCTTTTAGAACGGAAGTGATCCGATTACATGTCGAACCAGCCGTCGGCCTCACATTCTGCGAGGGTAATGATACCCAGGTCGACCGAAGTGGCCGTTTCAGAATCAGTGGCGGGAACGTCATCAATGGCGGCATTTCCGGCCACCGAATCGTCTTCAGTGTCATCGCCATCTTCGTTGGAGCCGGAAGACAAAGACTCGGTCTCTGCCGCAAGCTTCAAATCGGCGCAGCGGGCCTCAACTGCCTCAACATCAGCTTCAGCCACGGTCTGGGTACCGATCATCATGCTTTGGGCAAAGGCTGGTGCAGCCATCAGGCCAGCGGAAAGGGCGATAGCGGAAAGTGCAGATTTAATGGTCATTTGGTATAACCTTTTGAAAATTATCTCTGAAAGAGCGTTTGCTCACCCCCTCAACGACAAGGCCAGCGGATCGTTGCAATGAAATTTGCCGAGGGAGAAATTGTGAACGGCGCGATGCTGCAACGCGCGCGCGGCATCGGCCGCGTCGCCGCCAAGCAAGTTGGCGACCGCACGCGCCTTGCCACTTTGTTCCAGGAGGGGTGTGGCAAGATCCGTCTTCCGAACACCCATTCGAGTAGCCTTGAAGCCGTTCTGATAAACACGGCGGGCGGCATAACCGGTGGCGACCATTTGCAATGGGGGGCCGAACTGGCAGCGGGCGGTCACATGGTCCTGACCACCCAGGCATGCGAACGCAGCTATCGCTCGACCGGCGATTTCGGGCGGGTCCAGACCAACCTGAAAGTCGGGGCTGGCGGACATCTCGACTGGCTGCCCCAGGAAACCATTCTCTATGCTGCCAGCAGGCTCGACCGCCGGCTAGAAGTGGACCTGGACGAAGGCGCCACTCTGACCGCAATCGAGGCGGTGCTGCTGGGCCGGGACGCCATGGGCGAGGATGCCGCCGACGCCCTGCTGCGGGACAATTGGCGTATCCGTCGCAATGGCCAACTGATCCACGCAGAAGCCACTCAATTGCACGCAACCGCTGAGGAGCGGCAGAGCCTTTCGCTGCTGATTGGAAACCGGGCCTTTGCCAGCGTGCTGCACGTTGCCGCAACGCCGGACCGCGCCAGCAGCATCGGCAAACAGATCCGCGCCATGCTGCCGGCAGACCAGGCAATCGGTATCAGCGTCAATCAATCACGCCTGGTCATACGCGCCATGGCACACACCGGGCTTGCCCTGCGCCGCATGATCGTACCAGTCTTGCTCGAACTCACCGCCGCGGGCAGCCTGCCCCGCCTCTGGCATCTCTAGGACCGGAAGATGAATCTCACGCCTCGCGAAAAAGACAAACTGCTCATCTCGATGGCCGCCATGGTTGCGCGCCGGCGCCTCGAGCGTGGCGTCAAGCTCAACCACCCCGAAGCCATCGCGCTGATCACCGACTTCGTAGTGGAAGGGGCACGGGACGGCCGCGCCGTCTCCGAACTCATGGAGGCCGGCGCCCACGTCATCAGCCGCGACCAAGTCATGGAAGGCGTTGCCGAAATGATCCACGACGTTCAGGTCGAAGCCACTTTCCCCGACGGCACTAAGCTCGTCACCGTCCATCAGCCGATCCGATAACGAGGCCTCAAATGCTCAAGCGCAGCCTGCTGACCCTGGCAATTTTCATCGCCGCTACCCTGCCGGCCTTTGCCCATCTCGACCCGGCTGAACATGGTTCGCTTGCCGCCGGCTTCAGCCACCCCCTGTTCGGCCTTGACCATATCCTGGCCATGGTCGCTGTCGGCCTCTGGGCGGCCATGCAGGGCGGTCGCGCGCTGTGGCTGGTACCGGCTGCCTTTGTCGGCACCATGGCGCTTGGATTTATCGCGGCCCTTGCCGGCATGCCCCTGCCCTTTGTCGAGCCGGTGATCCTGGCCTCGGTGATTTTCATCGGCATTGCCGTCGCACTGGCCCTGCCGGTTCCCACCTCGGCGGTCGCTGCCATGGTCGGATTCTTTGCCTTCTTCCATGGCCACGCCCATGGCGGTGAGCTGGGCGGGACATCTGCCTGGGAATTCGCCATTGGCTTCGTCATTGCCACTGCCGCACTACACGCCACAGGCATTGGCGCCGGCCTAGTGCTGTCGCGGTTCAGCGGCAAGGTTTTGACCCGCATTGCCGGTGCGGCCACGGCGCTCGGCGGCGTGTATCTGGCAATTGGTGTTTAAGGATATGGCCATGATCCCCGGAGAAATCATCCCCGCCCACGGCGATATCGAGCTCAATGCGGGAGCCGAACAGATCGTGCTGGAAGTCGCCAATGCCGGCGATCGCCCGATCCAGGTCGGCTCGCACTATCATTTCTTTGAAGCCAATGCCGGTCTGCGCTTCGACCGCGACCAGGCGCGCGGCATGCGTCTCGATATCGCAGCGGGCACAGCGGTGCGATTTGAGCCGGGGCAATCACGCGAAGTTCGACTAGTGCCGATCTCGGGCGACCGGCGCATTTTCGGTTTCCGGCAACAGATCATGGGAGAACTCTGAACCCTGTGGGCGGCGCGATAATGTCCCCGCAGGCCATGGCATCGCCGGGTGAAAGCTGGTTAAAGGGCACGTCTCAAAAAGAGGATCGTGCCATGACCACCGAACCCAGCAAGGAAGCCCAGTTCAAGCAACGCTTCATTTCCGTCGTGGCGGATCTGCGGCAGAACGGCATCAATGACCCGGAGGCCATGGCGCATATCGGTGGCCTGGCAGTCGAATTGTCCGATGCGCTGAACCAGAAGAGCTGGGTGGCGGTCAAGCAGAGCATGACCCCTGCGATCTATGACGAGTTGCTCGCGACTTTCCAGAAGCGCGGCACCGAGTACCACAAGGATGGCCGCACCAAACTCGCCTACGCCATCCAGCTATTGAGCGTTTCGCTGGTCGCCTTCACCCAGCGCAGCGATGCCGACATTGCGGCCGGTGAAAAGCTGGTAGACCAGCTGATCGACCAAGCCGCCACGCGATACCGCCAGGTCCGCCCCAAACACTGATTGGGCTGGGGCGAGACTGGCTTGAACGACGTGTTCCGGGCCCTTGCCAGTCCGGACACCATAGGCCAAAGTCACGCCCGGGAAGCCTTTGTTCCGGGCCATTCGAACGGGACACGACATGCCAGCACGGATTTCTCGCGCCACTTACGCCGATATGTACGGCCCTACCACGGGTGACCGCGTCCGCCTCGCCGATACCGAACTCTTCATCGAGGTGGAGAAGGATTTCACCACCTATGGCGAAGAGGTCAAATTCGGTGGCGGCAAGGTCATTCGCGACGGCATGGGCCAGTCTCAGCGCACCCGCACAGAGGGCGCCGTCGACACGGTTATCACCAACGCGCTGATCGTCGACCATACCG
>JBGTUK010000250.1:0-3742 GCA_041939225.1 Devosia sp.
CCAGCCGATTACTCTTGCCATCGACACCGCCGCGCCGCGCCTGCAACTAGCCCTGTTGCGCGCCGATGGGCAGGTGGATGCGGAACTGGTCGATATCGCCAAGGGTCATGCCGAAATCCTGTTTGGCCGCCTCGAAACCCTGTTGGCACGCAATGGTCTTGGTCACCCCGACATAGCCCGCATTGCCGTCACCACCGGCCCGGGCTCCTTCACCGGCCTGCGGATCGGCCTGTCCGCCGCCCGGGGCCTGGGCGTGGCGCGCAACATCCCCGTACTGGGCATTCCCAACCTGCTCGCCTCGTCCCTCTCGGCAAGCAGCGGTCCGGTGGCCGTGCTGCTCGATGCGCGGCGCGGCGAAGCCTATTTCGAGCTGTTTGCGACGCCCGGTGTCAGCCTCAACGGACCGTGCCTGCTGCCCATGGAGCAGGCCGTCGCTGCCGTGCCTGAGGACGCAGAACTGATCCAGTCTCCCTTCATCGACATTGCCGCCATGGCCCGCTTCGCCGCTGCGGCCGATCCGCAGGCCTTCCCGCCCCACGCCAGCTATGTGCGCGATGCCGATGCCAAGCCACAGGACGCGGCGCGCATCCCGAGGCGGGCCTGATGCTCAAGATCTGGATGGCCCCCGGCGGGCTGCATGTCGAACCGGCCGAGGCCAGCGACGCGCGGGAACTGGCGCGCATTCACGCGCTGAGCTTTTATCGCGGTTGGCCGAGCACCGAGTTCGAGAGTTTCCTGGCCGATCGCGCCTGCCTAACCTATGTGGCCTGCGATGCGCGGCGCCGGATATCCGGCTTTGCGCTGATCCGCATCGCTGCCGACGAGGCCGAGTTGCTCACCATCGCCGTGGATCCCAAAGGGCGCGGCAAGGGCATTGGGCGGGCGCTGATGGATGCGGTCTTTGCCGATCTCATGCTCTCGCCGGCCCGGCGCATGTTCCTTGAGGTCGATGAGCAGAATGCCCCTGCCGTCCGGCTCTACAAGGCGCTGGGCTTTGAAGCAATTTCGAAGCGCAAGGGATATTATCCCCGCCCCGATGGCAGCACGGCCACCGCGCTTGTCATGGCCCGCGATCTTGGGTAACCGAACCCTCTTGAAACCCAGGCAGGGAGCGATGGCTTGAACAGAAACCCCTCCGATCCCACTCTTGAGGAGGCCTGCGTCGCGCGCGGCATGCGGATGACCGAGCAGCGGCGCACCATTGCTCGGGTCATCGAGGAAGCCTCCGATCATCCCGATGTCGAAGAACTTTATCGCCGTGCCTCGGCGCTTGATCCGCGTATCTCGCTTTCCACGGTCTATCGCACGGTGAACCTGTTCGAAGAGGCGGGCCTGGTGACCAAGCATGACTTCAAGGACGGTCGCGCCCGCTTCGAGCTGATCCCGGACGAACATCACGACCATCTCATCGACATTCGCTCCGGCACGGTGATCGAGTTTCGCAACGAGGAAATTGAGGCCATCCAGGAGGTGATCGCCAAACGCCTCGGTTATAAACTGGTGGATCACCGCCTCGAACTTTATGCGGTGCCTCTCACCGACAAGGCAAAAAAGGACGAACCTGCCAAATGATCTTCAGGATCGTTTTTTTCCTGTTTGTCTTAGTGCCGTTCATGCTGGTCGTCATTCCGCTCCAGGCCCTGATTCTGTGGCTCAAACTACCCTTCTGGAATGTGCTGCCGCGTCTGTTCCACCGCCTGGGCTGTGTCTTTCTCGGCCTCCGGGTCAATGTCATTGGCTCCCCCTCGCATGGCCGCGCGACCTTGCTCGTTTCCAACCACATTTCCTGGACCGACATTATCGCCATCGGCTCGGTGGCCCATGTCACCTTTGTCGCCAAACGCGAAGTGAGGAACTGGCCCTTTGTGGGCATGATGGCCAATCTCCAGCGCACCATCTATGTCGACCGCACCAGGCGCTCCGATGCCGGGCGTACGGCCCAGGCCATGGGCCAGCACATGGCTGGCGGCAATGCCGTGTTGCTGTTTGCAGAAGGCCAGTCCGATATCGGCACCCATGTGCTGCCGTTCCGCTCGGCCCTGATCGGGGCGGCCCAGCACGCCATGCTGGACGCCGGCGCCAGCGAAGTGCTGATCCAGCCCCTCACCATCGCCTATACCCGGCTCCAGGGGCTCGCAGTCAGCCGCAATGAGCGTTCGCTGATTGCCTGGATCAAATCCAGATCGATCAGGCAGAACATCGCCGAAATTCTCACCGGCCCGGTCAAGGACGTCACCGTCGCCTTCGGCACGCCCATGTCGCTCAATCAGGGCGCTGATCGCAAGGCCGTCACCAGGGCGGCCGAAGCGCAGGTGCGCGCCATGCTGGTGGCGCTCAATCGCGGCGGGGAACTGCCGGTGCAGCGCTGATTGGATGCAATTTTACCGGTTAAGCCTAAAGCAGGTTTCCGCTTCCCCCATTAACCTCTTGTTAGCTATGACTTTCATGCACCGAGCAGGAGGAAGCCATGGTTTGGGAGCTGTTGGCCATCTGGGCCGTCATCGCGGCGGCCGTTGTCTGGTTTTTCCATGATGAAAGCAAAGAGCAGCGCTCAAAGCTGAACCAGCGCGCCCAGGCACTGGCCAAGACTCCGGCCTGGCATCAGAGCCAGCCGATGATCTCGGCGCAGGTCGCACCGCGCGACCCCCAGCGCCAGACAGAAATCCAGCGCAGGTTTCTCGAAGAAATGCGGCGCCAGCGGCCCTGACCCCGTACGGGCGCCGCTACTCTGGCACCACGCCCATGTGCTGCTTGAGGCGCCCCACAATATCGGCCGCCTTGACCATCAGGCCCAGTTCAATGTCCTCCTCGCTCATCCCCGTCTGTACATCGAGCCAGACGGGCACCAGGATTTCGTGACGGACCTCCTTTTCCCCGATAGTTTCGGTCAAGACGGCCCGGACCTTTCCGGTCATACGTTCGGCAAGGGTGGGGTGTGGCTGGTGTTCAGCCAGGGCAATATCGATCAATTCAACACTCATACTTGGCTCCGTAGAGCCCCCGACGGCCAAACTGGCCGCCGATGGTTCATCGAGCCTTAACGCGGCAGTCCCCCGCAGGGTTCTCCACAGAACAGCAATAATTGTGATGGCCGTGGACCGGCCGGGGCCGATTAGACGCGGACGGCGTGTTCTTCCCGGCCCGCATCGCCGAAGACCCGCAGATAGCGCGCAATCTCCTGGCTGTCACCCGTGGCCTTGGCCGGATTGTCCGAGAGCTTTACGGCAGGCCGGCCATTGGCCTGGCTCACCTTGGCAACGATTGAAATCGGCGTCAGGCCCGGATTGGGGTCCGGTGTGCAGCCTGCAAAATCATTGGTCAGATTCGTGCCCCAGCCAAAACTCATGCGCACCTTGCCGTCAAAATGCAGATAGGCTTCCTCGATCATGTCGACATCAAGCCCATCGGAAAAGATCAGCAGCTTCTCCTTGGGGTCGCGGCCCCGCGCCTTCCAGAAATCGATGATCTTTTCGCCACCGGAAATGGCCGGGGCGCTGTCGGGCCGGAAACCGGTCCAATCGGCAACCCAGTCCGGCGCATCGCGCAAGAAGGCATCCGTCCCGAAAGCGTCGGGCAAGACAATCAGCAGGTTGCCGCCATAATAGCTCTTCCAGTCCTGCAGCACCCGATAAGGGGCTTCGCGCAACTCCTCATCGGACCGGGCCAGCGCCGCCAGCACCATGGGCAGTTCATGGGCATTGGTGCCCAGCGCCTCGAGATCATTGTCCATCGCCAGCTTCAC
>JBGTUK010000251.1:0-3720 GCA_041939225.1 Devosia sp.
CTCGGTTCGCTGGTCGCGGCCATGGCCGATACCGACCGCGATCCGGGGCTGGACGCCAAGGCCATCCGGCAAATTTCCTTCTATTGGGAAGCGGTGCGCACCCAGTACCGGGCCTTTGAGAGCGATCTCAAGGGTGGCGCTTCGGAGGTCTATCTGCACGAAATGCCGGGCGGCCAGTTCACCAATCTCAAGGAGCAGGCGCGCTCGCTGGGTCTGGAAACCCGCTGGCACGAGGTGGCCCAGACCTATGCCGACGTCAACCAGATGTTCGGCGATATCGTTAAAGTGACCCCGTCGTCCAAGGTCGTCGGCGATATGGCGCTGGCCATGGTGTCGGCCGGTATCACCCGGTCCGACGTCGAGAACCCGGACAAGGACATTGCCTTCCCCGATAGCGTTGTCGGCTTCTTTGCCGGCGATCTGGGCCAGCCCCCGGGCGGCTTCCCCGAAAAGCTGCAGGAAAAGGTTCTCAAGGGCAAGAAGGCGCTGACCGAGCGGCCGGGCTCCTATCTCAAGGATGTCGACCTCGAGGCCGAACGGGCAAAGATCTCCGAGGAGGTCGGACATCCGGTCGATGATTATCGTCTGGCTTCATACCTCATGTACCCCAAGGTCTATTCGGACTTCGAAAAGACCCAGGAAATGTATGGCCCGACCGAGGTGCTGCCGACTCCGGCCTATTTCTACGGGCTGCAGGAAGGCGACGAACTGCTGGTCGACATCGAAAAGGGCAAGACGCTGGTCATCACCTATCAGGGCCGCGCCCCGACCAATGAAAAAGGCGAAGTGCGGTGCTTCTTTGACCTGAACGGCCAGCCGCGCACCATCACCGTGCCGGATCGCCTCAAGGCCGGTGACGTGGTCGTGCGGGCCAAGGCCGTTGCGGGCGATCCCAAACAGGTCGGAGCACCCATGCCCGGCGTCATTTCGACCCTGGCGGTCAAGCAGGGCCAGTCGGTCAAGTCCGGCGACGTGCTGTGCTCGATCGAAGCCATGAAGATGGAGACCGCGATCCATGCGGAAACCGATGGCACCGTGGCCGAACTGCTGATCAAGCCGGGCGATCAGATCGACGCCAAGGACCTGCTGGTCCGGCTGGAGTAGCTGAAATGGGCCCGGAGCGATCCGGGCCCTTTTATTGCTTCAGGTGGCCTGCGGCCCCGGCCCGGATGGTGGCGGCAGTGCATTGGCCACATTGATCACAACAAGCCGCCGGACCTCGCCATCCCGGCCGATCCAGGCGATGACATGCCCAGGCCTCGTGCCGATCAGTGCCGCACCGTGCTCGGAAGTGACCGAGAGGCGGTAGCCGTCTGCATGTGTTTCGCGTTCCGGCAGCACCAGCTTGGCCATGCGCTCCGGCCCCGGCACGGGCTGGTAGCGAACGATGCTGCCGATGCGCACCACGTCAGGCGGCAGGGCGGCATCAGGCACGGTCCTGGCGCGATCCAGCTCGTAGAGCAGGAAGTCAGTATTGTCGCCGCGCTCGCCCAGGTCGGTCAGGGCGACAACAGTCAGGCGCTTGTGCTCGGCTTCGCCGATCACGATTTCGGGCGAAGCCGTCCATTCGGCCAAAGATATCGTCGTCATGGCTTGCTTCTCCGCGACGCGGTCGACCGGCGGTCAAAACTTGCGAACAGATGCTCAGGTGGGCCCGGCGGCAGGTCGTAGGAGCGCTGACACCAGGGACATCGCCGCGCCGCCCGCGGGCGCGGGCCGGCGCATGATTGGCAATAGCGCAGGATTTGCATGGCCGTGCTCCCCGTCAATTCAGTGGGGCGCTGGCAAAGGTTCGCAGCACGAGCGCGCGATCGTCGAGCGTCAACAGGCGCACGGTCATCGTCTCGGTCTTGATTGGTGTCTGGTGTGGCAGGCTGTAGCTCAACTCGGGCAGATGAGCGTCGGCCCATTCGCGGAACCGCCGCAGCTTGTTGCCACCGCTAATGGGCAGGGTCACAGAATACTTGAATGTCATGTCAGTCGCCTCGGCAGACGTGCGCACGAGCTCCATGCGCAGAACGCACGGAGTGGGCAGGTCGGAAAATTGGGAGATGGATTGTCCGTCCTGATGTCGCGCTTGCCTCAGGGCAGGTCGCAACACCAGGCCATCAGCCTGCTTGTGTGAGGCGTGTCAAAAACCGGCGTGGATTTACTGGACTGGCGTACATGGCGGTCATCATGCCGATATCCGGTGCAAAGTCAAACGGACCGAAATGCGGTTATTTTCATCCAGCAAAGATGGGCCCGGGATCCGCGGGCTGTTTGTTTCAGCCCCGCAATCGGACGCTGAGCGTTCCATCGCTTTCCAGCACCAGCATATCGACGTCGCGCATGTCGTTACCTCCATTGGCGCGAATGGCCGACAAAGCCTCATCTTGCGTGATCCGCGCATGCCGCATGGCGCTTTCCAGGGCGCGGCCATCCTTGGCCAGCAGGGCCGGTTCGCTTCGCACGAGGCTGGCGAAGCGCGACGAACGCACTGAAACAAAGGTGACAAGAAACTGTGCGGTGATCAGAAGCCCCAAAGCCGTCAGACCTTCTGCCAGTGCAATGGATTCCTGCAGGAGAATGGAGGAGAGGGTTGAGCCAAGGGCGACGGTGACCACCAGGTCGAACGCGTTCAGCTTGGCCAGGGTTCGCTTGCCGGAAATGCGCAGAAACAGAACCAGGGCGACATAGGCCAGAGCGCCCACGATCAACGTGCGCACAATCCCCTGCGGATTCTGGTAAAACATTTCCTGCCAGTTCATGCCAGCTCCCGTGGCTGTTAGCGGCGCAGCCGCATTCACGGGATGGCAACGCAATAACCGCGCCGATGGTTCGGCACGGTGTTGCCGTTGGCACATTCCAGGTGCTGCGACTGGGCACGCGCTGACCGCCAGAAAAGACTACGGCGTCGACAGCGTGTGCCAACCTACGCGGCAGGATAATGCCCGGTCAGCTTTTGCGGGGCCCGAAGGATCAGAGGCGACGCGCCTTGCCATCCACGGTTGGACCCTGGCTGCGACCCCGCGCTTCGGCGGGGACCGGCAAACGGGCCACAATCCAGCTCACCATCATGGGCACCAGCACCAGATCGTCGATCCAGCCGGCAAAGGGAATGAAGTCCGGCACGATGTCGAACGGATTGAGCAGGTAGAAGGCCACGAAAACCGTGGCCGCCTTGAGCATGAGCGGGGTTTCCGGGGCACGAAACGCCTTCCAGAGCTGGACGACTTCCTTGCGGAACAGAATGAAGCGGGGGACAAGCATCTTGAACATGAACGATAGATGGGTGCACCGGGCCAGGGTTCAAGCCTGCTGCGATCACGATCACGCAAGCGTAACATTGCGTCTCTACGCTTGGGGGCTTATCTGTGGCGCAAACGCGAGGTGATATCATGTCCGGACCGGCAGCGCGCAGGCAATCGGTGGGCGTCAATGTGGGTGGTGTCATGGTGGGCGGCGGTGCCCCCGTGGTCGTGCAGTCCATGACCAATACCGATACTGCCGACATCGATGCGACCGTAAAGCAGGTCATGCTACTGGCCCGCGCCGGTTCGGAAATCGTGCGCATCACGGTGGACCGCGACGAAAGCGCGGCGGCCGTGCCGGAAATCCGCGATCGCCTGGCCACCATGGGCTATGACGTGCCGCTTGTGGGCGACTTTCATTATATCGGCCACAAGCTACTGACCGATCACCCGGCCTGCGCCGAGGCGCTGGCGAAATATCGCATCA
>JBGTUK010000252.1:0-3715 GCA_041939225.1 Devosia sp.
TGACCATGGAGATGCGGGCGCCACGAATGGCGCGCATCTGCTTTTCGCTCTGGCTCAGAATGTCGATGCCGTCGAATTCAAGCCTGTCGGCAGTCACCTGGCCCGGCTTGCGAATGAGCTTGAGAATGGAGCGGCCGGTCATCGACTTGCCCGATCCACTCTCGCCCACAATGCCGAGGCGTTCGCGTCCAAGGGTGAAGGTCAGACCCTTCACCACTTCAATGCGCCCTGTGTGCGTGGGAAAGCTCACGCGCAGGTTTCCCACGCTGAGGAGGGGAGACGTCATCAGCTCTGTCCCTCACTGGTCTTTTGCATCTTCGGCTCGGTCAATTCTTGCCCTCGCTCTTGGGATCAAGCACGTCGCGCAGTCCGTCCCCCAGGAAGCAGAAGCCCAGCGATACGATGATGATGGCAAAGCCGGGCATGGTGGCGACCCACCACTGATCGAGTATGAAGGTGCGGCCTCGGCTGATCATGGCACCCCATTCGGGCAGCGGCGGTTGGGCGCCCAGACCAAGGAAGCCCAGGCCGGCCGCAGTCAGGATCACTCCGGCCATGTCCAGGGTGACGCGGATGATCATCGATGAAGTGCAGAGCGGCAATATGTGCTGCACGATGAGGCGGACCGGGCCGCCACCAGCAAGCTGCACCGCCTGGATATATTCGGCATTGCGGATGGTCAGCGTTTCGGCCCGGGCGATACGCGCATAAGCCGGCCAGGAGGTGATGGCGATGGCAATGATCGCATTGTTGATGCCGGGGCCAAGTGCGGCCACGAAGGCCAGCGCCAGGATCAGCTTGGGCAGCGACAGGAAAATATCGGTAAAGCCCATCAAAAAGCGATCCACCCAGCCACCGAAATAGCCGGCAATGGCGCCGATCAGCAAACCCAGCGGCGCCGAAATCAGTGCCACCAGCAAAACGATGGTCAGCGTGATCTGCGATCCCCACACCACGCGGGAGAAGATGTCTCGTCCCAACTCGTCCGTGCCCATCCAATGCGCTGCCGAAGGCGGCATCAGTCGGTTGGCCAGGTCCTGTCCGACGGCAGAATAGGGGGCGATCCAGGGCGCGAAAGCCGCTGTCAACAGCAGCACGAGAATGATGACGCCGCCCAGTACCGAAAGCGGATTGCGCATCAGCGCGGTAAATACGCGATAGGCGCGACCCACATTGGCCTGCAGGCGGGATGTCGGGGAATCGGCGAGAAGCCAGTCGCGGGTGCTCATCAGCGGGCCCTCGGGTCGAGGACGCGATAGAGCACGTCCGAGATCTTGTTGATGACGATAAACACGGCGCCGATCACCAGCGTTGCGCCGAGCACCGCATTCATGTCGGCATTGAGCAGGGCGGTCGTCAGGTAATTGCCGATGCCCGGCCAGGAAAACACGGTCTCGATCATTACCGACCCTTCCAAGAGGCCTGCATAGGAGAGCCCGATGACGGTAATCAGCGGCACGCGGATCGGATTGAAGGCGTGGCGCCAGATCACCACCCGCTCCGGCACGCCCTTGACCCGGGCGGTGGTGACGAACTCCTGGCTCAGTTGGTCGAGCATGAAACTGCGCGTCATGCGAGCAATATAGGCGAGGCTGAAAAAGCCCAGCACGGCGGCAGGCAGGATGATGTGGCTCACTGCGTTCCAGAAAATATCGATCTCGCCGCGAATGAGGCTGTCGACCAGGATCATGCCAGTCACGGGCTCGACCAGCCCGTCATAGAAGATGTCGAGTCGTCCCGGACCACCAACCCAGCGCAGACGCGCATAGAACAGGGCCAATCCGACCAGACCCAGCCAGAAGGCCGGCACGGAATAGCCGAGCAGACCAACCACGCGGATCGCCTGATCCAGCCATGAGCCCTGCCGGGCGGCGGCGGTGACGCCCAGGGGAACGCCAAGGGCGCAGCCGATAAGAATGCCCAGCGTCGCCATTTCGAAGGTAGCCGGGAAGAAACGCGAGAGATCCTCGATGACCAGGCGGCCGGTGGAGACCGACATGCCCAGATCGCCCGTGAACACATTGCCCACATAAGCGATGAATTGCATCCAGAGTGGTCGGTCGAGCCCCATGGCGATTTTGGCGACGTCATATTGTTCCTGCGTCGCCCGGTCTCCCACCACGGCCAGCACCGGATCGATAGGTATGACCCGACCGATAAAGAACGTAATGGCCAGTAGGCCCAGAAAGGTCAGGAAGAGCGTGACGACGAAGCCGCCTGTTGTGGAAAAGCCACGAAGGAGGCGTCTGCTCGCATGACCCGGTGCCGGCTCCGGCGAAGCGCTCTGCTGGTCGATCGCCACTCGAAATCCTTTCGGAAAAACAAGCTCCTATGGCCACTGGCCTGATGTGCCGGCGGATCGCAAAAGCTTCACATTTCGCTTTCACCATACAAGAAACTTTGCTTATATCAAAAAAATTTTAGTGGAGTGAGCGATGGCTGAGGCGTTGGCGAAAGCAGAGGAGGGGCACCCCAAAGTGGGAGCGCTAATCCGTGCGCGCCGCCGTCAGCAGCACATGACGCTGATGGCGCTGGGCGAGGCCGCCAATGTTTCGGTGGGCTATCTCAGCCAGGTCGAGCGGGATCACGCCACGCCCTCTCTGGGAACGCTCGCGCAGATCGCCAAGGCGCTCGGTGTCTCGATCGATTATTTCGTCTCCTCGCCGGCCACGCATAATGCCCTGACGCGGGCAGGGGAGCGCAACCGCTTCTCGCTCGATGGCTCTTCGATTATCTATGAGCGTCTCGGGGCCGACTTTCCAGGCAACCAGCTCTCGAGCTTCCTCATGGTCGTGCCGCCGGGCTACCAGTCCGAAACCGTGGCGCATGAGGGCGAGGAAATCCTCTATGTGCTCGAAGGGTCCATCACCCAGCGCCTCGATGGCGAGGAAATGGTGATGAGTGCGGGGGACAGCCTGCATTTCCGCGGCAATCGTCCCCATTCCTGGTCCAATCACACCGACCAGCCTGCCCGTCTGCTCTGGACCGGTACGCTGGCGCTCTTTCGCTCCACGGCGCGCCCGCGTCCTGTCCTGGCGAAACCCAAAGCCGGCACCAATAAGCCGGTCCGCAAGAAACCCAATCCCAAGGAGAAACGCACATGAAGCTCTTCCGCGCAGCCCTTATGGCATCCGCGCTTGCCTTGCCGCTGGCAGCAGGCGCCGTTTATGCCGCAACCCCGGCCGACGCGCTGGTGATCGCCCAGAACATCGACGATATCGTCGCTCTGGACCCGGCCCAGGCCTATGAATTTTCGGCTGGCGAGATCAACGCCAACCTTTACGATCACTTGGTCCAGTATGCGGCCGAGGACACCACCACTCTGGCACCCGGACTGGCCAGCGAGTGGACCGCTGATGAAGCGGCCAAGACCATCACCTTCACCATGCGCGATGGTGCCACCTTCGCCTCGGGCAATCCGGTTCGCCCCGAAGACGTGCTCTACTCGTTCAAGCGCGTCGTGACGCTGAACCTGACCCCGGCCTTCATCCTGACCCAGCTCGGCTGGACACCGGAAAACATCGACGAGATGGTCACCGTTGATGGCAACATCAATGTCAATAGTGGTGGCGATTATAATTTAAGAGTGAAAGGTAATTACAATAGTCTTATAGAAGGCGCCAAGATAGAAACCATACACAAATTCAAAACATCTAATACAACACTAGGTGTTATACATAGAGGCGCTTGGGTTAAAGTACAAGGTGCTACAATA
>JBGTUK010000253.1:0-3708 GCA_041939225.1 Devosia sp.
CCTCGGGCTCCAAGCCCTTGACCCGCCGGATGGCAATCTTGTCGCCGGATTTGAGGATCTCGATGACAGGTTGAAGCATGACTTCGACCATTTCACTCATGCGCAGCAATTCCCGGGTGGCGCTGGCGAGAGCCATGTCGACATTTCCCTTGTGGCCGCCTGAAAGAGCGGTCAGACGGAAACGGGCGACGTCGCTGCCGTCCCCGGCCGGCGCATCGCGCACGAGCCGATTCAACAGGGCAGAAACGGGCGCCGAGAGCGGCAGGCCGATGACCATGACGACGAAGTTGAAGACGATATGGAGCAGGCTGGCCTGCTGGCCGACATTGCCTGGCAGACCAATGGCCGAAAAAGGCCAGATCTGCAGAAGAACAAGACACGTCATCGCCGCCCCGCCGCGCAGCATGAGCGCGCCAATGGCGATGCGGCGCGCCCGCACATCGCCACCACGGGTCATGCCGTAGGCGATCAATGTACCGCCAAGATTGGCGCCCAGCACCAATGCCGTGGCGATCTCCAGCGGAATGATGCCAGCCGCTCCGAAGGTGATGATGACCAGCACGCTGGCCACCGAAGAATAAGACAGCCAGGTCACCAGGGCCGCTATGAGAAAGCCCGTCCACGGATCGTTCTTGAGATAATTCACCGCCGTACCGAGCAATTCGCTGTCACGCCATGGGGCTGTGGCCTCCGAGACCATCTGCAGGGACAGGAGGACGAAGGCGATGCCCAGTACCATGCGCCCCATTTGCTTGGTGCGGCGCTCATTGCCGCGCAGGAACAATACACCCCCGACGATGATCAGTGGCGCGATGAGGAGCGAGAGGTCAAATGAGAGAATGCTCGCGACAATGGCAGAGCCGAAATAGGCGCCGAGCACCAGGGCCAGACCGGTGGCGCCAGCCAGCAAACCGCCAGAGGCAAACCCCGACGCCAGCGCTGCCACGGCGGTCGAGCTTTGCAGAGCGACCGCCATCACCGCGCCAACAGATGCCGCCGCCAGCGCGCTTTTCTCCGCCCGAGCCAGAGTGCGCTTCAACTGAGCGGAGTAGGCCCGCTCGACCGCGGTGCGCACCATGCGAACGGCCCAGAGCAGCAGGACAATGGCAGCCACCAGGTGCACAATTATGAAGTACATTCAGTCTCCTCGCCCTCCGACTCTAGCATTCGCAGCCCGCTATCTCATCATGTTCAGATGAACATACCTTTGCAATGCGCTGCAGCCATCGTTGTGAACATTTGGCGCGCGCACGACTGACACAACTCAACATATTGATATTTCATGGGCTTATCGAAAGGCATGAGCGCAGAACTGCTGCCTGAATGTTCAAATGAACAATTTTTGGTTGCAAATGTGACATGGCTCGGCTCCAATTCGGCCTCGTCCTGAGGCAGGGAGGCCTCAGCGAAACACATAAAAGGGAGAGAGCATGTTCAAGAACGCATTGTTCCTGTCAGCGGGACTGGCTGCGATGATTACCGCAACGCCGGGCTTCGCTCAGACAGAAATCGCCTGGTGGCACGCCATGGACGCCGAACTGGGCCAGCGGCTGGAAGCCATTGCCCAGGGCTTCAACGACAGCCAGGACGAATTTGTCGTGGTCCCAAGTTACAAGGGCACCTACCCCGAGACACTCACCGCAGCGATTGCAGCGTTCCGGGCCAATGAACAGCCCGCCATTGTGCAGGTCTTCGAAGTGGGCACCGGCACGATGATGGCCGCCGAAGGCGCAGTAAATCCGGTCTATCAGCTAATGGCCGAGAATGGCGAGCCATGGGATCCAAGTGGGTTCCTGGCGCCAGTCACCGGCTATTACTCGGATACCGATGGCAACATCCTGTCCATGCCGTTCAACTCGTCCACCCCGATCATGTATTACAACAAGGACGTGTTCGCCGCAGCGGGCCTCGATCCCGAAACGCCGCCCAAGACTTGGGGCGAGCTGGAAACGATGAGCCGGCAAATCATGGAATCTGGTGCTGCTCCCTGCGGCTTTACCACTGGTTGGGTAAGCTGGGTGCAGCTCGAAAACCTCTCGGCCATCCATGACCAGCCCTATGGCACGATGGAGAACGGCTTCGGCGGTTTGGGCACCGAGTTCACATTCAATGGCCCGGTGCAGGTCAAACACTGGGAGAACCTCAAGAAATGGGCCGATGAAGGCCTGTTCGAATATGGGGGACCGGTGGGTGGTGGCGACGCACCGCCGAAGTTCTACTCGCAGGAATGCGCCATCTACATGAACTCTTCGGCCTCGCGCGCCGGCGTGATCAACAATTCGGGCGATTTCGAAGTCGGCTTTGCCCCCCTGCCCTACTACGAAGACGAGATCGACGAACCGAAAAACTCGATCATCGGCGGCGCTACGCTTTGGGCGCTCAATGGCAAGGACCCGGCAGTTTATGGAGGTGTTGCTCAGTTCTTCACCTATCTCTCAAGCCCGGAAGTCCAGGCCGAGTGGCACCAGGCAACCGGCTACCTGCCGATTACCAATGCCGCTTACGAGTTGGGTAAGGAGCAGGGCTACTACGAAGCCAATCCAGGCTCGGAAATCGCCATCAACCAGATCACGCGCGGCACGCCCTCGGCCAATTCTAAGGGTCTTCGCTTCGGCAATCTGACCCAGGTCAGGACTGTGATCGATGAAGAGTTCGAAGCGCTGCTCTCGGGCGACAAGTCGGCCCAGGAGGCCCTCGATGCCGCCGTCGAACGCGGCAACCAGATCCTGCGCGACTTCGAAGCGGCCAATAGCTGAACCTCCCCGGATTGTCCCGCTGACTGCAGGCGGGACGATCCACCCGGGTGGCCGACAAGCCGCCCGGACCTTCCAGTCGTGACCATCGGGGGAGCTCTCGGCCCATGCAAACCAAGCGCACAATCTTTCCAAACAAGCTGTTGCCCTATGCGCTGTTGGCGCCGCAACTGGCCGTGACGCTGATCTTCTTCATCTGGCCTGCTGCCCAGGCGGTCAAATCGTCCTTTGAGCGCGAAGACCCGTTCGGGTTCCGCACGACCTTCATCTGGTTCGAGAACTACACGCGACTGTTTTCCGACCCCGGCTACGTCAACTCTCTCACCAAGACAGCGGTTTTTGCGATTTCTGTGACGCTGCTGTCGATGAGCCTGTCGCTGCTGCTGGCGGTGGCGGTCAACCGTGTGCTGAAATCCAATCGCGCCTACACAACTCTTCTTGTCTGGCCCTATGCAGTGGCCCCGGTAGTCGTGGGCATCTTGTGGTGGTTCATGTTCAACCCCACGATCGGCATCGCGCCCTACATGCTGCGTGGCCTGGGGATCGACTGGAACCATCGCGTCGATGGCAATCAGGCGATGATCCTCGTCGTGATTGCGGCGAGCTGGAAACAGATTTCGTATAATTTCCTGTTCTTCGTCGCCGGGCTGCAGTCCGTGCCGCAATCGCTCAATGAGGCAGCGGCCATTGATGGCGCCGGTCCGTTCAAACGGTTCTGGACCATTGTCTTTCCGCTCCTTTCGCTGTTTTGATCTGCCAGCGTTTCATTAATCACGGCGACTTTTGTGTCCGCATCTGTTTTTGTGATGGCGCGTCCGTCAGTGCGATTGCGTTTGCGGCGCTTTTTTACAAAATACTTTCGCTCCCGGCCGACTTTACATTTCGGACAGATGACGAATCAGATGCGGTGGCGATTGGGCTTTCGTATCTTGTCCGCGAGAAGATTATAAAACCG
>JBGTUK010000254.1:0-3695 GCA_041939225.1 Devosia sp.
AAGGCTCGAACGCAACGCCTTGACGCTGAGATGGCTGCGATCAACGAACGGCATGCGCACCTTGGCTGCCTGCCACTGCACTGTCGCGGTCAGCAGGCCATCTCGATCACCGAACCATTTGTAGAGGGTTTCCTTCGAGCAGGAGGCGCGCCGCGCCACCGCCGTCATCGTCAGCCCGTCGCCGTTCTCGACGAGCAAATCCAACGCCGCGGTCAGCACTGCCTGCTGCCGGGGTGTGAATGTCTCTTCGTTGACCTTGATGGCCAGGGCCACGGGACCGTACCTCTTTTTGCGCACGTCTCTAGCCGCCGAACGCTTCGGCGGCTTTTCGTTCGTGAGGCGTACCGTACGGTACGGTTCGATGCAAGCGATTTTTGCGGATTGATCAGAGTGCGATCACCGCCGGAGGCGGGCCTAGCTGGCAACCGTCAGATATTTGGTGTTCTGAGGCGGAAAACCAGATCGATGCTCGCTATGTCGGGACCGATACTGCCCGGCCCTGCACACGTTGCGCCCACTGGCCTTGGCGCGATAAAGCGCCCGATCCGCGCAGTCGAGCAAGGCATCGGCCGTCTGCCCAGCATAGTCGACATGCGCGACACCAAGGCTGGCCGTCACGGCAATGCGATGATTGCCGTACTGCACCACGCAATCCTGCACGGCCTGCCGGGCTGCCTCGGCAATGGTACCAGTGCAGGCGGCGTCGACAGCGTTGAGCACCAGTGCGAATTCTTCTCCCCCGATACGGGCAACTTCACCGCGCGTGCCAACGGCCTGCAGCAATGCCTGCGACACAGCCTTGAGCACCGTATCCCCCACGGCATGGCCATAGTTGTCATTGATTGATTTGAAGAAGTCGATATCCACCACCGCCAGGCCGACATCATCGCGCCCGAGCTTGTCGGCCAGCAGAGCATCGAACGCACGGCGGTTCAGCAACCCGGTCAGGGGGTCACGCCGGGCCGCTTCACGCAGGGCATTGGCTGAAATCTCTGAAGCCAGAGAGAGAACGAACAGACTTCCGGCAATCACGTGGATCAGCGCCACCAACAGGTGAATTTCCAGAAGCACGTCGTAGGGAATGTAGGACTGGATCTGATCGCCTACGAACAGCCCCTGCCCCGCCCGGGCAGCAAACGACGCAGCCATGAACAAATAGACGATCACGAGGCCGGCACGGGAGAACAGCCTGTCAGCGTAGTCGCGCCAGAACTGCCAGCTCACTGCAACTGCCAGGCCAGTAAGCATGACATTGGTCAGCCCAAAAGTAGCCGCCGGATTGTTGATCAGGTTTGCCGCGACAACCAGCAGCAAGGGTAAGGCGAATAATTCCAGCCTTATGGACCGATCCGCAAAGCTGCGCGCTGCAGCGTGACGCAGCACGAAACCCAACACCAACAGGGCGTCAGGAACGACAGCCAGATGTACCGGCAGGTCCGGCCAAATCAAATAGGCAAGCAGGGCCGCCGCCAACACCAGATTGGCGCCAATCCAGTACAGCCAGTAGCGGTCTATCTGATTGCGCGCGAACACCGACACATATGCCAGCGAAGAGATAACCAGCACCAATATGTTGGCGACAAAAAGTGTCGATACGTCCAGACCCATGCCGGTTCCCCGATTACGGCAAGCCCCAATCTGAGCCAGAAAACTTCTATATTGAGTTACGCCAACAGGTTAACGGAAATCTGCCCAGTGGGAATCGAGCATCGACCTCAGTCGTGCACTTCACTCCATGCCACAATCTCGGCGTGTCAGGCGCTTAGTAATGCCGGCCCAACTTGAGACGAGACGCACTTGCCACACGATTATCCGACCTTGGTCATCCTCGGTATTGGCGCCGCGGTCCTGCTCTGGCTGATCTTTTCGGTGATGAAGAAACTGTTCGGTCTGGCGCTGATCGCCGCGCTGGTGTTTGGCGGTTACATGCTCTGGACCAATCCGGACCTCCAGCAGCGAGCCCTCGATCTCATCGGCATCGGCTAGCCCATAGCCTAGGCCGCTACCCCAAATAGCGCTCGAAAAATCTTAGCACCGCTGCCCGCATGCTCTGCGTCTCCTCGTGCCCGACCCCTGGCTCACTGATGAATTCGAGCTTGTCGGGCATGGACGCATAGGCGGGGCGCAATTCGTCCATGGCGCGTGCCACTGCTTGCGGCGGGCTGAGGTGATCAGCCTCGCCAACGCAGATGAGTTGCGGACGCGGTGCGATCAGGGCGGCAATCGATCCACCATCGGCTTCCTTGAGCAGCCCTGGCACGGTCAGATAAATGCCGTGTCCATCATGGGCGCCCAGTTCGACCATGGTGCGGAAATCGGCAAAGCAGCACAGGTGCGCCACCGCGGCAATGCGCTTGTCCAGCGCTGCCAGCCAATAGCTCAACACGCACCCCATGGAGAGGCCAAACGCCCCGATGCGCGAGGCATCCACATCGTCGCGGCCCGAGAGATAGGTCAACGCCGCGGCGTGATCGGACAGCATCTCGCCGAACAAGGATTGGCCATACCAAAGCAGTGCCTTGGCGGCAGCGCTCTCCGTGACATCTGCCCGCTCGCCGAAGACCGGCATGTCGATGCACAGCGTCACATAGCCGGCGCGGGCAAAGACCGGGCCCAAGGGGCTGATCAGATATTCGCGCCCGTCAAGCAGCTCGCGGGCGCCAACGTCATAGCGGCCGCCATGGGAATGTCCGTAAAGAATGGCCGGCAACGGCGCGGCAATCTCGGCGGGACGCGTCAGGATACCCCGCACTTCTGCATCACCGATGCGAAACTGCAAATGCTCGACGACATAGTCGCCCATTGGCTCAACGCGCTTGTCCAGACGCGTGATACCGCGATCTTCAAACCCGAGAAGTTCACGAAAACGGCGTGCAGTGATGGACATGACGATTCCCGCTTCGGCGCTCAGGACAGGAGCTATTCACAAAAAACATGTCATTCGCAACACAGCTTTTATTCATCGGCACTTGCCGATGAAGAGAGGAAGGCCCATGTAGTTAGCTCTTCCAGCCTCCAGCCGGCCAAGGACTTTGCCAATGTCGAAATTGCTTTCCCCTGTCACCCTGCGCGGCCTGACCCTGCGCAACCGCACCGTGGTCGCGCCGATGTGCCAATATTCGGCCATCGACGGCTTCACCAATGACTGGCATTTCGTCCATCTTGGCCGCTTCGCCCTGGGCGGCTTCGGGCTGGTGATCGTGGAAGCGACTGGAGTCGTGCCAGAGGGCCGCATTTCCTACGCAGATCTGGGCCTTTGGAAGGATGAGCAGATCGCGCCCCTGGCCCGCATTGTCGATTTCCTGCACAGCCAGGGTGCCGCCGCCGGCATTCAGCTTGCCCATGCCGGGCGCAAGGCCTCGACCCCGGTCTCCTGGCACACCGCCGAAGATCTTGCCAGCGAAGAAGGGCAGCGCGCTGTCTGCTATGAACACTGGCAACCGGTTGCCCCCAGCGCGGAGTCTCATGATCCGAACAATCCGGATTTCCAGGTACCCACCGAGCTCGACAAGGCCGGTATCCAGCGCGTCAAGGACGGCTTCGTCGCCGCCGCTATTCGCGCCGAAAAAGCTGGTTTTGATACAGTCGAAATTCATGCCGCGCACGGCTATCTGCTCAACCAGTTCCTCTCCCCGCTCTCCAACCACCGCACCGACGAATATGGCGGTCATGGAAGTCGATTTTGTCATCCGCCG
>JBGTUK010000255.1:0-3661 GCA_041939225.1 Devosia sp.
GCATGCCGCCTGATAGTTCGCTGACCTTGCTGTCGGCCCAATCGGACAGGCCGACCAGTTCGAGCTGTTCCTTAACCTTGGCCTCGCGCTTGGCGCGGCTCATGCCGCCAAGTTCGAGACCGAGGGCGACATTGTCGGTGACATTGCGCCAGGGCAAGAGGCCGAATTGCTGAAAAACCATGGCGACGCATTCGCGGCGCAGACGCAGCAGGTCCTCCTTGCTGCAGTTCCCCGGGTCGCAGGTCCAGCCATCGACGTTGACGCGGACATTGCCGCGCACGACCGGGTTGAGCCCATTGACGGCGCGCAGCAAGGTGGATTTGCCGGAGCCGGACAACCCCATCAGGACGAGGATCTCGCCCTCTTTGACGGACAGCGAGCAATCATGCACGCCCAGTACCTGACCGGTTTCCTGCTGGATTTCGGCGCGATCCTGGCCGGCATCCATCAGGGGGAGGGCGGCTTCGGGCTCGTCACCGAAGACGATGCTCACATTGTCGAAGACGACAGCGTCATTCATTTCTGTTCACTCCCGATGCGCAACATGCGGTCAAGGATGATGGCCACCACGACGATGACGAAGCCGCTTTCAAAGCCCAGGGCCGTGTTGACCGAGTTGAGCGCTCGCACCACGGGAACGCCGAGGCCGTCTGCACCCACGAGAGCGGCCACCACGACCATGGACAAGGAAAGCATGATGGTCTGATTGAGACCCGCCATGATCTGGGGCAGGGCGAAAGGCAGTTCGACCTTGAGCAGCTTTTGTGTGCCGGTGCCGCCAAAAGCATCAACCGCTTCGAGCAGCGGCGTGGGCGTGCTGGAAATACCCAGATAAGTCAGCCGGATCGGGGCGGGCAATACGAAGATGACCGTGGCGATCAGTCCCGGCACCATGCCGATGCCGAAGAAAACAATGGCAGGGATAAGATAGACGAAGGTGGGCAGGGTCTGCATCAGGTCCAAGACCGGCTGCAGGTAGCGATAGAGCTTGGGACGGTGGGCGACAAAGATGCCGATGGGCACGCCGATGGACATGCAGACCAGACAAGCGCTCATCACAAGGGTGAGACTTTCGGTGGTGGCTTCCCAATATTCCTGGTTGAGGATGAAGAGGAACCCGACCAGCACCAGCAAGCAAGTCTTCCAGTTGCGCTGCAGAATCCAGGTCAGGCCCACAAACAGGCCGATGATGATGAGTGGGTGTGGGGTCTGCAGCAGCCATAGCAGGCCCTCGATCAGAGCCTCGGCGCCGTCGGCCATGGCGTCAAACACGCCGGAAAAATTGTCGCGTAGCCAGTCGAAAAAATTACTGGCCCATTTGCCGATCGGAATTTTGTTGTCAGTCAGCCAGTCCACAGCCGAACTCCCTCAAAGCGGCCAGCCCAGGCAGATAGCCGGCTAGCCGGGAGAGCGACCCCAGCATCGTGTGTCGGGGTCGCTCTGGTTCAGAGTTTTGTCGCGTGTCGAAGACGCGGCGGTCTTAGAGGCCGAGTTCGGCCTTGACCGCGGCAGCGCCGTCGCCACCGTCCAGCGTGGTTACGCCCTCGACCCAGGCCAGCACGGCGTCGGGGTTGGCTTGCATCCAGGCCAGCGAGGCGTCGCCGGCATCTTCGCCGTCATTAAGGATGGCGCCCATGATTTCATTTTCCATGGGCAAGGAGAACTTCATGTTCTCGAGCAGCTTGCCCACATTGGGGCATTCCTCGGCGAAACCCTGGCGGGTGACGGTCTGAACGATGCCTTCGCCGCCGAAGAAGTCTTCACCACCGGGCAGGTACTTGATGGGGAAAGCCGAGTTCATCGGGTGCGGAGCCCAGCCGAGGAACACGACATCCTCTCCATCATCAACCAGGCGGTTGACCTGGGCCAGCATGCCCTGTTCCGAGCTCTCGACAACATCAAAGCCTTCCAGGCCGTGGGTGTTGTTTTCGATCAGTTCGACGAGATAGGCATTGCCCTCATTGCCCGGCTCGATGCCGTAGATCTTGCCGTCCAGTTCTTCACGGAAATCGGCGATCTTGCTGTAGGAGGTCAGGCCCTTGTCAAAAGTGTATTCGGGCACGGCCAGGGTGTAGTTGGTGCCTTCGAGATTGGTGGTAATCACCTCGATCTCGCCGCTTTCCAGATAGGGCGTAATGGCACCGGTCTGGGCGGGCATCCAGTTGCCGAGAAAGATATCGACGTCGTCGCTTTCGAGCGATGCGAATGTGACCGGCACGGAAAGGACCTTGACGTCCACATCGTAGCCGAGGGCCTCGAGCACCTGCCGCGCGGCGGCCGTGGTCGTGGTGATGTCAGTCCAGCCGACATCCGAGAAGGAGACCGATTCGCACTGACCGGCGGCGAAGGCGGAGGTCGACATCAGCGACACGGCCAGGGCGCCCGTCAGCGTGAGGATGGGTTTGATCATGGATTTGCTCCAGGGTGCGGGTTGGAATTTTGTTGATTGACTGTTCAATCAAAACCTACATGATGGGCAATGTAAAGCCCAGAAGCGGGAAAACTGCCCAGATGCCGAAAATCGGAATGCAACCTTTGCGTCGACAGGCGATGATCCGCGCGACGATTTCCGAGATCGCTGCGGCCGGTTCTCTCGACGTTACTGTTAGTCAGATTGCAAAGCGGGCTGGAATGTCTCCGGCCCTGGCCATGCATTACTTTGGGACTAAGGATAAAATCTTTCTAGCGACGATGCGGCATGTGCTTGAACTGTATCGGCAGGCCGTCAAAAACCGCTTGGATGGAGTGTCTGACCCGTATGAGCGCATTGTCGGGATCATCGATGCGAGCTTCGAGGCGAGCCAGCTCGAGCGCGAAGTGGTGGCGGCCTGGCTAGCGTTTTACGTGCGGGCGCTGCAGTCGGGCGAGGCCCGGCGGTTGCTCAATGTCTATGCCGGTCGGTTGCAATCCAACCTCCGGTTCAACTTGCGCCAATTGTTCGACGAGGCGACGGCAAGGCAGATCGCGCAGGGATTGGCGTCGCTGATCGACGGCTTCTACATCCGCCACGCCTTGCAGGATCTGGTCCCCGACCAGGATGAGACCAGGGCCCTGGTTCAGGACTATCTCGAACTTTGGCTCGAAAGGAAAAATCGACTTGGCTGATAAGCCCAATATTCTCGTTTTCATGGCCGATCAGCTCAATGGGACGCTGTTTCCCGACGGGCCAGTGGACTGGTTGCACGCGCCCAATCTGAAAGCCCTGGCAGCCCGCTCGGCGCGCTTTGCCAATGCCTATACCGGTTCGCCGCTATGCGCACCGGGCCGGGCGAGCTACATGTCCGGACAGTTGCCGCATCGTACACGGGTTTATGACAATGCGGCTGAGTTTGCGTCGGATATCCCGACCTATGCGCATCATCTGCGTCGTGCCGGCTATTCCACCGCGCTATCGGGCAAGATGCATTTTGTCGGCCCGGACCAGATGCATGGGTTCGAAGAGCGGCTGACCACCGATATTTATCCCGCCGATTTCGGCTGGACCCCGGATTATCGCAAGCCGGGCGAGCGGGTGGACTGGTGGTATCACAATCTCGGCTCGGTCACCGGTGCGGGGATTGGCGAGATTTCAAATCAGCTCGAATATGACGACGAGGTAGCCTATCACGCCACGCGCAAGGTTTATGATCTGGGGCGGCGGCAGGACGAGCGTCCCTGGATG
>JBGTUK010000256.1:0-3660 GCA_041939225.1 Devosia sp.
CGCGAGGATGCGGAGCAGATCGGTGAAGGGCATCGCGAGATAGGCGCCGTCGCCGGGCTTGCCGCCCTCTGGAATGACCCACAGCCGGCACAGGCCGAGGGCGTGGTCGATCCGGATGCCGCCCGCGTGCGCCAGGCCGGCGCGGACGGTGCGGATGAAGGCGTCGAAGCCGGTGCGGCGCAGCGCGAACGGGCAGAGCGCGGTGATGCCCCAATTCTGCCCCTGCGGCCCGAGCGGATCGGGCGGCGCGCCGATCGACAGGCCGGTCAGCAGGTCTCTGCGGCGGCTCCACGCATGGCTGCCGCCCGCATCCATGCCGACGGCGAGATCGGCGATCAGGCCGATCCGCATCCCGGCGTCGCGCGCGGCGGCGTGCGCATCGGCAAGGCCGATGTCGGCGCGCCATTGCAGGAAGGTGTAAAAGCGGACCGCGTCGGCATGCTCCCGCGCGAAGGCTTCGACAGCCGGGGCGGCGGGATCGTGATAGGCGGTGGGCCAGTCCTGCCAGCCATGCGCGCCGCTCTCCGCGAAGAAATGGGCGTGGATCGCGTCGTAAAGGGCGTGCTGCTGCCAGTCGGGGCGGCGGGCGGCGGCGGCGTCGAAGCGGGCGATCTCGTCCGGGGTTGCGCGCTCGAAGGCGTGGCGCATCGCGGCGAGCCGTTGTAGGAGGGCGGCTTGCCAGTCGATTAGTGCGCCGGAGTCCGTGTCATCGTCGGCAGTGCTGGCGAGCAATGCATGGTGGACCAGCCGGCTCGACGGAGCATAGGGGCTGAAGCGCGACGGGTCGGCGGGGAAGAGCGCGTGCGTCGGACTGATTGCCAGCGCGTCGGCTCCGGCACCGGCAAAGGCACGGGCGGCCTCGGCAAGACTGGCGAAGTCGCCATACGGGGCAGGGCGCGATCCGCGCAGCGCCGGGATCTGAACCGCGGGACCCCAACTGTGGCCGGGCGGCGCGGGAATGCAGCGACGCGGCGCGACGGCGAGGGTGATGGCGCCGCGCGCGGTGTCGAGCCGGTGATAGCCGGGTTCGCCGATCGGCGGGATGGTGCCGTCGGACGCGACCTGCACGATACGCTGGGGGCCATGCTCCAGCGCCAGCGTCGCGGCGCCGGGTGCGGCGGCGGTGACGACGGGCATGCCGACATCGGCGGTGACGAAGGTCGCCTCGCCGTCGGTCGAGCGGTCGAGCCGGTCGAGGATGGCGGCGAGCGTATCGTCGGCGACGGTGCGCTGGCGGCCGGTCGCATCCTCCCAGTGCACGGCGATGCCGGCGGCCTTGGCGCGTGCGGCGAGGTCGCTCATCGCGCGATCCAGGCGGCGAAGCGGTCGCCCTCGGCGTGCAGCAGGTCGCCGTCGCCTGCGGCAAGCGGTGCGGGCGCGTCGGCGAGGTCGAGCGCGATGGTGAGCATGCTGCCGTCAGCCAGGCGCCAGCGGGCGGTGACCGCAGCGTCGCCGGTCGCCTCCGCACCGATCGCCATCGCGCCGGCAAGGTGCGGGACGATATGGGTCATGCGCAGCGCGATCAGGTCGCGATACAGCGCACGCCATGTGGTGGCGTCCGGGCCGGGCTCGAGCCGCGATGCGTCGAAGGTGCTGCGGGCGTTGGGATCGGGGATGCGTTCGCGCGCCTGCGGATCGGCGAAGGCGTCGAACTTGGCGAATTCCTTGCGCCGGCCCTCGCGCACCGCATCGGCGAGCTCGTCGTGGAAATCGGTGAAGAACAGGAAGGGCGTCTCGCTGCCGTCCGTGTCGCCCATGAACAGCAAGGGGATTTGCGGGGCGAGCAGCAGCAAGGCGGTCGCGGCACGCAGCTTGGCGGGATCGGTCAGTACGGTCAGCCGCTCGCCAAGCGCGCGATTGCCGATCTGGTCGTGGTTCTGGAGAAACGACACGAAGCGGGTCGGCGACAGATGCGCGCTGGGCGTGCCGCGCGGCGTGCCGTCGTGGTTCGCCGATCCTTCGCCCTGATAGATGAAGCCTTCCGCCAGGCAGCGGGCGAGGCGCTCGGCCGGGCGATCGGCGAAGTCGGTGTAATAGGCGCTGGTTTCGCCGGTCAGCAGGACGTGGAGGACGTTGTGGAAATCGTCGTTCCACTGCGCGTCATAGCCGCCATCGCGCAGCCGTGCGGCATCGTTGCGTTCGTTTTCGAGGACGAGGTGGATGTGGCGATCGGGCAGCGCCTCGCGGATCTCCGTGGCCATGGCGTCGAGGAAGGCGTCGTCGGCGATGGCATGGACCGCGTCGAAGCGCAGGCCATCAATGCGATAGTCGCGTAGCCACATCAGCGCATTGTCGACGAAGAAGCGATGCACGGCCTCTTCGTGCATCGCGACCGCGCCGCCCCAGGGCGTGTGGACCTCGGCATCGAAGAAGCCCGCGGCATATTGGCCGATGTAATTCCCGTCGGGACCGAAGTGATTGTAAACGACGTCGAGGAAGACGGAGAGGCCGAAGCCGTGCGCGGCGTCGACCAGCGCCTGCAGATCGGCGGGGGCGCCGTAGCTTTCGTGCGGCGCATAGGGCAGCACGCCGTCATAGCCCCAGCCGCGCGTACCGCCGAAGGCACCCACGGGCATGAGTTCGATGGCGGTGACGCCGGTCGCGGCGATGGCGGGGAGCTGATCGATGACGCCGCGAAAGCCGCCGAGCAGGCCGGGGTGCAGCTCGACGAGCACCGTCTCTTCCCACGGCCGCCCGCGCCAGTCGGTGACCGTCCAGGGATAGGCCGGGTCGATGACCAAGCTCCAGCCATGAACGCCGCCCGATTGCGCGCGGGACGCAGGATCGGGGACGACCGTGTCGCCGATGCGGAAGCGATAGCGCGTGCCGGCGGGGGCCTGCGTCGTCGCGACGAACCAGCCGTCGTCCTCTTCCGTCATTGCGAGCGCAGGAGCGCCGTCGATCTCCAGCTCAACGCCAGCAGCGTCCGGCGCCCACAGTGCGAAGCGGGTGCGCCCGTCGTCGACCGGCGTCGCGCCCCAGCCCGGGGTCATGCCTGGTCCTCGAACGCGCCGGTCCAGGTGAGGAGGACCGCGCCTTGCGGCGCGACCTCATACGCGTCCTCGATCTCCACCTCGCCCTGATCGGGCTTGGCGCTGTCGATCAGAACGATGCGCGTCGCGTGCGGCGGGGGAAGGTGAAAGGTGACGGGATCGGGCGAACCGTTGAGCAACAGCGACACGACGTCCAGCTCGCCGGCCGCATTGCGGCTGGCCCGGCGCATCATTAGCGCGCGGCCTTCGGGGTTCTGCCAATCCTCCGCGCTGAGCTGCTGCCCGCGCTCGTCCCACCATTCGATGTCGTTGACGCCCTGTCCGGGCGTATCCTGCCCGTAGAGGAAGGTCGGCGCGCGCAGCACGGCGTAGCGGCGGCGCAGGTCGGTCAGGCGGGCGACGAAATCGATCTGCGTCTGGCCTTCGGGCGTCGCCGCGGCGTCCCAATCGAGCCAGCTGATCGCATTGTCCTGGCAATAGGCGTTGTTATTGCCCTGTTGCGTGCGACCGAACTCGTCGCCCGCGACCAGCATCGGCGTGCCGAGCGAGGCGAGCAGCGTCGTCAGCATCGACCGTTGCACGCGGCCGCGCGCATCGTTGATCGCGGGATCGTCGGTCGGCCCTTCGTGGCCCCAGTTGCGCGAATGGTTGTTGTCGTGGCCGTCGC
>JBGTUK010000257.1:0-3640 GCA_041939225.1 Devosia sp.
CGCAATACGGTCGTTATTCTCACCTCGAACCTGGGTGCCGAGTATCTGGTCGAGCTCAAGGACGACGAGCCGGTGGACCTGGCCCGTGGCAAGGTGCTCGACGCGGTCAAGGCGGCGTTCCGCCCCGAGTTCCTCAACCGGATCGACGAGATCCTGCTGTTCCACCGCCTCGGGCGCGAGCATATGGGCAATATCGTCGATATCCAGTTCGGGCGGCTTGAGGCTCTGCTCAAGGATCGCGATATTACGCTCGAGTTGACGCCCAACGCGCGCGAATGGCTCGCCAATGAGGGCTATGATCCGGCCTATGGCGCCCGCCCGCTCAAGCGCGTCATTCAACGTGCGGTCCAGGACGAGCTGGCCGAGGAGATTCTCTCTGGCAAGGTCAGCGATGGTGGCCGGGTGACTGTCGACGCCAATGACAGGGGCATTGTGCTGCTGCCGGGCAGCAATGCGGAAGCTGACGCGGCAGCCTAATCGCCCTGTCGACACAGGATTGAAGAGCAAGGGCCGGTTCTCTGGACCGGCCCTTTTCACCTTCGGCTTGCAAGTGCGCAGCATTAAGATTAGAACATAAGAAGAACAGAAAGCCGGGGGGTGGCGCAAGATGGCTGATCGCATTGACTATATCGAGTTTCCCTCCACAACCGGCCGGCCACGAGCGGGTTTTTCCGCGCCGCCTTTGGCTGGGGCATCACCAGCTACGGCCCCGATTATGGGCTGGTAGGTGCCGGTATTGATGGTGGAGTGGATCAGGCGCCCGGGCGAGTCGAGGCGAGCATGGCCGTTATCCGCACCGAGGATCTGGACGACGCCGAACGGCGGGTGATCAAGGCCGGTGGCGTTGTGACCTGCGCCCAGTTCGATTTCCCGGGCGGGCGGCGGTTCCACTTCCGCGATCCCGGTGGCAATGAACTGGCGGTTTATGTGACGCGGCCGGAATAGGGGGGGGCGTGGCCGGGAGTTAGTTTGACTGGGCGACCGACACCGGCGCGGGGTCGCGGGCCATCAGGTCGTTGATCTGTGCGATGGTCTGGTCGAATTCGTCGCGATATTGCGCGGCAAGGACATTGTCCTTTGGCAACTTGACGCTGAGCGGGTCGACGAGATTGCCGTTGATCTTGATTTCAAAATGCAGATGCGGTCCGGTGGACTGGCCGGTTGAGCCGACATAGCCGACGACCTGGCCCTGTCGCACGCGTGAGCCCACGCTCAAGCCGTCAGCGAAGCGCGACATGTGGCCATAGGCCGTTTCATAGCCATTGACGTGCTGAATCTCGACCTTGTTGCCATAGCCGGATTGCCACTTGTAGTAACTGATCACACCATCCCCGGAGGCATAGATCGGGGTGCCGGTCCGCGCGGCCAGGTCGACACCGGTATGGAGCCGGCGGGTTTTGAAGATGGGGTGGATGCGATAGCCGAAGCGCGAGCGCAGAGTGCCACCGCCCTCGAGTGGACGGCGGTTGAGGAAGCGCTTTCCGGTTTCACCGTTGGGGTCGTAGAAATCCACCGCGCCGTCATCAGTGGTGAAACGATAGAGCTGGCGCGTGGTGCCGGACAGCGTCAGTCCCACATAGAGCAGTTCTTTCGCGGTGCCCTCACCGGTATCGCCGGTTTCGAGGATTTCGATGGTGTCGCCCGCCGCAATGCGCTTGGTCATGTCGATATCATAGGCGAACATGGCGATGATGCGTTCAATGGTGGCATCGCTCAGATCGTGCTTGCGACCAGTTTCCCAGATGGAGCGATAGATGCTGGGCAGATTGCCGACATTGATCTGCTCGACATCTTCGGCTGGAAAGTCGACCCAGTCGGGCTGCAGGCCGACGACATATTGGCCGTTGTCGCTCAGCGCCACGGTGGCGATGTGGCGCTCGCCGGGCGCGCCTTCGGGCCGGTAAATCGACATGCGATAAGGCACAAGACTGGTCGCGCCACTGCTATGCGGCCCATACAGAATACGCAGCCGGATGCCGGCCGGCAGTCCCGCCGCAGGCATCAGATTGGCCAGGGTGCGCTCGATCATTCCCACCTGCGCGGGCGTGAAGCCATTGCGCACCAGCGTATCGGAGAGGGGGCCGATTTCGCGCACGGTCAGGAAGCGTTCCGTACGTCCCAGAGTCTCGCTGGACGCCAATGTCGTCTTGGGGACCACGGTGACGTTCTCGGCGACCCCGGCCACGGCATCGGGCTGGGTGGCAGCCAGATCCCGCAGGGTCGGGGCCAGGGCGGCATAGGCCAGAGCCGGTCCGCCGCCATCGATGGTGAAGGGGGCCCCGACCATGGCGCGCACAAAATCAGCCGCACCCTGATCGGAAACCGTACGGGTGGGCACGAAGTCGTCCGGCATGGCGGACTGATTGACGACCACCTCGCCATCGACATTCGTGCCATAGACATCGGTGGCGATGTCGAGCGCTGCGCTGGTCAGCGGTTGAGTCTTGTTGAGAATGGCAACCGGGTCATAGGCCGGCACATCGGCCGACAGCGAAGTTGCCGTGGTGGCCAGGGTTGCGTTGATCCGCACAAAGGGCTGGTTGCGGATGATCTCGCGACCGTCAACGATCTGGCGGGTGGCGGCTTCGATGATTTCGCGGTCCGAGCGGGTGGCCGCCACGGGACGGAGACGCGAGGTCTTGGAAGTCAGATCGGTCGCTAATGGCTGCTCGACCCGGGGGACCGCCAGATTGAGTGCGGCATAGGCGGTCGAGAAGGTGTCTTGCCCCTGAAAGGAGACATAGAGAGCGGCGCCCATCAACAGGACACTGGTCAGGCCCGTCAGCACGGTGCCGCTGAGCCAGGAAAAGCTCAACTCGCGCCCCTGCGGGATTTCACCATCGGTGGACTGCACGGTCAGCGCCGGACCGTCTTCATAGCCGGTCGCCTGCAGCATGGCCGCATGGCGTCGTCTCTGCGTCGCGTTCAACGCTCCATCCTTCATTAGGGTGGTGGTACTGGTTCCCCTGCCGGTTGAGCCGGCTTGGACGCCAAGGCGCCGCGCACAAACTAGAGTCACGCGCGCGCGTTAGCAATGGTTACGCCCTATCACCGAAAAATGCGGCAAAACTGGGGGTGTCGCACCCCCAGACCGGGGGGCTTGAAACGGCACGGGTCCCAACCCATTTCTCCACAAGCGGCGGAAAGCCCGGAAATCACTGGTGGTTTGGTCGAGTTTTCCACATGCGCCGGTGGTGGTGGGGCAGGAAAATGTCAGTTTTGTCATTTGGGGGCTTCCCAAGCGCAAAGCTGATCCCTATAACCCGCTCATCGCTGAAGAGCGCGGCGCCAAACGGCGGCGGGCACCGAAGCAAGCCTCTGAAATCTAAAGTAATTTCGGTTTCAGGTTTTCGAATTTCGGCTTTGACGAAAAACGAAAATAGGGTGTTGACAGACCTGAGTGTCTCGAATACAACCCGCCAGCGCTGACGACGCGAGCACTTGTTGCTCCCACTGATCGGTGCAATCTGACAGGGCAGACGATCTGCCGGGCAACCGGCAACAGTATCGTGTTCTCTGAAGGAATTCAGGAAGCAGTGCTTCCACCCGACGTGTCAGCCGGAGACGGCGATGGGTCAGCTCTTTGACATTGTGAAGATTGGAAGAAAGAGAAACGTGGACGGCGAGGTTCTTGCGAACT
>JBGTUK010000258.1:0-3618 GCA_041939225.1 Devosia sp.
CGGCCGCTCGATCACCGGACCACTCGTGGAGCGGAACTGCGCGCCGAGTTCCGTGGCAACGATGCGCGCGAGCGAAGTCTTGCCGAGCCCCGGCGGACCGTGGAACAGCACATGGTCCAGCGCCGCGCCGCGCTTCTTGGCCGCCTCGATAAACACCTCGAGATTGGCCCGCGCGTCGGCCTGCCCGACAAAATCGGCAAAACCCGAGGGCCGAAGCGAAACGTCGAGATTGTCGTCACGTCCGGCAGCTGGAGAAGTCAAATCGGTCAAACGCTCAATTCCCTAAGTCCCAGCCGGATCAGCTTTTCGGTTGGCGTATCCTCGCCTTCCTTTGCCACCACCCGTGCCAGGGCAGACGATGCCTGCGCGCTCGAATAGCCCAGATTGGTTAGCGCAGAAACCGCGTCACTGACATTGGAGGACGCGACGCCGTCACCCAGCGCACTCTGCAGGCCCAGCGTACCCGCGTCGATCGCACCAATCGCAGGCACCTTGCCCTTGAGCTCGGTGACGACGCGTAGCGCCAGTTTCGGCCCCACGCCATTGGCCCGCCCGATCATCGCCTTGTCTTGCAGGGCAACCGCGCTCGACAACTCTGATGGCGAGAGCACCGAAAGAATAGCTAGTGCCACCCGCGCGCCGACCCCCTGCACGCTGGTCAGCAGCAGGAACCAGCTCTTTTCCGCCTCGCTGGCAAAGCCATAAAGCTTGATGAAATCTTCGCGCACAATGGTCTCGACAAAGACCACCGCGGCCTCCCCCACACGGGGCAGGGCTTGCAGCGTCCGGCCCGAGCAGAACACTTCGTAGCAAACCCCACCACAATCGATCAGCACGACATCGTCGCCGAAACTGTCGACCAATCCCTTGAGCTTGCCGATCATGCCATCGCTCCCATGCGGCGCGCCGAGACCCGGTGATGCGCATGACAAATCGCTACCGCAAGCGCGTCGGCGGCGTCCGCGCCCTTCACCACAGCCGAAGGCAACAGCGTCTTGACCATCAATCCTACCTGGTTCTTGTCCGCATGCCCGGTCCCCACCACCGACTTCTTGACCAGATTGGTGGCATATTCGGCCACCACTAATCCACGCAGCGCCGGCACCACTAGTGTCACCCCGCGCGCCTGGCCCAGGATCAGCGCGGAACGAGGCCCGGAATTGACGAAGGTTTCTTCCACCGCCGCTTCATCGGGCCGATGCAAATCCAGAACTTCCCCCAGCCCTTCGGCCAGTGCGGCAAGCCGATCCGCCAGTGCGCCTTCGGTTGGCGGCGTCAATGTTCCGCCCGCCACAAAGCTCAGCCGGTTGTCCACAGCTTCGATAATGCCCCAGCCGCATCGCCGCAGCCCCGGATCGATCCCGATGATTCGAACAGCTCTTGTCATGGTCTTCCTTGTAAAGGCGAGACCAAACCTTACCAAGAGCGAAGTGAACAAATAGGCAACAAAAACCAGCTATCCGGCGGGTTCGATAAACTTTTAGCCTTTCGCGAAATCACCTGTAGAGGGCCGAACCCTACTCTTGTGCACGGGAATGCATGGCAACGGGGCGCAAATGTCAGGGATAAAACTTCGGTTACCCCGCAGATCAATGCTGCGGATCTACCGCGTAACCGGAATTTTGACGGCTGTTTCTGTAATCGCTTCGGTCGTGGTCACCAATCTCATCATGGAAACCTTCTCGGCCGGGATCAATGTCCCAGGTCTGATAACGGCCATTATCATGCCCGTGCTATTGGGAACTCCCGCTCTTGCCATCATCATGTTCAAGCATGAGCAATTGCGCGTCGCCAACGAACAACTGCAGCAATTGGCCGCGACTGACTGGCTTACCGGCTGCCTCAACCGCGGGGCATTCACGCGCCGGGTCTCTCAGGCGCTGACCGCTGCGACCGCCAGCGGGGCCCTGCTGATCATCGACATCGACCACTTCAAGACCATCAACGACAATCACGGTCACGATCAGGGTGACGACGCGCTCCGCCTGATCGCCCACACCTTCACCTCGTTATGCGCTCCGCCAAATCTTGTGGGTCGCCTCGGGGGCGAAGAGTTCGGCATCTTCTTGCCTGGAGCCACGGAGTCCGAGGCCAGCAACTGGGCAGAGGCCATCCGCGACGCCGTCGCTCGATTGTCCTTCTGCGCCAACGGCAGGCATTGCCCCCTCTCCGTCAGTGTCGGCGTCGCCGTGTTCCAGGGGCGCACCGACTTCCGCACGCTCTATCGCCGCGCCGATACTGGCCTTTATCGAGCTAAATCCGCGGGACGGGATCGTATCGAGATAGCGGCCGCCGCTTGATCACTGCAGCTTGCCGGCAGTGAAAATCCGCCTGCCATTTGAAACCGAGTGACTTGCAGTGCGGCTTTTCAGGACCATCGCAATACCGGGTTTGTCCAGCGTCGGTCGCTGGACAATATTTGGCACCTTGGCCGGCGTTCTGGCCTCTCTCGGCTTGACCTGGCTGCTGATCCTAGACATCGACAGCGCTTTGGCGCCCCGCATTCTTCTGGTCTCGACCACCCCTCCCATTCTGATCGGCGCGCCGCTTTTCTTCTTTTTCAGCCTCAAGCTGCGCGGCTTGGCTATTGCCAATAAGCGACTGGACCGCGTGGCGCGCACTGATAGCCTGACAGCCTGCCTCAATCGCCGCGCCTTCACCGCCCGGGTCAACGCCTGGCTGCAGGGGCCCTCTTCTCCGCCCTGCGGTGCCCTGCTGGTGATCGACGCCGACAATTTCAAATCGGTCAATGATGTATATGGCCACGAAACGGGCGACGAGGCGCTCACCATCATCGCCCGCGCCATTCGCTCGGTTCTGCGCAGCGGTGACATGGTCGGTCGTATGGGTGGGGAAGAGTTCGCCGTCTTTCTGCCGAGTGTCACCCAGCACCAGGCGCAGATCGTGGCCGAACGCATCCGCATGTCCGTGATCGTGGCTTGTTTCGCTCCCGAAGGAGAGGCACACCCGCTTTCGGTCAGCATTGGTGGGGCCGCCTTTACCGAGACCACAAGCTTCATCGAGCTTTTCCGTATCGCCGACCAGCGGCTCTACTGCGCCAAGCATGCCGGCCGCAACGCCGTCGTGGTGTCTGAGGTTAGCGATCACCCGAAACGAGCCCGCTCTCGCTTCGCCTGAACAAGAAAAGGGGGCGGCCCATCGGACCACCCCCTGATACCTGTACCACTTGGGGCTATTGCCCATCAGCCTTCAAGCTTGGCCGCCTCTTCATCGCTTATGTCGAAATTCGAATAGACGTTCTGCACGTCATCGTCTTCTTCGAGCGTATTGAGCAGCTTCATCAGGGTCGCACCCTTTTCCGCATCAATCGGCGTCTCGTTCTGCGGCTTCCAGATCGCCTTTACCGACTCAGCCTCACCCAGCACCGCTTCGAGCGCCGTGGAGACTTCGGCCATGTTCTCGAAGGTGGTGTAGATATAGTGGTTTTCGTCGTTGCTCTCCACGTCGTCGGCACCGGCCTCGATGGCCGCTTCCATCACCTTGTCTTCCGACCCGACCGAGGCCGGATAGGTGATTTCGCCCACCCGGTCGAACATGAAACCTACCGACCCGGTCTCCCCCAGTGCGCCACCATTTTTGGAAAAATACGAGCGCACA
>JBGTUK010000259.1:0-3612 GCA_041939225.1 Devosia sp.
GACCTCGGTCGGGGGCGCGAACAACGCTACGCCCAATCCAGCCTCCCTTCGGCCCCCGCCGTGCGTCATGCATAACGGAGCGCGGCGGGCCTGACCAGTGCGGCCGAGGGTTACGAATGCGTCAGGTGGTCCGGACCGGTTCGGCCCACACCACATAGCGCAGCGGGCCGGGGGTGACGGCGCCGAAGGGCCAGCAGGTCACCAGCGCCAACCGGGCCGGGCCGTCACTGCCGGTCTCGATGCCGGAGCGGGCCGCCTCGACGATCTCGCTGCCGGTGACCCGGAAGGCGAGCGGCGGTGCGTCCGTCCGTTCGATGATCAGGGTCTGGCCCGGTTCGAGATGCTGCAGGAACCGGAAATGCGTGTCGCGGTGGGCTGCGATCACCGAGATGCCGGGTTCGCCGGGCGTGGCGGACGCTGTCAGCAAGGAAGGGCCGAAGGCCAGGGCTTCGCCTCCGGCCTCGGCCAGCACGATGGCGTGTTCGCCCAGATCCGGAACGGAGAGCCGCGCCACGGGCCAGGTATCGGCCCAGGGCCATGGTGTGGGCGCGGTCTCTCCGTCGATCGCACGGGCCCAGGCTCTTGCGAGCAGGACTTGTGCAATTTCAGCCTTGGCGCCGATCCAGACACCCTGCCCGACAAGGGCGGTGCCGGCGGCAATCAGGGCCAGCGAGGCGGTCTTGGCGAACAGGGCCGGGTTCAGCATGCGGACTGCCTCCGCTGTACGATCCGCCAGGCCAGGCCAGTCAGGGCCAGCAGGAGGCCCAGCAGGATCAGCCATTCTCGCGGTGTGGCGGTCGCCGGCAGAGCCAGACCCTCGCGTGCCCGCGCATCGCCGGCTGCCGGCGGCGTGCCGGGGGCGAGGCGGTCGATGAGGGCGGGATCGAGTGCAGCGCGATGTTGCGGTCCCGGATTGCGGTTCATCACGGCCTCGAAGTCCCAGCCGTGTGGCACCATCAGTGGCACCTCGCGTGCGGCCAGAGCCTCGTCCGCCGGCCGTGCGGGCGTCACATCGACGGCCACGAGGCTGGTCAGGCGGGAGACGAGATGAAAGTCGAGCGCGGTCTGGAGGACTTCGGCGTCGATCCTCTCGGCACTGGCGCCCTGGTAGCGCAGCTCCTCGATCGTACGGATCCGGTTGCGGGCCCACAGCGTGGCGATGCCATTGGCAGGCCGGGCGGCGGACAGGGACAGATCCTCCTGCCACAGGGTCTCGCCCATCCGGCCTTCCAGCCGCATGCTGCCGGCCGGATTGTCGAGGCGGGCCGTCATCAGCACCGGTTCGCCATAGTAGAGGTCCGGCAGCGGCGCAGGCCAGATCTCGCTCAGCGCGCCTTCGGGGAAGAGCGCGTCCAGGTCGGTCATCACAGGACGTTCCAGTGCCGTAAAGAGCGCGTCCATCGCACCGGCGACTTCGGAGACATCGCCGATATGGGTGAAAGTGCCGCGGCCGGCGCGCGCCGCGCGGCTCATGAAATAGGTGTTGGGAGCAGAACCGATACCAACCGGGAAGAGGCGGGACCGCCCCATGCCGCGATGGATGGCTTCAAACAACTGCGCCTCATTGCCGATGGCGCCGTCTGTCAGGAAAACGATCTGGCGTACCCGGGAGGTGTCGTCCGCATTTCCGTCGCGCAGGGCAGCGACCAGGGCCGGCAGCATTTCCGTGCCACCCTCGGCATCCAGGCCGCGGGCAAATTCCAGTGCGGTCCCGATATTCTCCCAATTGGCTGGCACGGCCTGCGGGAAGACCTGTTCCATCGTGTTGTCGAAGCGGATAACGTTGAAATTGTCGGTGGGATGCAGGCGTTCCAGGGCAAAGATCTTCTCGAAAATCGAGCGGCGCTGGGCATCCGTAGGGTGCGCCGTCAGCACCAGCTCGATGGAGAGCTGAGAGACCGCATTTTGCAGCTCTTTGGTGCTGAGCTTTTTGTCTTTCAGCCGGGTGAACAACTGCGCCAGCGCTTCCGGGTTGCTGGCGGCTTCACCATTGGGTGAAATGCTGTGGTACTGCTCGGCGACGTTGGTCAGATTAAGAAACTGGCTGAAGGCGCGTGCGACCGGCAGCAACTCGTCGTTGGACAGGTTTTGCAAGGTAGAAAGCAGCTCCTGGCGATGCGCTTCGTTACCTGCACGTGAAGATTTGGAAAGCTTACGGATAGTTTCAACGCGATCGAGAATATGCTCGCCCAGCGCTTCTTTGATGGTATCGCCGAGCAATTTGCCGAGCATACTGACATTACTTCGCATTGCCGAATATTGTTCGTTCATATAACCCCTGACCCAGTTCTGTATGATTTTTATCTTGTAAGTAAATTTCACGTGTCAGGCGAACAGCGCCTGTTTCATCTCGCCACGTTCCTGTCCAATGGTCAATTGACACTATTTTTAGCAAAAAAACATCAAAATCGGCGCATTTTCTGAAATTTAATTACGCTGCGCCGGTTATCAGTCTGGCTTATTTCCTTGGTTTGCTACTTATTAATGGGTAGGGAGATGATAAATCATTAACCCTACCCTGTGTCAGGTTTATTGGCGACAGAAGTGGCTGACCAACTGACCCAACAGCTTGCGCGTCGGTTCGATAAAGCCGGTATCTATGTATTCGTCCGGTTGATGCGCCTGGTCGATAGAGCCAGGGCCCAACACCAGCGTCGGGCAGACCTGCTGGACGAAGGGAGCCTCAGTGCAATAGTTGACCACCTGCGTGCGGGTGCCCAGCAGTTTCTCAATCACCGCCACCATATGGTGATCGGTCGGGCACTCATAGCCCGGTACCGAGGCGTGCAATTCCTCAATGCTCAGGCGGCCCGGCCAGCGCTGGCTGACTGGCTCCAGCGTTTGCTGCATCAGTTCGTTGATGTTGTCGAGCGTCATGCCCGGTAACGGGCGGATATCCAGATGCAGCTCGCAGCAGGCGCAGATACGGTTGGCCGCATCGCCCCCGTTGATATGACCGAAGTTCATGGTCGGGTAGGGCACGGCAAAGGCCGGGTTATTAAAGCGCTCTTGCAGCGTTTTGCGCAGTTCCATCAGGCGGCCGATGGTTTCATGCATCAAATCGATGGCGTTCACGCCGCGCGCCGGGTCACTCGAGTGGCCGGATTGGCCGACGATGCGGATGGCGTTGGCTATGTGGCCCTTGTGCGCACGCACCGGCTGCAGCGAGGTTGGCTCACCAATAATGGCGAAGTCCGGACGGATGCTGGTCGAGGCGGCAAAATAACGTGCGCCGGCCATCGTCGTTTCTTCATCTGCGGTGGCCAGAATGTATAAAGGCTTGGTCAGTTGGCTGGCGTCGATGTCGCGTACCGCATCCAGAATAAAGGCAAAGAAGCCTTTCATATCGGCGGTGCCCAGACCGTACAGCTTATTGTCGTGTTCGGTCAGGGTGAAAGGGTCGCGCGTCCAGCGGCCTTCATCATAAGGCACGGTGTCGGTGTGACCCGCCAGCAGCAGGCCACCGCTGCCTTCGCCAATGCTGGCCAGCAGGTTGAATTTGTTGCGGCTGTCCGGCACCGGCTGCACGTCGACGCGAAAGCCCAAATCGGCAAACCAGCCGGCCAGCAAGTTGATTAACGCTTCATTACTCTGATCGAGGGCGCCATCGGT
>JBGTUK010000260.1:0-3581 GCA_041939225.1 Devosia sp.
GAGGCCGTGCCCGTCTGCACAGCACTGGTGGAGGCCGGCATTACCTTGATCGAAGTGTCGCTCAATTCGCCCAGTGCGGTGGACAGTATTGGCCGTGCTGCCAAGGCTCTGTCCAATCGGGCAGAAATTGGGGCGGGCACAGTGCTGACGCCAGAGGACGTGCGGGCCGTGGCCGGGGCCGGTGGCACCTTCATTGTCTCGCCGGACACCAATGTGGAGGTGATCTCCGAAACCGTTCGGCTGGAGCTGAAATCTTACCCGGGGGTGTTTTCTCCGACCGATGCCTTTTCCGCCATTCGCGCCGGCGCGACCGGGCTCAAATTTTTCCCCGCTGAAGTGCTGGGCGCCAAGGGTATCAAGGCAATGAAGGCCGTTCTCCCTCCCGCCCTGCCGCTCTATGCGGTGGGCGGTGCCAATCCGGATAATTTCCACGAGTACTTCGCGGTGGGCTGCACCGGATTTGGCCTGGGCACCTATCTTTTCAAGCCCGGCATGGACGTGGCTGACGTGAGCGAACGCGCGAAACTGGCCGTTGCGGCCTATGACCAGGGAGCCGCGAAATGACCGGGACCGCCAAACTACTGATCGACAGCCAATGCGCGCTGGGCGAAGGACCATTCTGGCATGCTGGCCGTCAGCAATTGTTCTGGTTCGACATCAATAACCAGACGCTGTTCGCCGCCAATGTCGATGGCGAGGTGCAGAACCGGTGGCACTTAGACGAGATCGTCGCGGCAGCGGCAATTATCGATGATGCAACGCTGGTGCTAGCCAGTGAAACCGGGCTGAAGCGTTTTGATCTGGTTACCGGTGAAGCGGTTCATCTGATCGATATCGAGCAGGACGTGCCGACCAACCGTACTAATGACAGCCGGGTGCATCCCTCGGGCGCGTTCTGGATCGGCACCATGGTCAAGGATGAAGGGCCCAAGGATGGTGCGGTCTATCACTATCGCGCGGGCGTTCTGACCAAGATCATATCCAATGCGGCTATTCCAAATGCTACCTGCTTCTCGCCCGATGGCCGGACGGCTTATTGGACCGACACGCCGGATCAGAAAATTCTCAAATGTGCCGTCGATCCAGAAACGGGAATGCCGGCAGGCGATTGGGAGCTGTTCGCCGATGTTTCAGAGCACCGTGGCTATCCGGACGGGGCGGTGGTCGATAGCGCGGGCTATCTGTGGAATGCCCGCTGGGGCGGATCGTGCGTGATCCGCTATGCGCCCGACGGGACCATCGATCGCATTATCGAGGTGCCTGTCAGCCAGGTCACCTGCCCGGCGTTTGGCGGCACGGATCTCAAGCGGCTGTTCCTCACCACCGCCAACAAGACCATGTCGGCCGAGCAGTTGGCCGCGGAAAAAGTTGCCGGCGGAGTGTTCTACATCGATGTCGATGTTGCCGGACAGCCTGAAGCCAAAATCAAGCTTTGAGACCTGCGATGCCTACGGGGTATCAGCGTGGCGCGATACGCCAAGGCCGATTGAGGTTCTCAATGGCAGGACGGATGTCGAACTGTCCTGCCGTTGCATTCCAGACCAACCAATGCACGCCGCCCTCCTTCAATTCGCGCGGTCCGATGACCTGTCCCGCCGCGTAGCAGAATTGTGGAGGATAGATGCGCGCGATCAACAGGTTGTGGCGGCCGCAGTCCTCGGCGAAAGCTGCCGCATTGCGGATGACGGCCACGCTATAGGCGGGATCGGCCAGAATGCAGCCGAGGCTGTCACAGCGGGCCGCCGGGTGTGGGGCGGTGATTTCAGTCTGGTAGTGATCGCCCCAAACATTGACGGCGAAACTGCCAGTTCGACCGGTGACCAGAGCCATTTCGTCACCATCGCGGATGGCGACGGCCTGGGTGGTGTCGGCGATCAGGATATCCGGGTGCGGCTCGAACCCGAACGCCAAAATGACGGGTAGCGCCAGCGCTGGCCCCAGTAAGCGCCAGCGGGTTTCCACGAAGGCGAACCAGGCCAAAGCGATCAATCCTACGACCAGGGTCCAACCGGCGAGCAAAGGATTGCCGGTCCAGCCCTGACTCCATGCAGCGACCAGTTCTGCGACATCGATCATGCGGTCAATGCCCCAGCCCATGATGGCCAGGCAGAGCCCGTCGATACCCAGCGGCATGGCGAGAACGGACAACACTCCGAAGGGCATTATGACGAGGCTGACAAAGGGCAAGGCCAGCACATTGCCGATGACACCTAACGGGGCGGTCTGCTGGAAGTGGTAGGCAGAAAACAACAATGTCGCCAGGCCCGCGACAAGGCTGGTCCAGGCCGTAGCGGCAACCACGCCGCCAATGCGGGCTATGCGCCCTGTAGATGGTGTTCCGCGCAGGCGCGGCAGTTCATAGATGCCGATGAGACCGACCACTGCGGCAAAGGAGAGCTGGAAGCTGGCCCTGAAGATGCTCGCGGGATCGATGAGAATAATGATTATGGCGGCGATGGCGACATTGCGCATGGTCAAGGCCTGGCGGCCCGCCAGGACGGCGCCGAAGATCAGGGCGAGCATCAGGGTCGAGCGAAAGGCGGGCACATTGTCCACACCACCGGCCAACATCAGGTACAGAAAGGCCGCGACGATGCCCACCGCTGCGGAGATCTGCTTGATGGGCCAGGCCACGAGGGCCGGAAACGAAGCCAGCGCCAAGCGTAAAAGCCAGTAGATGCCGCCAGCCACAATGGACAGGTGCAGGCCAGAGATCGAATAGATGTGCGCCAGGCCCGAGGCAGCCATGACATCGCGCGTCTTGTCGGTGATGTCGCTTTGATCTCCGACGACCATGGCCTTGCCGATCGCGGCAGTCGCCCCGCCCAGAACGGTATCGATACGGTTACCGATTTCGCTGCGCAAGCCTTGCACGTTCCGGGTCGGGCTCCAGACGTCGCCATCAGCCAGGACCTCGACCGTACCAGTGGTGGAGCCATAGGACCCCACGCCGACGAAATAGGAATGAAATTGTCCGTCATGGGACCCGGGCAAGACCGGTCCGGGAATGGGCGCCAGGCGTAGGGCGGCCCGAAATCTATCACCCGGCGCAAGCATTGCAGTACCCGGCAGGACTATGCGGGCGCGCCGGATCGGTACTGTTCTGGCGTTCTCGACCGGCACGAATTGGGAGGCAATTATCCGGATCCGGTTGGCATCGGCGGAGAGAACCTCGTCGACCTGGGCCTCGTAGGTGCCATAGGCAGGGTAGGCCAGCATCGGGGTGCCAAAGGCGAGCCCGTGCAGGGGCAAGAGGCAGAAGCCGAGCCAGAAGGCCGCCAACTGAACGAGGACCCTGAGCCCATTCAGAGCGTGGCGAGCGCGCGACAAAACCACCAGGCCGGCCAGCGTCATCGCCACGCCAGCGAGCAAGTAGGTCGATGGCTCAGTATCGGAATGCGTTATCGAGAAGCTTCATAACAGAAAGAAGCGTACGCACTGGTGGCTCCGATTCTTGAGAAAATCGCTGCGCGTGCTGAAGATGGCGACGCTTGCGTAGCTTACATCGGTTCAGATGGTGCAGGTCATTACGTTAAGATGGTTCATAACGGTATCGAATACGGCGACATGCAACTTATCGC
>JBGTUK010000261.1:0-3577 GCA_041939225.1 Devosia sp.
ATTGATGAACCGTACGGCATTCGGTCGCTATTGCATGGCCATCGGCTCCAACGAGCAGGTGGCACGCTACTCGGCCATCAAGGTCGACCGGGTGCGGACCATGACCTATATTCTGCAGGGCCTGTGCGTCTCGCTCGCCACCATCATCTATGTGCCGCGCCTGGGCTCGGCCTCTTCGGCCACCGGTGTGCTCTGGGAGCTTGAGGCAATTGCCGCGGTGATCATCGGCGGCACCATGCTCAAGGGCGGTTATGGCCGCATTGGGGGCACTGTTATCGGTGCGCTGATCCTGACGGCTATCGGCAATATTCTCAATCTCACCGATATCATCTCGAACTACCTCAACGGGGCGGTGCAGGGCGTGATTATCGTGGCGGCTGTCTATCTCCAGCGCGGCTCCTTCCGCACCAGCCGCCGGGCCAAGAAGCCCGAGTAACGAAGAATTCCCAGCCCTTTCGGGGCGGGCTTAACCGGCGCTTGGCGCCACACTTTACGGGAGGAACTACCCATGTCTATGAAGGCATTGACCCTGGCTCTGGCGGCAACGACCGCCCTGGCCGGCGCAGCGGTGGCACAGGATCAGATCCGGATCGGTGTCTCCATTCCAGCCGCAACTCATGGTTGGGCCGGCGGCCTGAACTGGCATGCCCAGGAAGCTGAAAAGCGCCTCGAAGCTGCGCATGACAATATTGACATCACCTTGGTGACTGCCGATAGCCCCGGCGATCAGGCCAGCGACATCGAAGACCTGATCTCGGTGCAGCAGATCGACGCGCTTGTCGTGCTGCCCTTTGAATCCGACCCGCTGGTCGAGCCGGTGCGTCAGGCCAAGGAATCGGGTGCGTTCATTACCGTGGTCGATCGCGGCCTGCCCGATGCCTCGATCCAGGACGTCTATGTTGCCGGCAACAACACTGAACTGGGTTCAGTCTCCGCCGAGTACTTCAAGACCCGTCTGGGTGACGGCGATAACATCGTGATCCTGCGTGGTATTCCGACCGTTATCGATACCGAACGTTTCGACGCCTTCATGGCCGGTATCGAGGGCTCGGGCATCAATGTGCTCGACGATGAATTTGCCAACTGGAACCGCGATGATGGCTTTGAAGTAATGCAGGACTTCCTGTCGCGCTTCCCCGATATCGACGGCGTCTGGGCGCAGGACGACGACATCGCCATGGGCGTGGTGGAAGCCGTGCGTCAGGCTGGTCGCGAAGACGAGATGTTCATCGTCGGTGGCGCCGGCATGAAGGACGTCATCAAGGGCATCATGGATGGCGACACCCTGATCCCGGTCGACGTGCTTTATCCGCCTGCCATGATCGCCACGGCCATGGACGTGACCGTTGCCAACTTCACCTCCAATGGTCCGGTGCAGGGCGAATACATTCTGGGTGCGCCGCTGGTGACCCAGGAGAACGCCGAGCAGTTCTACTTCCCGGACAGCCCGTTCTGAGCCAGCGAAACCAACAACCAATTGAGGGGCGCCCATGGCGCCCCTTTTTCGTTTGATTTCAAGGCATTCGCCTGCCTTCAGGATGACACGGGAATCCCGTTATTTCTCGGATCGAGTTCCGGGCGGTGCCGGCCTTCCTTGGCGTCGCGGGGGCTCACCAGTTTTAAAGCTGTGCAAGAATTTCATTTTGATGTTCTTGCCGCGGGAACGACAGCGCTGCTGACGCATTATTGCGCTGGGCTCCGGGCGGCGCCGGCCTATTCTTTGGCGCCGCTGGAGCTCACCAATCACCCCGCCTCGGGCGTATAGCCGGCCTCGCGGATTGCCGCTTCACCCTTGGCCTTGTCGCCCGTGAAGCTGACCTTGTGTGCTGACAGGTCGATCTCGACATGCGTGCCTGGCAGGGCCTCCTCGAGGGCGCCGCGTATCGTGCCCACGCAGTGGTTGCAGGTCATGTCGCTGACATTCAGGGTGGTTTTCTCAGCCATTTCAGTGTCCTTTGGATGTCGGTTCGGCCGGTGTGCCGGCCAGGTCGTCGAGAATGGGGCAGTCGGGCCGGTTGTCGCCGGCGCAGCAATGCACCAGATGGCTGAGCGTCTTCACCATGCCCTGCAATTTGGCAATCTTGGTTTCGAGCGCAACGATGTGGCTGCTGGCGATGTCTCGCACTTCAGCGCTAGCGCGGGTCCGGTCCCGCCAGAGACCGAGCAGGACCGACGTTTCCTCTACCGAGAAGCCCAGGGTTCGTGCCCGCTTGATGAAGCGCAGCACATGCACCTCTTCGGCCCCGTAGACCCGGTAATTGCTGTCGGTCCGCGAAGGTGGGGAAATGAGGCCGATCTGCTCGTAATAGCGGATCATCTTGGCCGAGACGCCCGACTTTTCCGCAGCCTGTCCGATATTCATGACGTCACCCCCTTGATGCCCCGCAAGCGTTGCGCATTGCCGACCACAAAGACCGAGCTCAGGGCCATGGCGCCGGCCCCGATCATGGGCGAGAGAAGGATGCCGAAAGCAGGATAGAGCACGCCGGCGGCCACCGGGATCAGAACGGCGTTGTAGCCGAAAGCCCAAAACAGGTTCTCCCGGATATTGCGCAGCGTCGCCCGGCTGACGGTCAGCGCATTGAGCACGCCTTTGAGATCACCACCCAGCAGCACCACATCCGCGCTTTCGATGGCCGCGTCCGTGCCTGAGCCGACGGCGATGCCGATATCGGCTTCGGCCAGGGCCGGGGCATCGTTGATACCGTCTCCGACATAGGCAACGATCCGATTGCCTTGCCGCAGCGACTTGATGGCTTCCACCTTGTCAGCAGGCAGCACTTCGGCCCGCACCTCGTCAATGCCGAGTTGGGCGGCGATGGCCTCGGCCGTGCGGCGATCGTCGCCCGAGATCATTGCGGTTTTCAGACCCATGCCATGCAGGGCCTCGATGACCGACTTGCTGGTTGGTTTGATGGTGTCGGCCACCACGATCGCGGCAGCGAGCTTATCGTCGATGGCCGCGAATACTGGCGTCTTGCCTTCTGCAGCGAGCCTGTCGATTGCCGCCGAGAAATCGGAGAAATCCAGATGGCTCATATGGCGCTGCGAGCCCACGGCAACCAGCCGTCCATTGACCCGGGCGGTGACGCCAGTGCCCGAATTGGAGCTGAACTCGGTCACCGCGCCAAGCGTCAGGCCCGCCTTTTCGGCCGCCGCGACTATGGCCGTGGCAATCGGATGCTCGGACCGGCTCTCGACGGCGGCGACCAGCGCCAGGAGCAGGAGGGGGGCGCTCACCCCCGCAGCCTCCGGGCCCGCTTGCGCAGCAGCATGCCGATGGCCGCGATCATCGGGGCCAGCTCGCGGGTGGTGGCGTAGGCGGAGATGAATCCGGTGAGCGGACCCATGCCCACCCCTGGCCACACCCCGAAGCGCAGCTCGCGCCCTCTGCCAGCCCCCATCGCGCCCGTCCACCGGACCCGGGTGGCGACCTTGGCCACGGTGAACGAGTCCTTCTCGGTGAGGTACTGCTCCTGCCGGACCGAATAGAATCCCCTGTAAGCCTTCTTGTAGAGTTGTCCCTCCTGATGAAGGGTCGCGAGGATCTTCTGGACACACCTTTTGTGATTTTGAT
>JBGTUK010000262.1:0-3551 GCA_041939225.1 Devosia sp.
AATTCCGTTCATGTGCGTGAACATCGGGTTAATTCCGCTCGCCTCCGGCCATTTCCTGACAGTCGCTTAGTGGGCTGGTCGAAGGGACACAGGGGGCCGTTAACCGGTGAGACGCGCATTGGCGGGCCGGTGTCGTCGCAAAATTGTCAAAAAAGCTTTTGACCGTCCCAAGCTGGGACAAGCATCTCAGCTCTCGGCGCGAGTAAGCACCATGGAGAGATCGCCCATCGAGGTGCCGATGATCACGCGATAGGGAATAAAGTAGCCGGTCTGTCCCAGCGGCGCGTACCACAGGATCATACGGCTGGTCTGGGCCAGGTAACTGGTCATCTCAGAGCTTTCGAAATGCCCCGAGATCGGCCGATAGTCGAGCGAGCAGGCGACCAGGGGGCCCTGATAGCCTGTACGCGGCGAGGTTGCCTCGTCATTGTCCAGAAAGCCAAGCGCAATGTCGAAGCGCTCGACCCCGGTGAAGATCTTGAGCGTGCGCTCGCACAGGCTCCGGTCCAATCCGTTGCTCTTGAGGACAAACGCCGAGAGAAAATCGCCGACACCTCTGAGATGCCCGCGTTCCAGCGGCACGCGATCATAGGAGTCGGTCACCGGCGGCTGCACCTGGAAAGCGCTGACATTGCGCCCCTCATAGCCCACATTGGCAGTGAATACCTCGCCATTGGCCCGCGTCTCCAGCGCAAAACTCTGCGATTGCAGAGACGGGCCCGCCGAAGACCCCGCCACCGAGGCGCTGGCTGTGCCACTGGCCACGACGCTCCCCAGCCCCGCCACCCTCGCCGACAAATCCAGCCCGTAGCGCGCACCATCGTCATTGAGGTCGATATCGACCATGGCCACATTGATTCCGCCCACCGTCACCACATAGCTGGCGCGTGCCTCGACCGGTGCGGCGAGAGCGGAAGAAAGACTGAGCGGTGCGAGGGCGGCAACAAGAGCAAGGGCAGTGCGGATCACGTGTGGTCTTCTCGGCTGCATATGCCCGCGCGAGACGCTGGCCGGGCGAAACGAATCACTGTTTATCTCCAAACTGCCGTCCATACCGGGCACAAGCAAGGCGCTCGCGCCGCTTTGTCCGGCCTCTTTGCTTGACGGATGCCCCCCAATTCTCTAAAGTCCCGCGAGATTTCATCACAATCGAGGCCCGTAGCGGGACGTCCCCGCCACGCAGGACCTTTACACAAACAGGATCAAGACCAATGGCACGTCGCTGCGAACTGACCGGCAAGGGTGTTATGGTGGGCAACAATGTTTCACACGCCCTTAACCGTACCCGCCGCCGCTTTCTCCCCAATCTGGTGAACGTCACCCTGCTCTCGGACGCGCTCAATCGTCCGGTCAAGCTGCGTATCGCCACCTCCGCTCTGCGCACCGTCGAGCATCGCGGTGGTCTGGACGCCTTCCTGCTCAAGCAGGACGACGCCGACCTGTCCCCGCTGGCTCTGGGCCTGAAAAAGGAAATCCGCGCCACCCTCGCTGGCTAGGATTTCTGCATTCGAGTTTCTGGCCGCGTGGTGGGTAACTGCCACGCGGTCTTGTTTTTTTGGGAGCTTGGCTTCCATGCGTCCTGCCCAATTGAGGCAGGCACAAAACCCGGTGTCGCCGCAAATCCGGCGTAACATCAGCTCCCCGCCCCGGTCTGTTGCCGGTCGGCGGATCACATGAAGGTAGTCCAATGCTGTCTCGTTTCCTGGTGGCCATTGCCGCCATGGTGGCCGTCATCGCCGCCTCCAACTTTCTGGTTCAGTTCCCCGTCAACGCCATGATCGGTGGCGTCAACCTCGGTGACATTCTCACCTGGGGCGCGTTCACCTATCCCGTCGCCTTCCTGGTCACTGACCTTTCCAACCGCGCATTCGGCCCACGACGCGCCCGGCTCGTCGTGGTGGCTGGTTTTGCCGTCGCGGTGATCCTCTCGATCTGGTTGGCCACCCCCCGCATCGCAATTGCCTCAGGTTCGGCATTCCTGGTCGCCCAATTGCTCGACGTTTCGATCTTCCACCGACTGCGCAACAGCGCCTGGTGGCATGCGCCCATGTTCTCCTCGCTGGTCTCCTCGGCGCTCGACACGGCGCTGTTCTTCAGCCTCGCCATGGCCCCGGCTTTCGCTGGCATCGATGCGCTGTTCGGCATGGAAGACAGTTCCCTCGCCTTCCCCGCCCCGCTGCTCGGCATCGGCCCAGACGTCGAACTCTGGCAGTCTCTCGCTTTGGGCGACTTCCTGGTCAAACTGATAATGGCCGTGCTGATGCTGGCGCCCTACAAGACCGTTCGCGACCTGGTGCTGCGCAAGATGCCGGTGGCAGCCTGATAGCCGGCCGAATAGGCCCGGCTATTCCTGCGGCAGCGCGAACTCAAGAACGAGATTGCGCTGCCAATCGTTGAAATTATTGTCCGAGCCGATGAGGATGCGCGTCTCGCCGCCGGGCGTTTCGTGCACCAGCAGGCTTTCCATATTGTCGATCTCGCCGCCCCGCGCCGAAACCAGCAATTCGCCGCGCATCAGATTGCCCGGCCGCACCTGATCGGCCGGCACCAGCCGCAAATTCATCACGAAGGCAAACAGCGACACCCCCCGCTCAAGCACCAGCAGATCGCCATTGGGCAGGAATTTGCAATCCGTCGGGTTGACGATTGGGCTGTTGGCATAGCCAATCGGTCCCTTGTCATTGACGCCCAGCAACTCACCGCGATGATTGCCATCGCTGTCCAGCGCTTCTTCGGTCAGCAGCAGGGTGGAGCCGGCAATGGGCGATGCTTCCGGGGCAATGCAGACCGATTCCAGGCTTTCATTGGTCCTCAGATCGGTCAGCCATTGCGGAATGTTGACTTCCCGCGCCGCGCCATCCGGCCGGCCATCCGTTATCTCAAAGTCCGCCACCCGCGTCAGATGTTCGAACCCCACGCGCACCGCATAGGCTTCTCCATCGCGCCAGACTGTGTCCATGCCTTCGGCATCGCGGGCATACTGGCGCGGCAACACCGTACCGCCCGAATTCTGCATCGGCTCGATCGTGACACCAATCAAGCCGATCAGTCGGTCCGCCTCGTCATAGGCCAATTGCCCGGAAATGAAATTGCCCCGGTCGGAGACAAAAGCAATGCGTTGGTCTGGGCCAGTCTGGGTAACGCTGGAGAGGCCGCCAAAGGTGTCAACCGGGCTTTGCAGCGTCAGACCACCGCGAAATATCAGCCGGTCGACCGGCTGGTCCAGTTCTGCCCCCTTGAACCGGGTGACGGGTGCGGCACTGACCATTAACTCCATCGCTCCGGCCGGCAGGGCCAGAACCAACAGTGCCACGGCAGTTGCGGCCCGCAGCATCATCCCCTGGCCCGCCGCCGCGTCTGGGCCGGCAGTTCCTCGTCGAACAGCGCCGCCAATTCATCGGTCAGCGCCCCGGCCAGTTCCTCGGCATCGAGCAGGGTCACGGCGCGCCGGTAATAGCGGGTCACATCGTGACCGATGCCCACCGCCACCAACTGGATCGGCGAGCGGGTTTCGATGTCCTCGATCACCTGACGCAGATGGGCTTCGAGAT
>JBGTUK010000263.1:0-2062 GCA_041939225.1 Devosia sp.
CAGGTGCGCTACATGCAGCGCACCTACTTTACAACACATCATTCCTGCAGCTAGATCCTACTTAAACAGTCCAGCGCCACCGCCTTGAAACTGTCGAAATTATCACTGCCCAACAGGCGACTCATCGAACGTTCGCGCACAAAGGTGACGAACAGATCGTAGATTGCCATCGCCTCTTCGTAATCGCTCTTGCTGATCGCCAGCAGGAAAATCACGTGGGCAATTTCACCTTCACCCCAGGCCACCCCCTGCGGCGCCAGCAGCGTCACCACGACGGTTTTTTTCGCCAGCAACCCCAGCGAGTGCGGCAGCGCGATCCCTTCACCCAGCAGGGTAGAAACAATCGCCTCGCGCTCGACCACTGAAGGGTAAAAATCTTCGCCAACATAGCCTTCTTGCTCAAGCTGGCGACACACCTGCTGGAATAATTCCGCCTGGGTCAGCGGTTCATTGACCAACATAAAATGCTCGGCGTCGAAGAACTTCTCCAGCATATAGGGCTTGGTACGATCCACCAGCACCAGTTTGCCGAGCTGTTCGAGCTGGTATTCGGTCGGGAACGGCGACATCACCACCACCGGCTTGTTCTTTTCGCTAACCCGCGCATTGGAAATAACGAAGTCTTCGTCGATATGGCTGAGCACCTCGTAATCTCGCAGTGAAACGATGCGCGTCATCACCAGTTGTGGATATTTGCGTGCGATCTGCGCCTGGATCATCCGCACCGTCGAGTTACCGGTATCGCACACCAGCATCACCTGCGGGTGTCGCTCATAGCCGATGTTGTAATGCCGCTCCAGCCCAACGCCAATGTGCAGTACCAGATAACCGATCTCGTTTTCACTCAGGGTGTAGGGCGTGTATTTCCCCCAGCTGGAGACCGCGGCCAGCGTCACGTCATAGGCCATCGGGTAGTGCTGTTTAATGTTCGCCAGCAGCGGGTTGGGGATATTAATCTGGTATTTCACCCGGGTGATCATGGTCTTGATATGGGTCAGCAGATCGGCACGCAGCTGCTTGTCACCCTGCAGATTGTAGTTATAGTGCGCGTTGATATACGACAGAATGTAATCCACCAGCGCTTCTTCATCGTCGGCGTTGATCTCGGTAGGTTGCACCTCCTGCACCCGCCGCGCAGCAATGTTCACCCGCAGGTAGGCCTCTTCCGCTATCGATATCTCTTTGCCACTGGCTTTACGCAGTTCCCCGGCCAGCCAGGTCGAAACCTTGCGCACCGCGTCATCCCCGTCCTCAACGTCAAAGTCCGGCAGCGGATAACCATCGGTAATGCGTTGCAGCGCGACTGCACAATAGAAAATCAGATACTGCTCACCTTCGTCCGTCAAACGAATGGCATATTGCGACAGCAACGGATGCAGCAAACCGGCAAAGGTCGTCACCTGCGGTTGCCGCAGGATCTCATTGTTGAGCAGCGGATTTTCGGCATCGGCCAGGTGCAGTTGGAATAACAGATCGGTCAGACAGGCGCGGATCGCCATCTCCGAACCAAACAACTTCATGCCGTAGCGCGGTTTGGTTTCAATGGTCAATTGGTAGTGCGCCAGACGCTCTCTTACCTCAGCCATGTCGTTTTGCAGCGTGCCACGGCTGACAAACCATTCATCGGCTAAATCTTCAAGTTTCAGAGAAAAGGCTGAGGTCAGAAAACGAATCAGCAAATAGTGCACCCGTTCCTGCGCGCTGCGTGGCGTGGCGTGTTTTTTACGTTCCTGATGTTGCAGGGCGCTAAACAGTACGGCGTCATCGACCTGCAGGCGATAACCCGCCCCACGGCTACCAATGCCTAACCATTTCTTCCATTTTTCATCAACTGAATTAATCCTATTTTAAGATTTTGTTAAAGTTCAAATCTCCTAAAGAAAGTATCTTTAACAAAAGGAAGAAGCTTCTTACATGTAATATAATGTGGTAAAATTTAGATAAGATTAAGTGGGAAGGAGACAGATATGAAAGTATTTGAAGCATCCTCGTTAATCTCAGCAGCGGAAAAGCGAGCAAAAGAATACGATCAGATTAGAGAACAATTTATCAATCTCAGGAA
>JBGTUK010000263.1:2072-3547 GCA_041939225.1 Devosia sp.
TCTTCCATTTTTCATCAACTGAATTAATCCTATTTTAAGATTTTGTTAAAGTTCATCGTGCCGGTCTTGTCGAACACCACCGTGTCGACCTGCGCCAGCCGTTCCAGCGCGGTTTCATGCTTGATCAGCATCCCCCGCCGGAATAGCCGCCCCGAGGCCGCCGTCGTGACCGCAGGCACCGCAAGGCCAAGCGCACAAGGACAGGTGATGATCAGAACCGCAGCCGCAATATTCAGCGCCGTGCGCACATCCCATGTATAGAGATACCAGCCCATGAAACTGAGCCCTGCAAGGATATGCACCCCCGGCGCATAGAGCTTGGCGGCACTGTCGGCGAGCGAGGTATAGCGCGAGCGCCCGGATTCCGCGATGGCCACGAGATCGGCCATGCGATGCAGCGAGGTTTCCGCCCCCACCGCCGTGGCGCGAAGGGTCAAAGGCCCGGTCAGGTTGACCTCGCCCGCACTGACCGCCTGCCCCACGCCCGCAAAGACCGGCAGCGTCTCGCCCGTCAGAAGCGAGCGGTCGATCTCGGACGTGCCCCGGACGATTTCGCCGTCCACAGGCATGCGCCCACCGGGCCGCACCAGGATGAGATCTCCGACAGCCAATTGTGCAACGTTTACAACCTCTTCGGCGCCATCCACCAAGCGCGTCGCGCGGGGCACCTCCAGCGCTGTCAATTCTTCCGCCGCAGAGCGCGCAATCGCCCGGGTCCGGTGATCAAGGTAGCGCCCCGCCAAGAGGAAAAACGTGAGCGCCATGGCGGCATCGAAATAGGCATGATGCCCCGATAGCATGGTTTCCCAGAGCGAGGTGATGATCGCCAGCACGATGGCCAATACGATCGGCACATCCATGTTGAGCCGCCTGTTGCGCAGCGCGGCCCAGGCATTGCGAAAGAACGGCACCCCGGAAAAGGCAATCGCCGGCAGCGTGATCGCGGCGGAGATCCAGTGGAACATATCGCGCGTCGCATCCTCGGCACCTGACCAGACCGACACCGACAAGAGCATGACATTCATGCTGGCGAACCCGGCGACCGCCAGTCGCATCAAGAGGTCGCGCCCGGCCCGATCGTTGGCGGTGGCATTCAGCGTGCCCTGATCCAGCTCATGGGCCTCGTATCCCAATCCCTCGACCAGCCTGCGCATCTCTTCGGCGGTCACGTCTGGGGCGGCGTCAATGCTGGCGCGTTTCAGGGTCAGGTTGACACGGGCAGAGGTCACCCGATTGTCCGCATTGAGCGCACGCTCGATCTTGGAAATACAGGCCGAGCAGTGGATCGTGGGCAGTGAAAGCGCAATCTGGGCCCGTGGCACCGCGCTTGCGGCCAAGGCCTCAGCCGCGGGGGCGGCCGCGCAGGCCGGACAGGCCGAGGGCGAAGGGCGCATCGTCGCGGCGGGGCGGACCCACGACGTCCTGTTCTCGCCGGCCGACGACCGTCTCGCCGGCGCGATAGACGATGCCTATCG
>JBGTUK010000264.1:0-3528 GCA_041939225.1 Devosia sp.
CCTCATACCAGTTGACCACTTTCCGGCAGCCATTGAACCCAATGGCCGACGAAGTCGTCGATCTTTTGCTGCAGCCACAGCGCGCTGTTTCGGAGCGTCGCATGATCGAGCCGATCCCGGTCTGGCGCCGATCCGTCCGTCCGGGCAAACGCTAGCGTCTGCAGGCGCGGCGAGCGGCCCTTTCAAGGCTGTAGCGCGGCGTTGCGGTCCATGCCGAAAGCCGTAGCTTCCCGCCACCTGCGCTCTGGTTTGCAACGCCTTGTCTGAAAAGTTGCACAGGTGTGCAAGCCGACGCTGTCATTAAAGCGTTACGTAACGCCCCTATTTAGGCACCCGACAAAGCGAAAAAATGCACTTGTGTGCAATCGCTTTTCGGTGTTGTCTTGCTGATGCGATGGCGTATCGCGGCAGGTGCAACCCGACTTCAGATTGGGACCGCCTTCCATCCGTCAACGCGAAGAGGGAGGAGGCCCATGAGGCGGGCGAGCCGGTGCCGATCCGGTTCGTCATGTCGGCCACGAGCCGATACGCTGCCTCCGCATTCGGCATGTCAATGCGCGGTGGCCGCCCCGGTCGCCATGATGGGAGAAAGAACATGAAACGTCGTGACTTCATGATTTCCGCTGCGGGTATTGTGGCCGGTTCGGCCCTTATGCCCCGCATGTCCTTCGCCGCCGAAGGCGTGATCGACTGGTACACCAGCTCGGACAGCAACATCCTCGACTTCTGGACCAATACGGTGAAGCCCGCGTTCGAAGCCGCTAATCCGGGTGTTTCGATCAACCTGGTCGACGCCGGTGACGGTGCCGGCATCATCTCGATTGCTGAGCGCGCCATGGCCGCCAAGGAGACGGGCACCGATCCGCAGGCCGATTTCTTCGAATCTGCCGATGCCGAACTGCCCGCCGGCGCCATCGAGGCCGGCATTTACACCAATATCAAGGAAGCCGGCCTGTCCAACTACGATAAGGTCAATCCCTTGGCCATCGAGAGCGATTACTCGCTGCCCTATCGCGGGTCGCAGGTCCTGCTCGCCTATGACAGCACCAAGCTGAGCCCCGCCGATGCCCCCAAGAACTGGGATGATCTGGTTGCCTGGATCAAGGCCAATCCCGGTCAGTTCGTCTATAACCGTCCCGACAAGGGCGGTTCGGGCGGCAATTTCGTTCGCCGCGCCATTCACCAGGCCAATGGCCTCGATCCCTCCAAGTTCACGGTCGACAACTACACCGAAGAATTCGGTAACGAGGCACTCGGCAAGGCCTGGGAACTGCTGCAGGACATCGCCCCGTCGCTCTACGACAATGGCGCGTACTCCTCGGGCAATACCCAGTCGATCCAGCTTCTGGCGCAAGGCGTGGTCACCATGACCCCGGTCTGGTCCGACCAGGTGCTCCAGGCCATCGACCAGGGCGTTCTGCCGCCCGATACCGGCCTTGTGCAGCTTCAGGATCTGGCCCTGGCCGGCGGCTTCACCCGCTCGGTGGTGATCGAGAACGGCACCAATACCGAAGCATCGCTCAAGCTGGCCGATTTCATTCTGTCTGAAGAAATCCAGAGCAAAATTCTCACCGAGCTCGGCGGTTTCCCGGGTGTGTCCTGGGATTATGTCGCCCCTGAACTGCGCGAGCGCTTCGCCGACATCGTGCCGAAAACCATCCCGACCTTCCCCGGTGGTGACTGGTCCGGCCCGATCAATGACGGCTGGTACCGTAACGTTGCTCCAAACGTCGACCGCAACTCGTGACCGACGCGGCTCCGGCGGCACCACGGCCGCTTATCGACTCCAATGACAGCAGGAGGCCCACCGGCCTCCTGCTCGTCGCGATCCCTGTTTTTCTGGTTGGCTGGCTGGTGATCTGGCCGATCATCAATGCCATTGTGCGCACCCTGTGGCGCCCCGACGAAACCGGTGCCATCGGCTTCAACCTCGACAGCTATGTCTTCTTCTTTTCCGACCAGTACTCGATCAACAATCTGACCATCACGCTTTGGACGACGCTGATGTGCGCCATCCTGCTGCTGGCGATCTGCTTGCCCATTTCGCTCTATCTGCGCTTCTCGGCTGGACGATTACCGGCCTATGTGCAGGCGATGGCGATCTTCCCGATGTTCGTGCCCTCGATCATCCTGGCCTATGCCTTCATCCGGGTGCTGGGCCCTAATGGCATGGTCGATATTCTGCTCAATTCGGTCGGCCTGCCCAAGATACGCACACCCTATCTCACCCCTTGGGGGCCGGTGATCGGGCTGGTGTGGGACAATATCCCGCTCACCGTGCTGATTCTGCTCTCGGGCCTGGGAAATGTCGCTAACCAGGCGATCGAGGCCGCGCGCGATGTTGGTGCCAACCGTCTGCAGGTGTTCTGGCACATTATTTTGCCGCGCATCTCCAATTCGGTACTGGTGGCCATTTCCTTTGCCGTGCTGGGCATCTTCTCGTCCTTCACGCTGCCCTACCTGCTGGGGCCGGCTTCGCCCGAAATGATGGGTCCGTTCATGAACCGCACCTTCCGCGAGGTGAACGATCCGCTCAATGCGATCACGCAGGCGGTCATTACCTTCTGTTTCTGCATTGCCTTCGGGCTGTTCTATGTGCGCTCGGTCGCACGCAATCAGGGGAAATGAGATGAGACAGCTCGCTCCTGCACTTGTTATGGCCTCCCGTCAGCGCAAGTCCGTCCCCGTCCGCATTCCGACCGATTGGACCGGGATCATCTTTGCCCTCGTCCTCTCCGCGGCGGTTATCCTGCCGCTTCTGGTGGTTGGCGTCTGGGCCTTCACCGAGGTCTGGCGCTATCCCAATGTCATTCCGCAACAATTCGGGCTTCGGTTCTGGAACCAGACCCTGACGCGCGCCGATGTGTGGAGTGCACTGACCCTCAGCCTGCAATTGTCAACGGTGGTCACCCTGCTCTCGGCGGCGATCTGCCTGCCGGCGGCCTATGCCTTTGCGCGCCTCAGCTTTCCTGGCCGCAACGTGCTGTTTTTCTCGTTCCTGGCTGGGCATGCTTTCCCCAAATTCGGGCTGCTCATCGCCATCGCCGCGATCTTCCTGCAACTAAACCTGATCGGCACCTTCTGGGGCGTGGTGTTGATCCAGCTCGTGGGCACACTGCTGTTCATGATCTGGATCCCGGTCGCCGCCTTCCAGTCGGTGGACCGGCGCATGGAAGAAGCGGCGCGGGACGTTGGCGCCGGCCCCTTCCGGGTGTTCTGGTCGATCGTGCTGCCCATGGCGCGACCGGCCCTGATCACGATCGTGATCCTGTCGTTCCAGGGCTCGTGGAACGAGCTCAGCCACTTCATCGTGGCGACCCAGTCCCCCGAACTGACGGTGCTCACCAAGGGCGTCGCCTCGCTCGCCTCGGGCCAGCTCAGTCAGGGCACCCAGTATCCGCTGAAGCTCGCCGCCGCCGCGATCATGACGATCCCGGTCGCGGTGCTGTTCTTCATCTTCCAGCGGCGGATCATGAACACCAGTGAAGGAGCAGTGAAGGGATGACGGCGGGACTGCAGCCGTTCCTG
>JBGTUK010000265.1:0-3525 GCA_041939225.1 Devosia sp.
AACGTTGTGCTGGGCGCCGAGGATTCGGCCTTGCTGACGCCAACGCTCAACAGGGCGCGCGGTCATCTCAAGGAATTGGCGCGCGACTATAGTCTGGATATCGACCCTGATGCGATCGTGGGCAATCTCTCGGTAGGCCAGCAGCAGCGCGTTGAAATTCTCAAGGCGCTCTATCGCGGCGCCGAAACCCTCATTTTGGACGAACCCACCGGCGTATTGACCCCGGCTGAAGCCGACCACCTGTTCCGCATTCTGGGCAAGCTCCGGGCGGAAGGCAAAACCATCATTTTGATCACCCATAAGCTGCGCGAGATCATGGCGATCACCGACGAAGTCTCGGTCATGCGCCAGGGTGAAATGGTTGAAACTCTGCCTACCGCTGATACCAGTCCCGAACATCTTGCCGAGTTGATGGTTGGCCGCCGCGTCTTGCTGCGGGTCGAAAAAGGCGCGGCCAAGCCCGGCGACGTGCGACTTGAGGTCGAGAACCTGGTCGTCACCGACGATTTCGGTACGCCGCGCGTCAAGGGTGTCAATTTCCAGGTCCGCGCTGGCGAGATCGTCGGCATTGCAGGGGTGGCAGGCAACGGGCAGTCCGAATTGCTCGAATCCATTGCCGGAATGCGGGATCAGAAATCAGGCACTATCCGCGTGCACGGCAAGCCCCTCAGGATCAGCGGCGACGATGGCGCGGCCCGGGCGCGACAGGCCGGGCTCGCCCATGTGCCCGAGGACCGCCTGCGCATGGGGCTCGTCACCAAGTTCAATGCCTGGGAAAACGCCATTCTTGGCTATCAGGACAATTACGGCGAAGGACCGGCCCTCGACCTTGCCGCTGCACGCGACGCAGCGCAGGAATATATGAAGAAGTTCGACGTCCGCCCTGCGGACCTCGACCTCAAGACCGCCAATTTCTCGGGCGGCAACCAGCAGAAGCTGGTCCTTGCCCGTGAGATGGAACGCGATCCCGAAGTGTTCATCGTCGGTCAGCCGACGCGTGGTGTCGACATCGGGGCCATCGAGTTCATCCATAACCAGATCATCAAGATGCGCGACGCCGGCAAGGCTATCCTGCTCGTCTCGGTGGAGCTGGACGAGATCCGCTCGCTCTCGGACCGCATCCTGGTGATCTTCGATGGGCAGATCGTGGGTGAGGCCGATCCGGCGACCGCCGACGAAACCGAACTGGGCCTGCGCATGACAGGCTCGCACGCCGACAATGTGGTCACCGAACCGGGGACCCTGTCCGAGCATGAAACGCCCACAGACCAGACGCTGGTGGAAATGAGCCCCAAAGACAATTCCGGCAGGGATACCAACTGATGACCCCATTGCCACGCTGGGCCGATGTCGTACTTCTGCCGTTTCTCAATGTCGCCCTGGCCTTTCTGATCGGCGGGCTGATCGTTCTTTCCGTCGGACAAAACCCGCTGCAGGCCGTCGGCATCATGCTCTACGGAGCCTTCGGCTACGGTTCGGGCTTCGGCTATACGCTCTACTACACCACCGACTTCATCTTCGCCGGCCTCGCCGTCTCGCTCGCCTATCACGCGGGCCTGTTCAATATCGGGCCCGAAGGTCAGGCCTATGTCGGGGGGCTGGGCGTCATCCTCATCGGGCTGGCGCTCAACGGCATGCACTGGGCCCTGGTTTTCCCGCTGATGATCATCTGCGGGGCGCTGTTTGGCGCCGCGTGGGCCTTTGTGCCGGGCTATTTGCAGGCCAAGCGCGGCAGCCACGTGGTGATCACTACCATCATGTTCAACTTCATCGCCGTCTCGATGATGGGCTATATCATCAGCCGCATATTGAAGCCCGAGGGGGTTAATTCCGACGAAAGCGCGCCGCTCGAGGCGATCACGCGGGTGCCGCAGCTTCGCAGCTTCATCGAACTGTTCAAAAACTCGCCGGTCAATCTCACCTTCTTCCTGGCTATCGGGGCTCTGTTCCTTGTCTATTGGCTGATCTGGCGCACCAAGTTCGGTTACAAGGTGCGTACCGTGGGCAATAACCCGGTGGCGGCCCGCTATGCCGGTATCTCGACCCAGAAGACCATCATGGTGATCATGGCCCTGGCTGGGGCCTTCGCGGCCATGGTTGCGGTCAACAATGTCGGCGGTGTGCAGGGCCGTCTCATTCTCAACTTCGTCAATGGCGCCGGTTTTGTGGGTATTGCCGTGGCCTTCATGGGCAAGGGTCACCCGGTCGGTGTCGGCTTGTCGGCCCTGCTGTTCGGCATGCTCTATCAGGGCGGACAGGAACTGGCCTTCCAGATGCCGGGTATCACGCGCGAAATGATCGTCACCATCCAGGCGCTGGTGATCCTGTTCACCGGAGCCATGGGGGACATGATGCGCGGACCGCTCTCGCGCATGTTCTTCCAGCCTGATGCACCGGCGGGAGAAAAATGATGGAACAGCTTCTCGTCGACGTCACGCTCATCCTGGACTCCACGGTGCGCCTGGCCGTACCGCTGATGCTGGCGGCGCTGGCCGGTCTGTTCTCCGAGCGCTCCGGCATCATCGACATCGGGCTCGAGGGCAAGCTGCTGGCCGGCGCCTTTGCTGCCGCCTCCATGTCGGCCGTTACCGGATCGGCCTGGCTTGGCCTCTTGGCAGGTATCGCCGCAGCACTGATGTTCTCCGGCATTCACGGTCTGGCCTCGATCAATTTCAAGGGTAATCAGACCATTTCCGGCGTGGCCCTCAATTTCCTCGCGGCGGGCCTCACCACGTTCCTCGGCCAATCCTGGTTCCGGCGCGGCGGCTACACGCCTCAGCTTTCGGGCGATCAGCGGTTCAACCCCATCACCCTGCCATTTGCAGAAGAATTGCGCGATGTGCCGGTGCTCGGCCAGATCTATGGCGAGTTGATCTCGGGGCACAACATCATCACCTATTTCGCCTTTCTCGCCGTGCCGGTCACGGCCTGGGTGCTGTTCCGCAGCCGCTTTGGACTGCGGCTGCGCGCCGTGGGCGAAAATCCCAAGGCCATCGACACGGCTGGCATCTCGGTGACCCGTCTGCGCTATCAGGCCCTCATAATCACCGCCCTGCTGGTCGGTATCGGTGGAGCTTACCTCTCGATTGCTCAGTCGGCAGGCTTCAACAACAACATGTCGGCTGGTCGCGGCTATATCGCGCTGGCCGCCCTGATTTTCGCCAAATGGCGGCCGGGACCAGCCTTGCTGGTGTGCCTGATGTTCGGCTTCCTCGACGCGGTCCAGTTCCGCATCCAGGGCCAGGTTTTCCCGATCATCGGAGAGGTTCCGGTCCAGGCCATCCAGGCGCTGCCCTATATCCTGACTGTTGTATTGCTCGCCGGCTTCATCGGCCGCGCCGTCGCCCCCAAGGCCATCGGCGTGCCTTACACCAAGGAGCGCTAGGTCCTTCGGGCCTGGCGATGGCAGCAACATGACAACCGAAGATATCGACAAGGCCCTGTTCGAGGCCGCCGAGGCCGTGCGCGCGCGGGCCTATGCGCCCTACTCGAAGTTTCAGGTCGGCGCCGCCATTCTGGCAGATG
>JBGTUK010000266.1:0-3524 GCA_041939225.1 Devosia sp.
AGGTCGCAGGAGATTTGTCAAGCCATCTTACAGCCCTCTCACGGCGTAAACAGGGGTTCGATTCCCCTTGGGCGTACCAAGCTTTCCCATACTCGAATTAACTGGCTCCGGTTGCCGCGCAGTTGCCATCACTGGCGCCTCCCGAAACTATTGCGCTGCGATTCTGCGATGAAACCGTCGTCGCCTTGAACTCCATTCCGCGCTTCGCGGAGGGACGCATTCGAGATCGATGATAGCGGGTACAGCGGACAAATCTTCAGCGGTCCAGAGCACGCAATAAGGTAAAGACTTGTTCCCGCATCCAAGCCGCTAGCGGCGCTTTGTTGAAACGCTTATGCCAAATGCCAATGATCACAGGCGGGTCGATAGGCATTGGCGGCTTGAAGGTCTGAAGGTCAAAGCTGTCGGCGACATCGATCGCAAGCTGCGCGGGAACAAGTGCAATAAGATCGCTTTCTCGCACGGCGCGGCAAACGCCGGAAAAAACAGGAACAGACATTGCTACGTTCCGCTTCCTTCCAACCTTGGCGAGCGCGGTGTCGCCCATGGCCGCAAAGTTGCCTTCCGGCGAGAACAAGACGTGGTGTAGCCCGCAGAACACGTCGAAGGGCATGACCTGACCTGCCTTCAGGTCCGCGATTCCCGGGTTTGCGCTGCGGGCGATGACAAGAAATGGCGAGCCAAAGAGCCGCTCATGCATGACCCAGTCTGGCAAAGTCGTTTCGGGGATCAGCGCCAAATCCGCATTGCGGCGTTCAAGGCTGGCCACGTAATCGCGCGGTACGAGATCAACAAGTTGGGTCCGGATGCCGGGCGCCTCACGCTGCAGCAAGTCGCCTAGCCGGGGCATGAGCAGTTCGGCAAAGAAGTCACTCGCCGCGATCCGGAATGACCCCTGGGCAGTTGCCGGATCGAATTGAACAGCCGGAGAAAGCAACGTCTCGATCTGCTCAAGTTGCTCTCGGACGGGGACCTTCAGTCCTACCGCGTAGTCTGTAGCCACCAGCCGATTGCCCTGTCGCACAAAAAGTGGATCGCCAAGTGCATGGCGAAGGCGCGACAAATTTCCGGAGACAGCAGATTGAGACAGTCCAAGCCGATCCGCGGCCTTTACGGTCGAGCCTTCCTGAAAAATTGCGTCTAGCACGCGCAAGAGATTTAGATCGAACGTCGCGAAATTCATCTCAGCGATATCCGCTATCAAGGATTACACTTTGGCCGATATCGTGGTCCGGGGCTATAGTCCTGTCAACGAAAGCGCTTTCGTTTCAGTCCAGATCGGGAGTGGAACGATGAAAGACCTCACGGCAGACGACGGCGCCATCGAGTGGCTCGGGTTTAGGTACAAGACTATCCTTTCCCCCGACCAGACGGGCGGGACCATGTCGATTGTCGACAGCTGGTGCCCGGCAGGCAGCGGGCCGCCACGCCATGTCCATGAAAACGAGGATGAGACCTTTGTCCTGGTTTCGGGGGCGTGCAAATTCTGGCTCGAAGGCGAGGAGTTCATTGCTCACCCCGGGGAAAGCGTTTTTATCCCACGCGGCTCGAACCACACCTTCAAGGCCGCGGATACCGAACCCTCGCGGCATCTGGTAATCCTCACCCCAGGCGGGTTCGAAGGATTTTTCGTCGACATGGCGGCTAGCCAGTTCCGCATTCCCGAGGACATGCCCGCGGTCGAACGATCCGCCAGCCGTCATAATCTGCGCTTTACCGGACCACCACTGGATTAAACCATGACCTCCAAGCACATCGTCTATCACATCCCAGTCTGTCCATTTTCCCAGCGGCTCGAGATCATGCTGGCGCTGCGGGGGCAGAGTGACGTGGTAGAGTTCAAGGTCGTCGACATTACCAAGCCGCGCGACCCCGAGCTTTTGGCCAAGACGCGCGGCACCACGGCGCTTCCCGTGCTGGAGACGCCAGACGGAACGATCGTGAAGGAAAGCCTCGTCATTTTGCGCTATCTCGACGAATTGCTGGAGGGCCCCACGCTGCGGCGCCCGGATCCGGCCGAGCATGCGCTCGAGTCAATGCTGATCGCGCGTGAGGGGCCCTTCACGATAGCTGGCTATCTCTTCGTGATGAATCAGGACCTCGAAAAGCGGGACGTCCATGCGGAAAAGCTGCTGGCGATATATCGCGATATCAACGATTTTCTAAGCCAGTACAATCCCGATGGTCCTTACCTGTTTGAAACGTTTGGGCTGGCCGAGGCTGTCTTTACGCCAATGTTCAAGCGCTTCTGGTTTCTCGAGTATTATGAGGACTTCGAGCTGCCGCACGCCCCCGAATACGGCCGTGTGCGTGCTTGGCGTGACGCCTGCATGGCGCATCCAGCTGTTCAGCAAGTCACCAAAGAGGAAGTTGTTAAGCTCTACTACGACTATGCGCTCGGCGCAGGTAATGGTGCGCTGGTAAAGGGCCGTTCCGTCTCAAGTTTCGCGTTCTCACCGCACTGGCGGGACCGTCCTTGGCCACCGCGAAACAAATATGCCGGGACCGCAAGCGATCGTGCCCTGGGGCTTATCGCTTGAGCCATATTGCGACCGCGATGCGACACCATGGACTTCCAGGCTAGGCAGCCGGTTCTGCCGGCCGGCGATACTGATAGATACCCACGTCGATGGCGCCCTCGGTAAAGCCGGCTTCGCAGTAGGACAGATAATAGACCCATTTGCGCTTGAAGGTTTCGTCATAGCCAAGTGGCGCAATCATCGGCCAGCGCTCAAGGAAACGCTCGCGCCAGAGACGCAGGGTGCGCGCATAGGACTGGCCGAAGGTTTCCACCTGTTCGAGCACCAGACCATAGCGGGTGCCAAACTCTTTCATCACCGTCTTGGTCAGCAACATGCCACCGGGGAAGATATAGCGTTGAATGAAGTCCGGCCCGGCCCGGTACCCGTCGAAATCAGCCTCATTGATGGTGATTGCCTGAATGGCGGCGGTGCCACCGGGCTTGAGGCGATCATGTAAGGTCTGGAAATAGCTTGGCCAGTTGTCTTCCCCGACTGCCTCGATCATTTCGATCGAGCCGATATGGTCAAACTGCCCCTGAGTGTGGCGATAGTCTTCGAACACGAGGGTCGCATATTGATCGAGCCCCTGCCTCTTCAGTCGTTCCAGACCGAATTTCAGTTGCTCTGCTGAAAGGGTGATGCCGCGAAGATTGGCTTTATAGTCGCGTGCAACCGTCTCGGCAAAGCCACCCCAGCCACATCCGATTTCGAGAACCGAAGCCCCCTCGCTGATGCCGGCCATATCTGCAACGCGGTGATATTTCGCCAGTTGGGCTTCTTCGAGACTTTGGTCGCCGGAGGTGAAGACCGCCGATGAGTAGGTCATCGAGGGATCGAGCCATTGGCCATAGAAATCATTGCCGAGATCGTAATGCTCGGCGATGTTTTTCTTAGCGCCTTCAAGCGTGTTGCGACGAGAGAGATGATAGTGCAGATCGGCCGCTGCACGACGGAAGAAGCCTTTGCCGGCCTGATCGAACATATCCCGGTTCTGCAGGAAGA
>JBGTUK010000267.1:0-3509 GCA_041939225.1 Devosia sp.
AGGTACTGGACCAGCTGGAAATCCGGCACATGGCACACAACCTTACCAGCGAGCTCTCGGGCGGGCAGTCGAAACTGGTCGATATCGGGCGCGCACTGATGGGCGAGCCGCGATTGCTGCTGCTCGATGAACCGCTCGGCGCGCTCGACAAGAAGTTGCGCGAGGAGACCCAGTTCGAACTGGTCAAGATTCAGGAGCAGCTCGGCGTCACCTTCATCGTGGTCACCCACGACCAGGAGGAGGCGATGACCCTGGCCACTCGCATCGGGGTGATGAACCAGGGTGAAATCGCCATGATCGGCGAACCCACCGATATCTACGAATTTCCCAATTCGCGCTTCGTCGCCAATTTCATCGGCTCGGCCAATATGGTCGAAGGCGTGGTCTCCGAGGATGAGCCCGACCATGTCCGCATCCGCTCAAGCGAGCTGGGCTGCGATATCTACGTCGGACACGGCGTCGACTGCGCCCCCGAACAGCGCCTTTGGTGGGCCATTCGCCCCGAGAAAATGGTCTTGAGCCGCGAAAGACGGGCAGGTCTTCACGGTGCCAATGTCGCCACCGGCATTGTCGAGGAAATTGCCTATCTGGGCGATATTTCGGTCTATCAGATCGCGCTGGAAAGCGGTAAGCGCCTTCGCGTCAGCCAGACCAATTCGGTGCGCGGCAACCCCGACGCCATCACCTGGGAAGAAACCGTCTATGTCACCTGGGACGAAGACGCCGGCTCGGTGCTGACCTCATGACGACCGCCCGCGATCCCACCATTCCCCCGCCGCGGCGGCTCAAACCCTGGAGCGCGGTCGAGCGCGGCCTGGCCCGGGTCGGCATTACCGGCCGCATGCTGGTGCTGGTTGCGCCGCTGCTCTGGCTCCTGATCTTCTTTCTGGTGCCCCTAGCGGTGGTCTTCGGCATTTCGCTGACAATTAAGCAATTCGGCCGCCCACCCTATACGTCACTGCTCACCAGTGAAGACGGTATGGTGCAGCTGACGCTGCATCTGAACAATTATATCCGCCTGTTCACCGACAATCTCTATGTCGCCGCCTATCTGAGCTCCATCCGCATCGCGGCCATCGCCACGGTCATCACCCTCCTGGTCGGCTATCCCATGGCCTATGCCATTGCGCGCGCACCCGACCGCTGGCGCAATATCTTGCTCATGCTGGTGGTGCTGCCCTTCTTCACTTCCTTCTTACTGCGCGTCTATGCCCTCACCGGCTTCATGCGCGGCAATGGGGTGATCAACCAGTTCCTGGGCCTGTTTGGCGCCGAGCCGATCGTGATGATGCAGACCGATTTCGCGGTCTATGTGGGCATTGTTTACACCTATCTGCCCTTCATGATCCTGCCGCTCTACACCACGCTGGTAAAGCTCGACGTCTCGCTGTTCGAGGCCTCTGCCGACCTCGGTGCTCGGCCCATCCACACTTTCCTGTTCGTGACCCTGCCCCTGTCGCTGCCCGGCATCATTGCCGGCTCGATGCTGGTGTTCATTCCGGCCATTGGTGAATTCGTCATTCCCTCGCTGCTGGGCGGGCCGGAAACGCTGATGATCGGTCGGGTGCTCTGGGACGAGTTCTTCAGCGCCACCAATTGGCCGCGCGCCTCTGCCGTGGCGGTGGCCATGCTGGTGGTCGTGGTGGTGCCCATCATGCTGTTGCAACGCGCCCAGGGCGCAGTGGTGGAGAAATAGCATGCGTCGGGGCTGGTTCCTTCCCATCGCGGCGGCCTTGGGCTTCTCGTTTCTCTATGCGCCCATCGTTTCGCTGGTCATCTTCTCGTTCAATGAATCGAACCTGGTCACGGTCTGGTCCGGCTTCTCGACCAAATGGTATGGCGAGCTGTTCCGCGACCCACAATTGCTTGGCGCGGCCTGGCTGAGCCTGCAGATCGCTGCGCTCAGCGCCAGCATCGCCCTGGTGCTGGGCACGCTCGCCGCCATCGCCCTGGTCCGCTTTCGCCGCTTTCGCGGAAGAACGCTGTTTGCCGGCATGGTGTCCGCCCCGCTGGTCATGCCCGACGTGATCACCGGGCTTTCGCTGCTGCTGCTGTTTGTGGCCATGGAAGGGTTTCTGGGCTGGCCGCAAGGGCGCGGCATGCTGACCATCGTCATCGCGCACGCCACCTTCTGCACCGCCTATGTCTGCGTGGTCGTGCAGTCGCGCCTGTCCGACTTCGACCGCAGCCTGGAAGAAGCGGCCATGGATCTGGGCGCCTCGCCGGTCCGCACATTCTTTGACATCACCCTGCCCATCATTGCCCCGGCACTGGTTTCGGGCTGGCTGCTCGGCTTTACCCTTTCACTCGATGATCTGGTGATTGCCAGCTTCGTGTCCGGGCCAGGCTCGTCCACCCTGCCTATGGTAATCTTCTCCAAGGTGCGCCTGGGCGTCTCCCCGGACGTCAATGCGCTGGCCTCGATCATCATCGGGATCGTGGCGCTGGGCGTGCTGGCCGCCACGATCATCCAGCTACGGAGCAAGCCCAAAGACCGACGCGTCTAGGGCCCGAATTTTTCGTGACTGGACAGGTCCGCCAAACCGGGGCAAGCTCAGCTTATGTTCAACAAAAGCGAAGGAGGTGATCCAGTGTCTTATGAGGTTTTGGCTCTCAAGGAAGGTCTGGGTTTTGATGTGTTGAGCGGGAGTGATCTCGGCTAACAACACACCTCCCGGCCCCTTAAGGCCGATAAGCTCAGGAAGGGCTGTCCCAAAAGGGGCAGCCCTTTTCTGTTGTGCCGTTGACCCTGGCGTGGCCCAAGGCTTGACGGATGGCACCAAGCCATTGATACCGCTGGCCAAGCATCCACGCCGCCACACCTGCCGGTTGCCGGTTCGAGTTTGGACGCACGACATAGCATATTCGGGAGGCCCGCATTGTCTTCGGCCAATTTCGTACTCACCCTCAGCTGCACCGATCGCCCCGGCATCGTGGCCGCCGTCACCACCGAGCTGGCAGCGCTCAAGGCCAATATTGCCGAGAGCAATCAGTTCTGGGATCGTGAGACCGGCCGCTTCTTCATGCGCCTGGCTTTCACCGCCCCGCAGGAGGTGAGCCGCGAAACGATCGAAAAGGCACTGAAATCACCCATTGAGCGGTTCGACATGAAGACCGCGCTTTCAGATGAAAGCCGCAAGAAGCGCCTCGTCATCATGGTCTCCAAGTTCGACCACACGCTTTTGCACCTGCTCTACCAGATCCGCGTCGGCTGGCTCGACGCCGAGGTCGCAGCTATCGTCTCCAACCATGAAGACGCCCGCAAGATTGCCGACGACGCCGGCGTGCCCTTTCATTATCTGCCCGTCACCAAGGACACCAAAGCCGCCCAGGAAGCCCAGGTACTCGATATCGTCAAGCAAGCAGGCGCCGATCTCAACCGATCCTTTCATTTTGGCGACAATTCGGCCGAATAATATTCAGGCATTAGAAAAAGACGCGAACCGGACGGGTGTCAAAAGACGAAGTAGAGGCGGGAGTACGGCGGATACTTTCGCTCCCGGCCGACT
>JBGTUK010000268.1:0-3498 GCA_041939225.1 Devosia sp.
ATCGCCTCGGCAGCGCGTTACATCGCCGCCCATCACACGCAAAGCGATATCCCTGATCTCGCCACTGCGCAGATCGTCGTCGGTGGCGGCGTCTCGGTCGGTTCCGCAGAAGGCTTTAAACTTGTGGAAGCCCTCGGCAAGACGCTCGGCGCAGCCGTCGGCGCCACCCGCGCCGCCGTTGATGCCGGCTACGCCCCCAACGACTGGCAGGTGGGGCAGACCGGCAAGATCATCGCGCCCGATCTCTATATCGCTGTCGGCATTTCGGGGGCACTACAGCATCTCGCGGGCATTCAGGGCGCCAAGAAGATCATAGCCATCAACTCCGACCCTGAGGCGCCACTGGTCAAGATCGCCGATGTGGCGCTGATCGGCGATCTCTTCGAAATCCTGCCGCAACTGACAGCGGAGCTGGAGAAATCCGGCGTTAAGCGCTAGCGCTGAATTTGCAAATTATCCCATGCGGCCTATAAAGGCCGCGCCTTCTCACCGGATCTTCGGAAAAAATGTTCGAAACCCTCTCCAAGGCCCCTGGCGACAAGATTCTGGCGCTCATGGGCGAATACGCTGCTGACTCCCGCCCCACCAAGATCGACCTCGGCGTCGGCGTCTATAAGGACGAAAAAGGCGTGACCCCGATCATGTCCTCGGTCCGCAAGGCCGAAGAGCGCATGCTTTCGAACGAGAAGACAAAATCCTATCTCGGCATCGCCGGCAACAAGGGCTTCGGCGCCGCCGTACTCGATCTTGTGTTGGCTGATAGCGTGGATCGGGCCCGCGTTCGCGTCGCCCAAGCCCCTGGCGGTACCGGTTCGCTCTGGGTGCTGATGCAACTGGTCAATCGCGCCCGTCCCGGCGCCACGGTCCATGTTTCCGACCCCACCTGGGCCAACCACAACCCGATCGCCATCGGCTCGGGTCTGAAGGTCGCCACCTATCCCTATTTCGACCCGGCCACCCGCGCGGTGAAGTTCGACGACATGCTCGCCGCTCTCGACAAGCTCGGGGCCGGCGACGTCGTCCTGCTGCATGGCTGCTGCCACAATCCCACCGGCGCCAATCTGTCCAATGCCCAGTGGGATCAGGTGGCTCAGAGCCTCGTCCGCACTGGCGCACTGCCCTTTATCGATCTGGCCTATCTCGGCTTTGGCGACGGCATCGAGCCCGACGCCTATGGCACCCGGAAGATACTTGCCTCGGTTCCCGAAGCGTTGATCGCCTTTTCCGGCTCGAAGAACTTTGGCCTTTACCGCGAGCGTATCGGCGCCGCCATTCTCGTCGCCCGCGACGGCGAGCAGGCCGATGTGACCAATTCCCAGCTGCTCAATATCATTCGCGGCGCTTATTCCCAGCCGCCCGATCATGGTGCCGAAATCATCCGCACTATCCTTGAGGATGCAGATCTGCGCGCTGAATGGGAGGCCGAGCTGGCCGAGATGCGCGACCGCATGATCATGTTGCGCGAAAAACTTGCCGCGGCCATTCGCGAGCGCTCCAACTCAAGCGATTTCGACTTTGTCGCCGATCACCGCGGCATGTTTTCGTTGCTTGGCCTGCCGGTCGAGGCTGTTGATCATCTTAAGGCCGAAAACGGGGTGTATATGACCTCGGATAGTCGCATCAATGTTGCCGGCATCCCGGAAGATCGCGTTGGCGATCTGGCCGATGCCGTTTTGGCCGCCATTCGCTGATCCTGTGGCTTGCGGCAACCCGCGGCCATGTCTACATCTGGTCTAACCGCCAGGCAGAATTCGAGTTTTTAGGAGGGAACGATGAAGTTCTTCGTCGACACTGCAGATACCGCCGCCATCAAGGAGCTTCACGATACCGGGCTTCTTGACGGTGTGACCACCAACCCCTCGCTGATCGCCAAGTCTGGCCGCGACTTCAAGGAAGTGATTGCTGAGATTTGCGACATCGTCCCCGGCCCGGTTTCGGCCGAAGTCGCATCGCTCGAATATGACGGCATGGTTGCCGAGGGCGAAACCCTGGCCAAGATCGCGTCCAACGTCGTCATCAAGCTGCCCCTGACCCTGGATGGCCTCAAGGCCACCAAGTACTTCAAGGAAAAGGGCACCAAGACCAACGTCACGCTCTGCTTCTCCGCCAATCAGGCGCTGCTGGCTGCCAAGGCTGGCGCGACCTATATCTCGCCCTTTATCGGCCGCCTCGACGACATCAATATCGACGGCATGGAGCTGATCGAAAGCATCCGCACCATCTACGACAACTACCAGTTCGAGACCCAGATCCTGGCCGCCTCGATCCGTTCGGCCAACCACGTCACCCAGGCGGCTCTCGCCGGTGCTGACGTCGCCACCATCCCGCCGGACGTGATCAAGAAGCTGGCCCTCCACCCGCTGACCGACAAGGGCATCGAAGGCTTCCTCAAGGATTGGAAGGCCACCGGCCAGTCGATCCTGTAAAGGGCTTTCGCTCCGCATTCAGACCCCGCCCTTCGACAAGTTCGGGGTGGGGTCTTTTCTTTTGGGAATTCCGCATGGCCGACGCTGATCTCGCCGCCCAGATCAAGACTGCACTTGCCGATGTCGAAATCCCCGGCGGCGGTGATCTTGCCAGCTATGGCGGCCTATCCGACATCATTGTCACGCCCGGCGCCATTGCCTTTGCAATCGCCGTGGCCCCGGGCATGGAAGCCGCCTTCGGGCCGGCACGCGAGGAGGCCCAAAAGCGCGCTCAGGCTCTGGGCGGCCCCCGCAAGGTCATGGTGTCAATGACCGCAGAGAAATCCAACGCGCCCAAGTTCGGACACGGTGCAGCCCAGCCGCAGGGCAAGACGCGCGTCGATGGCGTCAAACGCATCATCGCTGTCGGATCCGGCAAGGGTGGCGTGGGCAAGTCGACGACAGCAGTCAATATCGCGCTTTCGCTTGCCGCCGAGGGCCTAAAAGTCGGCGTGCTCGACGCCGATCTTTATGGGCCGTCCATCCCCAAGCTGCTTGGCATTGAGGGCAAGCCGGCAATACGTGACGACGGCATCTTCACCCCGCACGATGTCTTTGGGCTCAAGGTAATGTCCATTGGCTCCATGCTGGTGCCCGGTCAGGCCGTGGTCTGGCGCGGCCCCATGGCAACTTCAGGCCTGCGTCAGCTGCTGCGCGAAACCGATTGGGGCGGGCTCGACTGCCTGATCATCGATCTGCCCCCGGGCACTGGTGACATCCATATTGCGCTCTTCCAGCAGACCATCGTCGATGGCGCGGTTATTGTCTCCACCCCGCAGGACCTTGCGCTGATCGATGCGCAAAAAGCCATCGACATGCTGCGCCGCATGTCCGTTCCGGTGCTCGGCCTGGTCGAGAACATGAGCTATTTCATCGCCCCTGATACTGGCAATCGCTACGACATTTTTGGCACCGGCGGCGTCGAAAAGGCCGCCGAGCGTCTGGAAATCCCCTTCCTTGGCCCTGTCCCCCTGGTTATGTCGATCCGCGAGGGTTCCGATGCGGGTACGCCGCCACTGGTGACCGCGCCTGA
>JBGTUK010000269.1:0-3479 GCA_041939225.1 Devosia sp.
GCGGACCGACACGCCGAATTCCCAGGCGAGGAAGGTGGAGAAGCGCGCCGAATCGAGCACGCCGGCCATGCCGACGACCTTGTTGTGGGGCAGGCCCGAAAATTCGCGCAGCGCCCACACCATCGCGTCGAGCGGGTTGGTGATGCAGATGACGAGGGCATCGGATGCATACTTGGAAATGCCCGCGCCCACCTGCTCCATCACCTTGAGGTTGATTTCGAGCAGATCGTCGCGGCTCATGCCGGGCTTGCGCGGCACGCCGGCAGTGACGATCACCACATCGGCGCCTTCAATGTCCTTGTATTCGGACGCGCCCTTCATCTTGACGTCGAAGGACTGGGTCACCGCCGACTGGGCAATGTCGAGCGCCTTACCCGGGCCGACGCCGTCGACCACGTCGAACAGCACCACGTCACCGAGTTCCTTCTGCGCCGACAGCAGGGCCAGCGTCCCGCCAATCTGACCTGCACCGATAAGGGCAATCTTTTTGCGCGCCATAAATCCTCATCCCAGACTGCGTTGAATTGGCGCACGTCTTAACCCTGTCGGGACACACGGGCAAGTGAACCCTTCGTCGTAATCGGGATTTAGCTCATGCTGATGGGCGAAGGGGCAGTGCCGGTTGGGCATTGGTTATACTATTGGGCGGCTTCTGATGGCGCTGCACCCCGCAGCCCCTGCCCCAGATAGTCCTCGGATTGCATTTCGGTCAGTCGCGAAAGCGTGCGCTGAAACTCGAAGGCCGTCTTGTCATCCGCGCCCAGCTCTTCGAGCGGCACGGCAAAACTCGCCGCCAGCTTCACACCACGGTCGTAAAGTGAGTCGATCAGCAGGATGAACCGCTTGGCCGCGTCGGACTTGGTCCGATCCATCTGCGGCACGTCATCCAGCACAATCGAATCGAATTGGTGGGCAATCCGCACGAAGTCGCGCGTCCCCAATGGCTTCTCGCACAGATCGGCAAACCCGAACCGCGCCGCGCCCATGGCCATCAACGGCACCGGGATTTTTCGGCCGATGCTCTCCACTACGCCCGGTTCACCCGGCTCGCCGCCGGTGATGCGTAGCCACATCTGATCCATCGCTTCGCGCACTGCCGGCCCGTTGCCGAAGGCATAGACCTGCTGACCGGCGAACTTCAGCCGCCGGTAATCCTGCGCGCTCGGCAGGCCCGCCACGACGGTCTTTTCCTTCAAAAGCGCGATGAAAGGCAGGAAGAGCTGGCGATTGAGCCCATCCTTGTAGAGTCCGTCAGGCACCACATTGGACGTGGCCACCAGCGTCACCCCACCGGCAAACAGCTTTGAGAACAACCGGTCGAGCAGCATGGCATTGGCGATGTCGTGCACGTGAAATTCATCAAGGCACAACAGCCGCAGTCCATTCTTGATGATGGGCCTGACCACTGCCTCGACCGGATCGGCATCCTCATCCTTGCCCCGCACTGACTTGCGAAAGGCGGCAATGCCGGCATGCACCTCGTCCATGAATTCATGGAAATGCACCCGTCGCTTTTCCCGGAACGGCACCGCAGCAAAAAACAGGTCCATCAACATGGTCTTGCCGCGCCCCACCTCGCCATGCAGATAGAGTCCGCGCACCGCTACAGGCGCCTTTTCAAAAAAACCGAACAGGCGCTTGGGCTTGTGAGCGAGCAGGTCAGCCATCACTCGGTCGAGTTCCTTGGCAGCGTCGATCTGCGCCGGATCGGACGTTAGTGCGCCGCGCGCCACCAGTTCATCATAAGCGGCGCGGACGGGGGACCGGAGTGCGGTTGTGCTCGAAGACATGAGATAATCCGGAGCCCGACTTGGGATGACCCAAGGGCAGGCAGGGCTTGAAGCTGTCTGAAAAAAGCCGGCCTTTGCAGACCGGCTTTACCAGGATCCTAGCGGGCCATCGAGACGGCCTGGCCGCCACCCATGGTGCCGATATAGCGGCCACCAGAGGGTGCGAGGAAAGCGGCGATATTGCCGTTTTCATCATAGAGCTGGAGTTGGCTGCCCACCTGCTGCCAGCCGGTCACCGAGGCAATCTGCGGCACGGTGCAGCCGGGCGCCGAGGCGCGGTAATAATTGGTGCCGGTCTTGGCGGTGAGTGGGAGATTGAGGCGGCAGGTCTGCCCGGCCGCAACCACGTTCCAGGCGCCTTCCGGACCGGTAGAAACGCCGGTCGTCATCGGCGTGCCGACCGACACGATCGAGCTATTGGTGCCCGTTGCCGTACCTGCGCTCGACGCGCTGGCCGTCGTAGTCGTCTGGCCACCAAGCACTGGTTGACCCGAAAGGCCAGGGGCGGGCGTGCCCGTAGCGCCAATTGCTGGCAAGCTCGACTGCTGCACGGTCGAATTCTGCACCGGCTGCAATTGCTGGGGTTGCCCCACAACATTGAGATTGGCGGTATTGGTCCGGCTGGACGGGGAACAAGCCGCCGCCAGAAGGGCAAGGGCCGCAAGGCCGACTACGGATGAAGCGCCGCGCTTCCAATCCTGCATTGATCACTCCTGCCGCAAAGGCTTAATGCACATTAACACTTGTGGCGGCTTATACCCAAAGCCTCCACCCTGTTCAATTGCCCGACCCGCATCGGACCTGTCTCACACCAATGTGGCCGTTTTCGGGGCAATACGCCAATCATGCGGAGGGGTCCACCATATCCTTGAGAAGATCCTGAGCCAGCATAGTGGCATCCCGCACTTCATCCTCGGGCACTTCCACTATGAACCCTTCAGGGCCGAAAAGGTTCGGCACGCCGGGCAAACCACCTTCCCGGGGCTCCAGCGGATGGAAGCCATGCGCCTTGAGCGCCACGATCAGCACACGCGCCATGGATTGATCTTTCACCTGGATAATGGGGGCAAATTTCACGCGTCACGCTCCTTGTCAGGCAAGATCGTGACCGGTGACATCCGTCGCCGCAAGAACTTTCGCGCAGATCACGCAATGTTGGTGCCCTCTGGCTTGCCAAGCAGTCATCGAAATGTTGCATTGTGGAAAATCCGGTCATCCAGTGATTTGTGCTGGAGCAAGACCGCCAAAAGAAACGGGATCGCCGGAGCAGGAATGGGCGCCTATATCATCCGCCGTCTCTTGCTGATGATCCCCACCGTTTTCGGCATCATGGCCGTCAGCTTCCTCATCACCCAATTTGCCCCCGGCGGTCCCGTCGAGCAGGCGCTGGCCGATCTTTCCGGGCAGAACACCGGCGCGCTGGAGCGCGTCACCGGAAGCGAGGGCGGCGATTTTGCCGGCCAGCAGGCGCAAGGCGGCAATTCAACCTATCGCGGCAGCCAGGGCCTGCCACCCGCCACCGGTCAACTGGATCAGACGATCGGCCAGGGTCGATTTGCCGTGGTCGATATGCGCAATGATCGAAAAGTTACGAATGTGTTTTTGCCGGTCTAACATTTCTGCGTAATCCATTTATTGTACCTACTTCCTCTGACTATCCCTTAAATTATACCAAGCATGACACTTAAA
>JBGTUK010000270.1:0-3410 GCA_041939225.1 Devosia sp.
GAAACCCTTCTGCGCCTTAACGCCGGCGCGAAAGTGATGCTTGATCTCGGTCATTGCGGTGACCAGGTCGGCGATATCTCTCAGTTCGTCCTTCGCATTACGGCCGGTGACAATGACGTGCTTTTCAACTGGCTTGTTGCGCAGTGTATCTACCACTTCCTCGAGCGGCAGGTAGTCGTAGCGCAGGCAGATATTGAGCTCGTCGAGCAGCACCATGTCATAGCTCGGGTCCGCGATCAGCGCCTTGGCCTGGTCCCAGGCCTTGCGCGCAGCCGCGAGATCGCGCTGGCGGTCGGCAACGTCCCAGGTGAAACCTTCGCCCATGGCATTGATGGTCACCTGGTCAGGAAACTTATCGAGCACGTCGCGTTCGCCGGTGTTCCAGACGCCCTTGACGAACTGCACCACCCCGACGCGCATGCCATTGCCCAGGGCCCGGAACACCATGCCGAAGGCCGCGGTCGATTTGCCCTTGCCCTTGCCGGTATGGACGATGAGCAGCCCCCTTTCCTCGGTCTTGGTGGACAGGATCTTGTCCCGCGCTGCCTTCTTCTTCTTCATTTTTTCGGCGTGATACGCGTCGCGCTCCGCCTCGGTCATCAGGTCGGTTTTCTTGGCGGGTTTTTCAGTCATGCGAGGCGCTCCGCGTGGGCGATGATGATGCGCGCCGCTTCTTCGGGCGGCAGGTCTGTGGTATCCACCGTGAGGTGATGCGGATGGGTGATGCGCAGCAGTTGTCGCGTTGCGCGCACATTCTTGGCGCCGTCGGCATCGGTCATCTTGAGGCGCTGCTCGCGATCAGGCGAAGGGATACGTATGTCGTGGGCGGCGTCAGAAGCCAAGAGGGTAACCGGCACAAAGCAAGCACGACGCTGCTCGGCAGTAGCCTGCACTTCGGAGAATGCTGCCCGGTCCATCGGGTCGGCATCCATGAGCGCGTTAGTCAGGATGAAGCAGGCCTCCGGCCGGGCCAGTTCAGTCATGGCGACGAGGGCTTGACGCCTGATGGTCATGATCAGGTCCCAGGCGCGTTCTGGTATCTTGGTCTTCCCGTCTTCCCGGATCAGCGAAAAGATGACGTTGTTGGCCAGGTGGTTGTCAAAGACACGCGCGCCGGTGGCTTCGGCGATGGCCCGGGCGATGGTGAATTTGCCCACGCCATAGTGACCGATGAGATAGATCATGGTGTTGTTCATGCTTCCCCCGTAAGGAAAGCATAGGCGGAATTCGAGCGTGGCGACCAGAGGCCGCGCTCGCGCGCCTCTCTGAATCTAGCGACCAGTTCGTCGTAGCCATAGGCATTGGCCTCGATCAGCCAGTTGCGCACCGTGTCGTCCTCGATAAAAGCCTCGAAGGCGAGGTCGAAATGATGTGTCTTTACCGCACCGGTCGTGGCGGCGAAGGCGAACATGAAATCGACCGTGGCGATGATTTCGAAGGCACCGCGATAGCCGTGGCGTTGCATGCCCGCGATCCACTTCGGATTGACCACACGGGAGCGCATGACGTGGCTGATTTCTTCGTCGAGTGTCCGAATCCTGGGCTGTTCGGGCCGCGAATGATCGTTGTGATAGGTCGCAGGCTTGCGGTCCGAAAGGGTTTCGGCGGCGACTGAGAGGCCACCCTCGAACTGGTAGTAGTTGTCGCTGTCGAGCAGGTCGTGCTCGCGATTGTCCTGGTTGTGGATGACGGCGTCTAGCTGGCCAAGCCGAGCAGCAAAGCGGGTCCGCATGGGTACGCCAGCCGCCTTGGCGCCATAGGCGTACTGCCCCCAGGCGAGCGCCTGATTGGCGAGATCGGCCTTCTCGGTCCAATTGCCATTGTCGATGAGTTGACCCAGGCCGACGCCGTAAGTGCCAGGCTTGGAACCAAAAATTCGGGCACCTGATTCGAGCGAAGCATCTGCTTCGGACTTGCCCTCGGCCATTAATCCCAGCGCTTCGGCGCGCATGCGGGCAGCGATGGGATTGTCTTCGCTCGGCTCGTCCAGCGCACCAATGGCGCGGGCTGCCCGGTCGAAAAGCGCAATCTGGGCCGGGAAGGCGTCGCGGAAAAAGCCGGAGATGCGCAGGGTCACGTCAACGCGGGGGCGGCCAAGTTTGGCCAGCGGGATGATTTCATAGCCCGAGACGCGCAGCGAGCCCGGGTCCCAAGTGGGGCGCGCGCCAATGAGGGCAAGCGCCTGGGCGATATCGTCCCCGCCGGTGCGCATATTGGCCGTGCCCCAGACCGAGAGGGCAACGGCTGAGAGGTGGTGGCCATGGTCCTGCAGATGGCGCAGGACCAGACCCTCAGCCGATTTTCTGCCGAGTTCCCAGGCACTGGGAGTGGGGACGGCACGGGCGTCAACCGAGTAGAAATTGCGGCCCGTGGGCAGGACATCAAGGCGGCCGCGTGAGGGGGCGCCGGAGGGGCCGGGGGCGATGAACTTGCCGTCGAGCGCGTCGAGAAAGGCCTGCATTTCTGCAGGTCCCGAGGCGGCGAGGCGGGGCTGGATAATGGTTTCGACAGTGTCGAGAACAGCTCGGGTGGCGAGCCAGTCGGGCGGGCAAGTGCGGCTGCCGGCGACGAGACCGGCGGCGATCAGTTCAAGTTGCTCGACCATGTCGCCAACCCGACGCACCATTCCCTGCACGGAAGTCGGGGCGTCCAGTGATGGCCCGGTCCAGGGATCGCCGAGCTTGGCGGTGAGCGGGTCGAAACCGAGCTTCAAATCATCGGCGAGGGCGCGAATGAGGGAATTATCCCCGGGCGCCTCTCCCCGGGGTACTCTGGCCAATGCGACGGCGAGGTCTCGCGCGAACCCTCCCGTGGGCGAGGCCCCGAACACATGCAAGCCGTCGCGAATCTGTGCTTCCTTCAAGTCACAAAGGAAGTTGTCGATCTTGATCAGGGCTTCGGTCTCGCCTTCGGGCAGGCCGATGTCCTGGTCGAGGCGGCTGTCGCGGGTGAAATCGAGAATACGGCGCTTGAGATCGTTGAGGCGGCGCCGATCCATGCCCGTGGCTGCATAGTATTCATCAAGCAAGGCTTCGAGATCCTTGAGCGGGCCATAGGTCTCGGCACGAGTGAGCGGGGGCACCAGATGATCGATGATGACAGCCCCGGTGCGGCGCTTGGCCTGGGTGCCTTCACCCGGATCGTTGACGATGAAGGGATAAAGATGCGGCAGCTGGCCCCACAACGCATCAGGATAGCAATCGGCATCTAACGCCGCCGACTTACCGGGCAGCCATTCAAGCGTGCCGTGCTTGCCATTGTGGATGAGCGCATGGGCACCGAACTCGTCGCGCAGCCAGAGATAGGCGGCGATGTAGGCGTGCGGCGGAACCAAGGCCGGATCGTGATAGCTCTCGGTTTCGTCCAGATGCCAGCCACGAGCGGGCTGAAGCATGAGGACGATATTGCCA
>JBGTUK010000271.1:0-3368 GCA_041939225.1 Devosia sp.
CGCCGCGACGAGGGTCGACTTTTGTCGTCGTTCTAGCAGGCTGAAGACAACCGCTACTACTACTACTACTACTACTACCACTACCACTACTCCTACTGCTGCTACTTCTACTAACCTTACGAGTATCGATGGAAAGGGATGTGAAGCAAGGCAATTTTCGGCCATTTGCAGAGCGTGCTGAAAATGTTTGGCCGCCTGTTCAAAGCGCCTTTCATGCCGACGACAGCGACATGAGCGAAGTGCTTGGTGGCGGCTTTATTGCCGAGGCCGTGCCGCAGGCGCTGGTGGCTTAGAGCCGTCCCGCAGGGCGGTCGCCTCGCCCGAGCGTTTTCTCCATAGGTGGTTCGAAGCCCTCATCCGGTGCTGCGCGCCACCTTTTCCTCATGGCGGAGAAGAATAGGGGCTTGTCTTTATTCCCCTTGCAGTTGTTCCGCTGTCGGTTCCTTGGCCGCGTTGGAGGCGTCCCTGAGTGCCTGATAGGAATTCGGGCCGCCCAGAAACATGCCGATGGAAATCAGCAGCACCAGCGCGCCCATGAGGAGAATCATAATGCGGATGCGGTTGAGCCCGAAGGGCCCGGTTTTCGGTTTGTCCGACATGACGGAGCCTCCCAGAAACAAACATGTCCGAGAGCACCAAGGTAGGGGATGGCGCGCCCGTCCTACCACACCAGAATAGCCGGGAGTGGCGGTGAGTGCATACAAAAGTGTTGGGACTGACCGCCGCACCCCCCACTTCCCGACCTATCAGGTGGGCGCTGCCGGCACGAGTGCGTCGCCCACGCCGGCTGAGGTGTGTCAGCCGGCGTGGGCGCCTTATTATACCAATGGCTTCAAGCCGGCTTCGATCTGAGCGCGCCGGTCTTCGAGGAAGGGCGGCAGGCTCAGGGTTTCGCCGAGGCTTTCCATCGGTTCATCAGCGGCAAAGCCGGGCACGTCGGTGGCGATCTCGAACAGGATGCCGTTTGGCTCGCGGAAATAGAGCGAGGTGAAGTAAAAGCGTTCCACCTCACCCGAGGAGCGAATGCCGAAGCTGTTCACGCGTTCGATCCACTCGCGCAGCGTGTCCTGATCGGGTGTGCGGAAGGCGACGTGGTGCACGCCACCGGCGCCGGGGCGGGCCCGGGGCAGGCTGGGGTCCACGGAGACATGCAGTTCGGCAGCCGGCCCGCCCGGACCCATTTCATAGACGAAGACCTCAGCATTGCGCTCGCGCGCTGGGTAGTTGCGCACCTGACGCATGTTCATAACGCGGGTCAGTACGGCGTCGGTTGGCTCAAGTTTGGGCACCGAAAGGGTGATCGGACCGAGGCCAATGATCTGCTTGTCGGCCGGGACCGGGGATTTCTCCCAGGGCACAACCGTGTTCTTGTCATCGACGACGAGGCGGAAGCGCTGGCCTTCGAAATCCTCGAAGTCGAGCGAGAGATGGCCAAAGCGCTCCTTGATCCCACTGGTGCCGACATTGTTGGACTGCAGGTGGTCCTTCCACCATTGCAGGGTTTCGGCGCTGTCGACACGCAGGCCAGTGCGGCCCACGGTGTGGTTGCCGCGCGTCTCGCGCAACGTATTGAAATCGAAAAAAGTGAGGTCGGCGCCGGGCGAGGCCACGCCATCGCCATAGAACAGGTGATAGGCTGAGGTGTCGTCCTGGTTCACCGTTTTCTTGATCAGGCGCATGCCCAGGGTCTGGGTGTAGAATTGCAAATTCTTCGGCGCATCGGCCGTTACAGCGGTCAGATGGTGGATGCCGCCAAGTTCGAGTGTCATCTTCAAATACTCCTCATAGGCGCCGGTTGGCGCCGGTGTTGAGAGCAATGTAGGGCCGGAATTACCCGGCGAAAAGCAATCCAATCGCAACGCACTGGTGTCGATTGCTGAACGAACAGCACGTTCACAATCTCGCGCGGAAGGGGTTTGTGAAGTGTCAGCTCGCCTGAAAGACGCTATGAGCAAAAGGAACAAAGGATGAACAATGGCCGCCCTGACCCTCTCGCGCAAACTGGCGATCCTGGCTGATGCCGCCAAGTATGATGCTTCCTGCGCCTCAAGCGGCAGCGAGAAGCGCAGTAGTGCCGGGACCAAGGGTATCGGTTCAACCGAGGGGAGCGGTATCTGTCACTCCTACGCACCGGATGGGCGCTGCATCAGCCTGCTCAAGCTGCTGCTGACCAATTTCTGTATCTACGATTGCGTCTATTGCATCAACCGATCGTCATCCAATGTGCAGCGCGCGCGGTTTTCGGTGGATGAAGTCGTGCGGCTGACGCTCGACTTTTACCGTCGCAACTATATCGAGGGTCTGTTTTTGTCCTCGGGGATCATCAGGTCGCCGGACCACACTATGGAGGAACTGGTCCGCGTGGCCCGTACTCTGCGCGAGACCCATCATTTTGCAGGCTATATCCATCTCAAGGTCATTCCCAATGCGGCGCCTGAATTGCTGATTGAGGCCGGCCGCTGGGCAGACAGGCTATCGACCAATATCGAACTCCCCACCGATGTCGCGCTGGAACAGCTCGCACCGGAGAAGCGTCCGTCAGAAATTCGCACGGCCATGGCGCGACTGCGCGGGAGACTGGACGAAGCCGCGCCCGAGAAGAAACCGAAAGCCACGCCAGAAAAATTCGCGCCGGCCGGGCAATCGACGCAGATGATCGTGGGCGCCGATGGCGCCAATGATGCGGCTATCCTGACGCGCGCCGCGGGCCTTTATTCGGGTTACCGGCTAAGGCGGGTGTATTATTCGGCCTTTTCGCCCATTCCCGATGCAAGCGCGCGCCTGCCCCTCAAGCCGCCTCCACTGATGCGGGAACATCGACTGTATCAGGCCGACTGGCTGATCCGATTTTACGGATTCGACGTGCCCGAGATCGTCTCAGGCGGGCAGAACGGCGATCTCGATCTTGCCATCGACCCCAAGCTCGCCTGGGCGATCAAGCAACGGCAGGATTTTCCGGTCGACGTAAACCGGGCAGAGCGGGAGCGGTTGCTGCGTGTTCCGGGTCTGGGGGTCAATGCAGTCAACCGCATCATTGCTTCGCGCCGTTATCACCGGCTTACTTTGGCCGATATTGCGCGGATGACTGCCTCAATCGATAAGGTGCGGCCCTTCATCACCTGTGTAGACTGGACACCGGGAGGGCTGCTCGACGATCAGCGGCTCAAACAGAAGCTGACGCCAGTGCCGCAGCAATTGAGCCTGTTCTGATGCTGTCGGTGCGGCTCGAAAAGCGCAATGACTTTGCGGAGTGGCGGAACAAAGCTCGCCGCCTACTGGTGGCCGGTATGGCGCCTGGGCAGCTCGTCTGGCGGGTTGCAGGTGACGGCAATGGTTTGTTTGAGGCCGGAGACGACATGCTGCCTAGC
>JBGTUK010000272.1:0-3361 GCA_041939225.1 Devosia sp.
ATGCGATGACCTCTTTGTCGGCCAGTCCGTGGGGCAGGGGCAGGGGCCAGAAGTCGACATCGCCGTCGATCCGCTTGAAGGCGTCACCCTATGCGCCAAGAACCAACCCGATTCGCTTGTTGTGCTCGCTATGGCCGAACGCGGTTGCCTGCTCAACGTCGCCCGCAACGTCTATATGCACAAAATCGCCATCGGTGCTGAATACTCGCCCGAAACCGTGCATATCGAATGGTCAGCGACCGAGAACGTGAAGGCGCTGGCCAAGGCCAAGGGCGTGCCGATCTCCGAAATCACCGCCATTGTGCTTGATCGTCCGCGTCATGGCGGCCTGCTTGAAGAACTGCGCACAGCCGGCGTTTCGGTCAAGTTGCTCAGTGACGGCGACATCGCCGGCGTCATCCATGCCGTCAACACGGCTGACACTGGCGTGGATATCTATCTCGGTTCCGGCGGCGCCCCCGAGGGCGTTTTGGCCGCTGCAGCCTTGCGCTGCATCGGCGGACAGATGCAGGGCAAACTCATCCTCGACACGCCCGACAAGCGCATGCATGCCAAGGAAATGGGTATCACCGACCCCAATCGCATTTATGATGTGACTGAACTGGCTTCCGGCGACGTGCTGTTTTCGGCCACGGGCGTCACCGACGGCTCACTCGCCGAGGGCGTCCGCCTGCGGCGCCGCTGGGTCGAAACCTCGACCGTCGTCATGCGCAGCTGGAGCCAGACCGCGCGTTGGATCAAGGCGCGGCACGCGCGGTAGCGGCACAAGCGGTGCTACCCTTTTCCCCTGTGGCAGAAGGTGCCTGAAGGGCGGATAAGGGGTCTCTTCTCCGCCAACCCCTTTCTACCCAACCTAAAATCCCATAAATCCTCGCCCCATGCCCGAAACCCCGCGTCCTTTTCTCGACATCACCCAATCGGTCACCGGCCGCGCCTGGGTCGATCGTCTGGACACGGGCGCGGCGCGCAACGCCACGGCCATTGGCCAGCGGACGGGGATTCCGGATATCCTGGCGCGCATTTTGGCCGGGCGGGGCGTGAGCCTTGAGGCTGCCGAAAGCTATCTCGAGCCGACCATCCGGGCGCTGATGCCCGACCCGTCCACCATGACCGGTATGGACGATCTAGCCGAACGGCTGGCGAGGGCCATCACGGACAATGAGTCCGTCGCGCTTTTTGGCGATTATGACGTGGATGGCGCCTGTTCCTGCGCCCTGATGGCGCGATTCCTAAGACATTTTGGTATCGAGCCTCAGGTTCACATTCCCGACCGGATCTTTGAGGGCTACGGTCCGAATAGCGCCGCTATGGACAAGCTGATCGACGCCGGTGCCAGCCTGATCATCACGCTCGATTGTGGCACCACGAGCGAAGGGCCAATCGCTCACGCCCGCGAAAAAGGTGCCGATGTTCTGGTCATCGACCACCATTTGGTGGATCACGATCTTCCCCCCGCAAATGCCCTGGTCAACCCCAACCGGCCAGATGATATTTCAGGCCTGGGCTATCTCTGCGCCGCCGGCGTCACCTTCATGGTTCTGGTCGCAGTCAATCGCACCTTGCGTAACCGTGGCGATACCGGTTTGCCCGATCTGCTGGGCCTGCTCGATCTGGTAGCGCTGGCCACCGTCTGCGACGTCGTCCCTCTGACCGGACTTAATCGTGCCTTTGTGGTCCGGGGGCTGGAGGTCGCTCGGCGCGGCGAAAAGCCCGGCCTCTCGGCCCTGGCGTTGGCGGCGCGCGCCAGTGGGCCGCTCAACCCTTATCATCTCGGCTTTCTCATCGGCCCGCGCATCAATGCCGGGGGCCGCATTGGCGATGCGGCATTGGGAACACGCCTTCTCGCTCTGGACGACGAGCACCAGGCCATGGTCATCGCCGCGCAGCTCGACGAGCTCAATGGCGAGCGGCAGCGCATCGAAGTGGAAGCCGTTGAACAGGCCACCGCGACCGCTGAAGCCGAGATCGGTAGTGGCGAAGGCCCGCCCGTTCTGGTCCTGGCCTCTGCTGACTGGCATCCGGGCGTGGTGGGACTGATTGCCGCGCGGTTACGCGAGCGCTTCGAACGTCCCAGTTTCGCTATTGCCCTCAATCGGGATGGTACCGGCACTGGCTCGGGCCGATCGATGCCGGGTGTCGATCTGGGCAGCGCCGTCATTGCGGCGGTCGAGGCCGGCATCATCCCAAAGGGTGGCGGTCATGCCATGGCGGCCGGTGTCAGCTTGCGGCCCGGGGATCTTGGGCTTTTCCGCGCGTTCCTCGCTGAAAGGCTCAGTGCCAGTGTCGGGGTGGCGCGCGCGGCCTCCGCGCTCAAGGTTGACGCAGCATTGACTGCGCGCGGTGCCAATATCGATCTTCTGCGCAATCTGGAGCGGGCGGGGCCCTATGGTGCAGGCAATCCTTCGCCCGTCTTCGCATTTCCCGCTCACCGCGCCCGTTTCCCCCAGATTGTGGGCAAGGGCGGGCACATCAGTTTTTCGCTGGCGTCTGATGATGGCGCCAAGCTCAAGGCCATCGCCTTTCGGGCCGCAGGCACTGCCCTGGGGGATACCTTGATGCGCGATGGAGATGGCCCGCTGCATTTTGTCGGCGGCCTGTCCGTCGATCACTACCAGGGCCGCGAACAGCCCCAATTCCGCCTGATCGACATTGCCCGCCTACCACGTTGATCACGCACAGATCCGTTCCCACATTGCATGCGTAGTACCTTGGCATATGGGCCGGCAGGAGCGCCTGGAAACGACAGGCGACTTGCATATCCATTTGCGAGGACTAAACTATCTTTCGGTGTCCTGTGGGAGGCGACGCCTCTCCTGCGGACATTACTGACACACATGCTTGGCGACGGGCACGCGTAGCGCCGCCATTTCTTGCTAAGGTTGGACCAAGCGGCACCATGACAAAAACAGCCGTCGAACACTCTCAGACAGACGCTTCGCGCTGGACGCACTTGACATCATGGCTGGTGGAGCAGGTTGGAGTTTCCCTGATCGGCAAGCCAATGCACGGCTCGCTCACGGTGGTGTTTCCCAATGGCCGCACCCGCACAGTGGGGCAGGGCAATGCAGGCGAGCATGCCACCCTGCGATTGAACAATTTCAAGGTGATTTCCGAGGCCATGCAGCGCGGCACCATCGACGGTTCCCAGTTCCCTTGGGAATCCCTGCTGGGCCTCCGGCTGATCAAGTTCTCGAAATACCATCTGGTATTTCCGAAAGGCCTCTACACGACCGCTTTCTGGCTCTCCATGAGCAAGAAAAGCTGGGATGGCCTGACCGCGGCCCAAAAAAATGCCATGAACAAAGCAGCCGGACTTGCGGGGTCGCGCCTGATTGGCAAGCGCTGGGACAGCGTCGAAGCG
>JBGTUK010000273.1:0-3339 GCA_041939225.1 Devosia sp.
TCTGCACGTGTTGCCGGACTTTCACGGCAATCGCTCGCCATTGGGCGATCCGTCCGCATTGGGCGTAATTTCCGGGCTGACGCTCGACAGCGACTTTGACAGCCTCTGCCGACTCTATTGGCGCACCTGCGTGTCGATCGCGCTCGGCGTGCGGCATATTCTCGATACGCTCAACACCAAGGGCTATGCCATCGACACGCTGCACATTACCGGCGGCCACACCCGCAATCCGCTGCTGATGGGGCTTTACGCCGATGCAACCGGCTGTACCGTGGTCCAGCCTTCGACGCCTGACGCCACCCTGCTCGGCATGGCCATGGTCGCCGCCAATGCTGCCGGGCTCTATTCGAGCCTCGATCAGGCCTGTCTGGCCATGCAGCAAGGCGGCTCCGCCCGCCCGCCCAAGGCTGAGGCCCGACCGCAATTCGACCGCGACTACCGTATCTTCCTTGAAATGCTCAAACAGCGCCAAGTCATCGACGGGCTGGAAGGAACCCGGTAATCAGCTTCGGGTGGCAAAAGCAGCGCCTATCCACGCGTCGCAATCCCCGATAAGCTTCTTTGTGGGAAGCCAAAATCCGTGGCCTTAAAGCGAGCGACAGAAGCTGCATGTCGATCAAAGCCGCCATCTATCATCTGACCCACTACAAATATGACCGCCCGGTCACGTTGCAGCCGCAGATCATTCGCCTGCAGCCGGCACCCCATTCTAAAACCAAGGTGCTAAGCCATTCCTTGCGGGTCAGCCCGAGCCTGCACTTCGTCAATGTGCAGCAGGACCCCTATGGCAATTTCCTGACGCGCTTTGTCTTTCCCGAGCCGGTGACCGAACTCAAGATCGAGGTCGATCTGGTCGCCGACATGACGGTCTATAATCCGTTCGACTTCTTCGTCGAGGAGAGCGGCGAGACTTGGCCTTTCCAATATCCCGAGGATCTGCGCGACGATCTGACGATCTATATGGAGTCGGAACCGGCCGGGCCGCTACTGCAAAAGTTCCTTGATGGGCTCGACAAAAGCCCCAAGAACACCGTCACTTTCGTCACCGATCTGAACGCCCATCTGCAAAGCGTGGTGAACTATATCGTTCGCCTCGAACCCGGCGTCTGGACGCCCGAGGAAACGCTGGGCAATGGCAAGGGATCGTGCCGGGACTCGAGCTGGCTGCTGGTCAACATCCTGCGTCATCTCGGCTTTGCCGCGCGCTTCGTCTCCGGCTATCTGATCCAGCTCAAGCCCGATCTTGTGTCACTGGATGGCCCGGCGGGCACCGACCACGATTTCACCGATCTGCATGCCTGGGCGGAAGTATATCTGCCCGGCGCGGGCTGGGTTGGCCTCGACCCCACTTCCGGCCTGCTGACCGGCGAAAGCCACGTGCCGCTGGCAGCAACGCCGCATTACCGCAACGCAGCGCCGATTTCCGGCTTTGCCTCTTTCGCCGAAGTGGACTTTGCCTTCGACATGCGGGTGACCCGGATTGCCGAGCATCCACGCATCACCAAGCCGTTCTCCGACGAGAGCTGGGAGCGACTCAATGCCCTAGGCAAAAAGGTCGATGAAAAGCTCAATGAGCAGGACGTGCGCCTAACTATGGGCGGCGAGCCGACCTTTGTTTCCATCGACGATTTCGGAGCCGGTGAGTGGAATGCCGACGCGGTCGGTCCCACCAAGCGGCGCCTGGCCGATCAGCTGATCCGCCGTCTGCGCCAGCGCTTTGCCCCCAATGGCATGCTGCATCACGGCCAGGGCAAGTGGTATCCGGGGGAAACCCTGCCGCGCTGGACCTTCTCGCTCTATTGGCGGGTCGACGGCAAGCCGGTGTGGCAGGATGAAAAGCTGATCGCCCAGGAGGGCGTCAAGACCGATGCCACGCACGAGGACGCGCGAAAATTCCTCGATGCTTTTGCGCGCAATCTCGGCCTGACGGGCGAAACCATCGATGAGGCCTATGAAGACCCCGGCGAATGGCTGCTCAAGGAAGCCAACCTGCCGGCCAATGTCGATCCGGCCAATTCCGAACTGGCCGACCCCGAGGCGCGCTCGCGCATTGCCAAGGTGTTCGAGCGGGGCCTGACCCATCCCACCGGCTATGTGCTGCCCGTACAACGCTGGAATGCCAAGGCCTCCAGCCCCTGGCTGACTGAAAAATGGAAAACCAGACGCGGCAAGCTGTTCCTGGCGCCCGGCGACAGTCCGGCGGGCTATCGCCTGCCATTGAGCTCGCTCAAGCATTTGAAGCCGACCGACTACCCGCATGTGGTACCCCAGGACCCGGGTGTGCCGCGCGGGCCCCTGCCCGATCCAGAAGAAATTCTCGCACGCAGCAAGACCGGGCTTGAAACCGATCCGCGTGCCCAGGCAGCCGCCGGCTTTACCGCCGCGACCGAGCAGCAGGACATCACCGAACAAGTCATCAGCGAGATCGAAGGCGAGGTACGCACCGCCGTCACCGCCGAAGTACGCGAGCATCGCCTTTGCATTTTCCTGCCGCCGGTGGAGAAGCTCGAAGATTTTCTCGAGTTGATCGCAGCGGCTGAGGCAGCGGCAAAAGAAGTTGGCCAGCCGGTCCACCTTGAGGGCTATGCCCCGCCGCAGGACCCGCGTCTCAACGTCATTCGCGTGGCACCCGATCCGGGCGTCATCGAGGTCAATATCCATCCCGCTTCAAGCTGGGAAGATTGCGTGGCCACCACCGAAGCCGTCTATGAGGAGGCCCGCCAATGCCGCCTCGGCGCCGACAAGTTCATGATCGATGGCAAGCATGTCGGCACTGGTGGCGGCAATCATGTCGTCGTCGGCGGGGCGACACCCCATGACAGCCCTTTCCTGCGCCGGCCGGACCTGCTCAAATCGTTGGTTCTGCATTGGCAGCGGCACCCCTCGATGAGCTACCTGTTCTCCGGTATGTTCATCGGCCCGACCAGCCAGGCCCCGCGCCTGGATGAGGCCCGCCACGACAGCTTGTATGAGCTCGAAATTGCCATGGCGCAGGTACCGGCGCCTGACGAAGGCACCCCGCCTCTGCCCTGGCTGACCGACCGCCTGTTCCGCAATCTGCTGGTCGATGTCACCGGCAATACGCATCGCGCCGAGATCTGCATCGACAAGCTCTATTCCCCCGACGGCCCGACTGGGCGGCTGGGGCTGGTGGAGTTCCGCGGTTTCGAAATGCCGCCCAATGCGCGCATGTCACTCGCCCAGCAATTGCTGATCCGGGCCCTGATTGCCCGCTATTGGGACAAGCCGCTCTCCGGCGATTTTACCCGCTGGGGCACCAGCCTGCACGACCGCTTCATGCTCGGCAGTTTCGTCTGGCAGGATTTCCTCGGTGTGTTG
>JBGTUK010000274.1:0-3336 GCA_041939225.1 Devosia sp.
GGTGCGCTGCCGGCGCTGTTGTTCGCGCGTTTTCTTGACCTTCTCCAGCCGATCCTCAAGCAGCACGATCCGCTCGGTGATCTGGCGGCGGTCACTTTCGATCTGGGTTTCACCCGGACCACCCATGAAACCGGTGCCGCCGCTGCCCCTCTGTCGTTCCAAGTGGGTCCAGGAGCGCACCAGGCGCCCCTTCTGGTAATTGAGATGGGCGAGTTCCACCTGCAGCACGCCTTCGCGTGTCGCCGCCCGCTCGCCGAAGATTTCCAGGATCAGCGCCGTACGGTCGAGCACCTTGGTGCCGGTTTCCCGCTCCAGATTGCGCTGCTGGATCGGCGTCAAAGCTGCGTCGACCAGCAGAAGCTCGATATCTTCAGCCTTCACCTTCTCGGCGAGCGTGGCCACATGGCCCGCCCCAATATAGGTCGCCGGACGAATTTCTCGCACCCGGACGACCTCGGAGAAGACGATGTCGAGCGCAATTGCACCCGCAAGGCCTTCAAACTCGGCCTGGCGCGCATCGATGTCGTGATAGCTGGATTTGCCGCGCACATCGGGACATACAAGCCCGGTTCGTGTCGGCTGGGCCCGCCGATCGATATAGGGCTTGGGGCCGCCCGGCTGGGCGTCCCCTTCGTCTTCAAATTCGTGCATCTATGCGGTCAGTCGTGATCAGTGCTCTGCTCGGGATCAAACAACTGGATCGGCGCGCCGGGCATGATGGTTGAGATGGCGTGCTTATAGACCAGTTGCGACTGCGCGTCACGCCGCAACAGCAGACAGAAATTGTCGAACCAGGTAATTACGCCCTGCAGCTTGACCCCGTTCACCAGAAAGATGGTGACGGGCACTTTCTGCTTGCGCACATGGTTAAGGAAGGAATCCTGCAGGTTTTGCTGCTTTTCGCTAGCCATTTTTGGCCTCTTTACCGCGGCTTTATTGTCGCTGTTCTTGTCGCAATTGCTTGCGTCCGCACCCTAATGGGACTGCCGCCCAGTCCCGGGATCCGAATTATCATATCTTAGTCACTATGGCACAGTTGCGCAGAACTGCCTACCCGCTCACCGTGCATGGCAGAGGGCTATTGTCATCGGATCTCAAAGCCCCAGCGATTTGATCTTGCGATGCAATGCGCTCCGTTCCATGCCGACGAACTCCGCCGTCTTGGAAATATTGCCACCAAAGCGCTCGATCTGGGCCAGCAGATACTGCCGCTCGAATACTTCTCTTGCGTCGCGCAGCGGCAGGCTCATCAGATGCGCCGAAGCATCCGCATCGCCGACCGTGGGCAGCACCTCGCCAATGTCGGACGGCAGCATGGCGGCAGTAATCACTCCGCCATCGGGCTGCTGGTCCTTCATCAGGATCAGCAATCGCTCGATGGAATTGCGCAATTGCCGTGCATTGCCCGGCCAGTCCTGCGCCTGCAGCACGGCCATGGCATCTTCGCCTATGTTGAGCCGCTGCAGATTGTGCATTCGGCAGACCTGCTCAATGAATACCGACACTAGCGGCGGCACATCCTCGCGGCGCTCCTTGAGCGGCGTCAGAGGCAACGGCACAATGGACAGGCGATGGAACAAATCCGAACGAAATTCACCACTGTCCACCTGCGCCGCCACATTCTGCGAACTCGACGAGATGATGCGCACATCGATGGGCACCGCCTGGGTGCCGCCCACTCTCTGGAATCGGTTTTCCACCAGGGTGCGCAACAGGGCGGCCTGCACCTGCTGCGGCAAGGTGGTGACTTCCGAGAGATAGAGCGTGCCGCCATGGGCCCGCTCCAGCGCCCCAACCTCAACCTTGAGCAGGCCAGTCTTGTCGCGCGCCTCGCGGCCAAACAGCACCACCGGCACTTCCTCCGGGGCGTAGAGCGAGGCATTAATCTCCACAAACGGTGAATCAGCACGCGGACTGCGCAGATGAATCTGACGCGCCACCAACCCCTTGCCGGCCCCGCTGGGCCCCGAAATGAAGATGCGCGAATTGGTCGGTGCCGACTTTTCGATCACCCCACGCACCTGCTGTAAGGCGGGCGAGGTCCCCACCATTTCCTGGCTCTTGCTCGCCGAACGCTCCTTCAACTCGGCCACTTCGCTACGCAGTCGTGTCGCTTCCAAGGCTCGCTGTGTGACATGCAAGAGCCGATCGATCTTGAACGGCTTCTCGATATAGTCATAGGCGCCGCGTCGGATCGCAGACACCGCTGTCTCCACATTGCCGTGGCCCGAAATCATCACCACCGGCATATCGGGATGCTGACTTTGGAACACATCGAGCAATTGCAGCCCATCGAGCCGCGAGCCCTGCATCCAGATGTCGAGAAACACTAGGCTCGGACGGCGCCGCGCAATTTCGTTGAGCCCGCTATCGGCATCATGGGCCTGTCGTGCCTCATAGCCTTCGTCCTCGAGAATCCCCGCGATCAGGTCGCGGATGTCGTCCTCGTCATCGATGATCAGAATGTCCAAAGCCATTTATTTGTGAACAACCGCGGGTAATTGCGGCTCCTCCTTTTGGACAGGATTGTCGTCCGCCGCCGCGGCTCCTGTCTCTGTGGTGTTCATTGCTGGTGAATGCAAAGGAAGCGTGAAGGTGACGCAGGCGCCCACCCTGCCCTGTGGATCAGGCTCTGCATCGATCAATTCGACGTAATCGCACGGGTGACACTGATGACGGTATTACTTTGCGCGTTGAGCGTGAGAGAGATCGGAGCTGCCGTCGCACCGGTCGGACCTGGTACCTGACGGGTACGGGAGAGCGATTCCAGATAGCTTTCAACAGCGCTGCGCTCATCAGGAGTTAATTTGCGGGTTGTCGCGCCAGCGAAGGCTTGCAGATGTGGCAGACGGTATCGCCTTTGCGATCGCGTTCTGTAAAACCACCCAACAAGGCATACGCAGGCCAGCATAGCAGCGAAATAAATCAAAATGGTGCTCATGCTTTCCCCATCTTACTTTTACTTACAGGTGTAGTCTGTAGCACCTTTTTAACAGTGAATGCGTGTCTGTGATTGGCTATCGGCATGTAAGGCGTTGAACTTGAGCAAATTGAAGCGCATCCCAGTGATCGCTGATGATAGCAAAGCTAAACCTGACGGGATATCAGCAAATTCCTGGAATAATTTCAACCTCTTGACTTTTTAAGCGAAATGAGGAATGAATCTGCACAGGTTACATAAATGTAAATAAAGCGCGATTGACATTGCCCAAACCGTGCGGCGTATCGCACAATGACGCCAGTTCACTCAGCAAAGACCCGTCAAAATGAGCAAACCCTTACAAAAGCCCACCATCCTGAATGTTGAAACCGTCGCCAAATCGCGTCTGTTTAATG
>JBGTUK010000275.1:0-3291 GCA_041939225.1 Devosia sp.
GGACAAGCTCGTCTATTACAAGGAAGAGGCCGGCGCCCTGGCCATGGGCGGCTACGAACATAACCCGATCCCCTGGTCTGTCGATGGCATCCCCGGTGATTTCGGCCAGCAGGTAACACAGCTCGCCCAGGCCGATATCGCGGCCAGTGCTGTCAGTGCCGTGGTAGGCGTTCACATTCTGCCCCAAGAGGGTGATTTCCTTGACACCGGCGTCGACCAGGCGCCGCGCCTCATCGAGCACCTGGGATACCGGGCGGCTGACCTCTGCGCCGCGGGTATAGGGGACCACGCAGAAGGAACAGAATTTGTCGCACCCCTCCTGCACGGTAAGAAAAGCCGTCAGCCCGCGGGCAATGGTGGCTTCTTTCCTGGCCGCCGGGAGGTGGGCGAACTTGTCTTCCTCAGGGAAGTCAGTGTCGATCACGGCTTTTTTAAGCGCCGGGTGCATGTGACGCTGGCCTTGCGCCTTTTCCAGCATGTCGGGCAAGCGGTGATAGGCCTGAGGTCCGAAGACCAGGTCCACCACCGGGGCGCGGCGGGCGATCTCCTCGCCTTCGGCCTGCGCCACGCAGCCGGCCACACCGATCATCATGTCACCGCCGGCGGCGCGCTTTTCGCCCTGCAATTCCTTGAGACGGCCAAGCTCGGAAAACACCTTTTCGCTGGCCTTTTCGCGAATGTGACAGGTGTTGAGCAACACCAGATCGGCCTCGCCAATCTCCTGGGTCGGCATATAGCCATGCGGCGCCAGGGCATCGGCCATGCGGTCGCTGTCATAGACATTCATCTGACAGCCATAGGTCTTGATGAAGACGCGCTTGGAGGCGTCCTGGGGCGTGGGTGCATTTTCGCTCATGGCGCGCTGTTTACCAGAGCTGCGATAGAGATGCCATGCCCCTGCAACTTGCATGCTCGTCGGGTGTTGTACGATTTCACAGGAAGACAATGAAATGGTTGAAGACAAGAAGAAATCCGAAGATGCTGCCGCCCTGCGCAACGGACACAAGCCGGGACCGGCGGAGTCCCCGGTGCAGGTGCGCAATTCCGGCCCTGAAGAAATGGCCGACGAGCCAAAGGACTGGGATGAAGTTGACGAGGCGGTGGACGAGAGCTTTCCAGCCAGCGATGCAAGTGCCAAGTATTGATTAATCGGACGCAGTTAGATCTGCGACATTGGCAGGGAAAGCTGGTCAGATGACGGACAATGACGTCCCAAGGGGAGCTGCGGCGACGCACCGGCGCGGATGGCCGATTGCGGCCTATCTGATTGCGCTGGTACTGGCGATCCTGATCCCGGCTATGGCCGTGGCGCTGGTGCTGCTCAACAGCACCCATGACGCGCAGCAGCGGGTTCTGGCCGCACTGACCAATACGACCGTACAGGCGATGGGCCAGTCGATCGACCGCGAAATCACCGGCATGGCGACGACGCTGCGCGTGCTCTCGACCAGCCAGGCCTTGGAAGAGGGCGATCTGGAGGGCTTTCACGAGCGGGCCCTGAGCGCCCTGGCCGGCACGGGTTCCTATCTGATTGCGGTCGATGACGAGTTCGCCCAATTGCTCAACACACGGGTCGAATATGGAGCCGAGCTGGGCTCCACCGCCGACCCCGAAACGGCGCGAAGTGCCATCGAGCGCGGCGTGGCAACCATTTCCCCGCTGTTTTTCGGCCAGGTCGCGCAAACCTACGTCTTCAATGTCTGGCTCCCGGTAGACAATGTTGAGCCGGTGCGGCTGGTGACCATGACGCAGAATGCGCGCAATCTGGTGCCGGCCCTGAAATCGCGGCAAATGCCTGATGGCTGGCACGCGGCATTGGTGGATACCAGCAATGCGGTGATCGCCTCCACGACGGAATCGGGGCTGGAAATCGGCTCGATCCTACCCATTCGCCAGGACCGGGAAGCGCTGCCCGAAGATGGCTGGGCCCAGGAGCAATGGAATGGCGAGCGCGTGGTCACCGCAGAGTGGCGCTCGGGCTATACCGGCTGGCGCATCATCGCCTGGGCCTCGGCCGCGCAGGTGGAAAAGCCCCTGCAGAATTCAATAATGCAGCTTGGTATCTGGGGCGCGTTGATCGCCATGCTGGCGTCGGGTGTCGCCGCGCTGATCGCCCGCCGCATTGGCGGTTCGGTGCAAGGGCTGCGGCATGATGCAGCGCGGTTAGGTCGGGGCGAGGCCGTCTATCCGCGCAGCTATCCGATCGCCGAAATCGCAGAAGTCTCCCAAGCGCTGGCGACAGCGTCGGAACAGCGCCTGACTGCGGACCGGGATATCCGTTTCCTGATGCGCGAGCTGGCGCATCGTTCCAAGAACCAGATGGCCGTGATCGCTGCCATGGCCAAGCAGACTGCGCGCGGGGCAAGCGATATTTCGAGCTATGTGGCCGCGCTGGAGCGGCGTATCATGGGGCTGGCTCGCTCGACTGATCTGTTGCTGGCGCACGGCCGGGCCGGGGTGATGCTGTCGGATCTGGCCGATCAGCAATTGGCGCCGTTCCGCCCGCCCGAGGCGAGCCGCCTTGAGATCGCTGGCCCCGACGTCAGGGTCAATCCGCAGGGCGCGCAGATTCTGGGCATGGCGCTGCACGAGCTGGCGATCAATGCCACGCGCCATGGCGCATTTACCGAGCCCGATGGCCGGCTCGAACTGCACTGGAAAATCGATGGCGAGATGCTGAGCATGCGCTGGCGCGAATATCTGGGCCGGGAGCTGGTGCTGGGCGAGGGCACGGGTTTCGGCACGGTGGTGCTGCGCACCATGGTAGGTGGCGCCCTGGGGGCACAGGTGGAGCGCGAAATCCACCACGATGGCGTCGAGTGGATGTTCGAGGTGCCGCTGAGCGCGCTGGACCCTGAGTTTGCGGCCGAGCGGCCGGATGAGCCGGCCCCGACCGCCTGAGCCGGAACGCCAATATCCCGATTGCCCCAGCGGGGCGGGCGCGCACCAATAAATTCTGGCTTTTGCCCCTCGATTGCCTTATAGCAGCGCCAGCCGGAACCCTGGGGCTTTGTGGCCCGGGCCCTGCATGAACACGGCCCCTCCTGGACGACATCCCGGCTGGGGCGACCAACATCCTCAAGTTTTGAAAGGATATGCCCGATGTCGATTACTGCTGAACGCAAGACCCAGCTCATTCAGGAATACGCCACCAAGGCCAATGATACCGGTTCGCCGGAGGTTCAGGTCGCGATCCTGTCCGAGCGTATTTCGAACCTGACCGAGCACTTCAAGGGCCACAACAAGGATAACCATTCCCGTCGTGGTCTGCTCAAGCTGGTTTCTACCCGT
>JBGTUK010000276.1:0-3271 GCA_041939225.1 Devosia sp.
CTACGACAAACGCCGTTAATAACCAAAAACCCCATTTTTTCGTCTGTTCCATTCCTGTACACCTTCACCATCTCGAATGGCGGTGTATATGGCTCGCTGATGTCGACCCCGATCCTCAATGCCCCGCAGTCAGGCATTCTGGGCATGCACAAGATTCAGGAGCGCCCCGTTGTGGTCGGCGGTCAGGTGGTTGTTCGCCCAATGATGTATCTGGCGCTGAGCTATGATCACCGCATTGTCGATGGCAAGGAGGCGGTAACCTTCCTCGTCCGCGTCAAGGAAAGCCTCGAGGCCCCCGAGCGTCTGGTGCTCGATCTCTAAGACTTGCCACATTTGTGCGTTTGAAGGGCCCGCTTCGGCGGGCCTTTTCGTGTTCACCCAATGGTGTGTGGAGCACGAGCGCACAGTAAGGTTCTGTTAGCATTTGGCCCCGATATGCAAATGCGTGTGGACGCGCGAAACAGGCGTTCAGGAGAAGTGGTTTTGAGAACAGGACTGATGGTTTGGGCGGCGGCGGCCCTGATGGCTTCACCGGCTTTGGCGCAGGAGCAGAGTGCTGCCGACACGGAACTGGTCGGCGAACTCATGGCCTTTCATGGCTCGAAGGCGATCGTCGAGGTGATGACCACGCATTGTTATGAGACCACGGGCCTCGACAGCGCCTACGAAGATGCCGCGGCCAATTGGTATCTGCGCAATATCGGCTATCTCGATCTGGCGGACCGGGTCATCGAGCGGCTGGGTGGCGGCAGTGAGGGTCAGCAAAAGGCGGCCGAAACCTATGGCGGCAGCCAGATCATGTCGGCGTATAACCAGGCGGGGGACAAAAACACGTTCTGTCGCGCCTTTCTCGAACAGGTCGAGAGCGAAGCGCTCGATATTGATGCGCAGCTTCCCGAAATTCTTAAGCGGGCCCAGGACATTTCGGCGTCCTGAGACCTAGAGAAGTCACTGGGCGGTACATTTCGCAATGATCCAGCGAGCCCCGCGCGGCGTTGATCCTGTGAACAGGAGCATGCCGGCATGACACTTGAATTGACCCTGCTGATCTGGAGCGTGGTCCTGGCCGCGGCCTATCTTGGCGTACAGCTGACACTCTATCGGCTCGATTATGGGGTTGAGCACGCGAATAGCCAGCGCGATCACGAACGTCCGCCCAATAAGTGGACCGTGCGCGGACAGCGGGCACTGAGTAATTTTCTCGAAACCTATGTCGTGTTCGTCGCTCTTGCCGTGGCGACCGAATTGTCGGGTCGCTCGGACGGCTTCACTCAGTGGGGCGCGTTGATCTGGTTCGGGGCGCGCTGGGCGTATCTGCCGGCTTATTTCATCGACATCAATCAGATGCGCTCGCTGATCTGGACGGTCTCACTGGGCGGTCTTGTTGCCATGTTCATCGGCGTTGCCTTCTGAAGCCTTGCCCATAGGGCAGGGGGACTTGTGTTGCGCTGCGTTGCCCGAGACCGTTGGCTGGTGTAACCGTTAGCCGATGTCTCGCGGCGGTGGCGACTGATGGATTTTCCCTGGTTCGAATTTTTGAGCTTGATGCTCGCCTTCGGTATCAGTGCGCTTATTCCAGGCGCCGATTTCGCCATGGTGCTACGCCAGGCGGTGGTGCACGGGCGGCGCGAAGCCCTGCTCACCTCCGCCGGCATTGCCACTTCGATCCTCGTACATGGTAGTTACACCTTACTTGGGGTCGGCGTTATCATCGGCCAGTCTCTGTTGCTGTTCAATATTCTCAAGTGGATCGGGGCTGCCTATCTCGTCTGGCTGGCGATAGCGGCGCTGCGCAGTGCGCCTCCGAAGTCCCCCGAAATGTCCGAGCAGGGCGCGGCCCGCAAGGGCGATATGGCCGCGTTTGCGCTGGGCTTTTTCACCAATCTGCTCAACCCCAAGGCCGTGCTGTTCTTCCTGGCGCTGTTCACTACGCTGGTATCAATGCATACGAGCGGGCAAGTGAAGGTGATTTATGTGGGCAGCATGGCCCTCATGCTTTTTGCCTGGTTCGCACTGGTCTCGGTTTTCTTTACGACGCCAAAGGTGCGGCAGTCGTTTTTCCGTTTTGGCCGGTGGTTTAATCGGGTTACCGGCATTACATTCCTGGCGCTGGCGGTGCGTGTTGCACTGGCTCAGCAGCGCTGACCAACATCTGAGGTTTTAGGACAATGGCAGACCAATTCGACCTTACCATCATCGGCTCGGGCCCGGGCGGCTATGTCTGCGCTATCCGCGCGGCGCAGCTCGGCATGAAGGTGGCCGTGGTGGAGAAATGGGCGACCCTTGGCGGCACCTGCCTCAATATTGGCTGCATTCCGTCCAAGGCGCTGCTGCATGCTTCGGAACTGTTTGAAGAGGCCGGGCACGGTTTCAAGGCGCTGGGCATCGACATTCCTGCGCCCCAGCTCAATCTTAGGCAGATGCTCACCCACAAGAGCGAAACGGTCGCCTCCAATGTCGGCGGCGTGGACTATCTGTTTAAAAAGAACAAGATCACTGTGTTCCGCGGCATCGGTTCGATTCCGTCCGCCGGCAAGGTGCTGGTGACGCCGCAGACCGGCGGGCAGACCGAGATCGTCACCAAGAACATTGTTATTGCCACCGGTTCGGTTTCGGCCAATCTGCCGGGCATCGAGATCGACGAAAAGCAGATCGTCACCTCCACTGGCGCGCTGGCCCTGGAAAAGGTGCCTAACAAGATGGTCGTGATCGGCGCCGGCGTCATCGGGCTGGAGCTTGGTTCGGTCTGGATGCGCCTGGGCGCCCAGGTCACCGTGGTCGAATACCTCGATCGCATCCTGCCCGGCATGGACAGCGAAGTGGCCCGCCAGTTCCAGCGCATGCTGCAAAAGCAGGGTATGGAATTCAAGCTCTTGAGCAAGGTTGCCGGCGTCGACAAGCAAGAAGATGGTTCGCTTAAGCTCAAGGTGGAAGCGGCCAAGGGCGGAGAGGCCGAGGAGATCGGTGCCGATGTCGCGCTAGTGGCCATTGGCCGCAAACCGCACACCGAAGGGTTGGGTCTCGACCTGGCTGGTGTAGCACTGGACGAGCGCGGCCGGGTGCGCGTCGACGGGCATTACAAGAGCTCGGTCGATGGCATTTATGCCATTGGTGATGTGATTGCCGGCCCGATGCTGGCGCACAAGGCCGAGGACGAAGGCATTGCTGTTGCCGAAATCCTCGGCGGGCAGGCCGGCCATGTAAACTATGCGGCCATTCCGGCCGTGGTTTACACCAATCCCGAAGTGGCCTCCGTCGGCAAGACTGAGGA
>JBGTUK010000277.1:0-3269 GCA_041939225.1 Devosia sp.
GCAGGGGGTGGCGGATTTCACCCGCGCCTCGACCCGGCTCAACGCGAAACTGGCCAGCCCGACGCAGGCGGTGCATCTGAACCTCAGCCCCGGCGCGCCGATCCTGCGCACCCTCGCGGTCAATGTCGATCCCGAGGGGCGGCCCATCGAATATGGGCGCACCTGGTTTGCCGGGGATCGGATCACGCTGACACTGGCGGAGAGCTGAAAAACCGCCCGTCTTGTCACGGTCCTGTCACACCCGGTGCCTATCAGCGGGGCATATTCCGACTGCCGTTTCAATCCATCATTTCAGCATCCAGCGGGCGGCCCTTTGTGGCCGCCTTTTTTCTTGTGCTCAGCCGCCGTGCTTTTCGAGAAACGCCTCGGCGCTCAGGCTGCGGAAATCATCCAGGGTTTCCCGCAGGCGGGCGTGATCCCAGTCCCACCACGCCAGCGCCATCATGCGTTCTGCCACCGCAGGGGCGAGGCGCGGGCGCAGCGGCTGGGCGGGCACGCCCGCGACGATGGTATAGGGGGCCACGTCATGCGTGACCACGGCCCCTGCGGCAATCACCGCGCCATGGCCCACGGTGATCTCGGGTTTGACTTGCGCATTATGGCCAATCCAGGTGTCATGGCCGATGCGCGCCACACGCGCGCGGCGTTTGTCGAACCAGAGCGCATCATCGGCGGCATCGTCCCAATAGCTGGCCGAGCGATAGAGAAAATGATGCAGGCTGGCGCGGTCGAGCGGGTGATCGGTGGCGCCAATGCGCACGAAGCTGGCGATATTGGCGAATTTACCGATCTCGGCATTGGCGAGGTCGCAATATCGGTCGCAATAGGAATAATCCCCCATCGCCACATGCGCGAGGCGGCTGCCGCGCCCGACCTCTGTGTAGATGCCGAATTCGCAATCGGTGATGTCGCACTCGGGGTGGATCAGGGCCTCGTCGGCCTGCAATCGGGGCATCGCGTGTTCCTTAACAGGCTGCTGAAAAAGTCGGCCCTCGACGCGGTTATGAGAACATGATTCACTTCCGGCATGGCAGCGGCAGCAGGAGGTGGCGATGCGTGGGACGGACGAGGCAAGCGGGTCGCTGTTCAGCTATGTTGATCTTGAGCAGCGGGTTCCGGATCGTCATCCGCTGCGGTTGATCCGTCGGGTCGTCAATGACGCGCTGGCCAGCCTGGATGCCGAGTTCGCCGCGCTCTACACCGATTTTGGCCGCCCCTCCATCGCGCCGGAGCGACTGATCCGTGCGAGCCTTCTTCAGCTCCTGTTCTCGATCCGCTCGGAACGGCAGCTGATGGAACAGATGAACTATAACCTGCTGTTTCGGTGGTTCGTCGGCCTTGGCATCGACGATCCGGTCTGGGTTCCTACGGTGTTTACCAAGAACCGCGATCGGCTGCTGACGACCGACATGTCGCGCAAGCTGATGGCGGCGATCCTGGCGCACCCGGAGGTCCGTCCGCTCCTCTCGGATGAACACTTCTCGGTAGACGGCACTTTGGTCAAGGCGTGGGCGTCCATGAAGAGCTTTCAGCCCAGGAACAGCGCGCCGCCACCGCATGACGATGATCCTGGCGGACCGCCACCACCGGCCGACGCGACCTTCGCAAACACCGAACCGCAGCCCCAGCAGACAGAAACGCAGCCGATGCCCGACACGCCCCGCCATATCCGCAACGCCGCAGTGAACTTCCGGGGCCAGAAGCGCTCGAACGCAACCCACATCTCTGTGACGGACCCCGATGCCCGTCTCTACAAGAAAGCACCGGGTGCCGCGGCGACATTGTGCTTCATGGGACATACGCTGATGGAGAACCGCAACGGGCTGATCGTGCAGGCCGATTTGACCCATGCCGATGGTTACGGCGAGCGCAAGGCGGCCCTCGAGATGATCAACCGACACTCCCCTGGCTCGACCCGGCGCCTGACGCTTGGAGCAGACAAGGGATATGACAGCGCCAACTTTGTTGCCGCACTCAGGCGCATGGTTGTGACGCCACATGTCGCGCAGAAGGCCCGGAGTTCCGCAATCGACGGGCGAACCACCCAGCATCCCGGTTATGCCTTGTCACAGCGGCGCCGGAAGAAGATCGAGGAACCCTTCGGCTGGGCCAAGACCGTGGGCGGCATGGCCCAGACTGTTCATCGCGGCCTCGACAGGGTCCGCGCCCAATTCACAATGACCATGGCAGCCTGCAATCTGGCCAGACTACCGAAACTCCTTGCCCCCTGACGAAGGGGTCAAACCCGACCCGGCGTCCGCAGTCGCAAAGAGCCACCTTCAAACCGTGGGGGAAGAATAACGTCCTTCAAGGCTGACTTCTTCAGCAGCCTGTTAAGGGTTTGCCGCAAAACGGCTGTTCAAGCCCGGCGGGTTGCATTGCAGATCATCCAAACCACAATCATCTGCGCACCTGACCGTCTACGTGATCTTTTGCGCAATATGACCCGCATGCAATTGATCAGGACACTGGCAGCTTGGCGTCCGGATTTGACAGGGTTTCGGGATGTCGAAGAATCTTACAAGATTGCGCTCAAATCGCTAGCACGTCGATACCTTGAGCTGCACGATGAGGTCGCCGATCTGGACGACATGATCGAAGCAATCGTCACTGACCTTGCCCGATATCTGATTGCATGCAGCGGGATCGGCTTTACCAGCGCGGCTCAATTGTTGCTGACCGCAGGCGACAATCCTGAACGGCTCAGATCCGAAGCCAGCTTCGCTGCTTTGTGCGGCGTCAGCTCAGTTCCTGCATCCTCGGGGAAAACAACACGACACCGATTGAACCGGAGTGGCGACCGAGCCGCGAACAGCGCACTCCACATCATCGCAATTGGGCGGTTACGGCTGGATTCGAAGACAAAGGAATACGTTGCGCGACGAATAGCTCAAGGCCATTCAAAGCTGGAAGCTATTCGGTGCCTGAAACGATACATCGCACGTGAAGTCTTCAACATCATCGCGCGACGTCACAAACAGATCAATCAGGCTCAAATCGCGGCTTGACACTTAGAAGGGCGTCCAGGGATCGCAGTTCACATCCACCGACTTCATCAAGGTGCTGGCCGCCCGTGAGATCAAGATCAGCATGGATGGCAAGGGCGCCTGGCGCGACAACGTCTTCGTCGAGCGGCTCTGGCGGACCATCAAATACGAGGAGGTCCACCTGCGGGCCTATGCCAGCGTGTCCGAGGCCCGGGCCGGAATCGGACGGTATCTCGCCTTCTACAACAGCCGACGCCCGAATTCATCGCTTGACGGGAAAAC
>JBGTUK010000278.1:0-3255 GCA_041939225.1 Devosia sp.
CTTGAGGCCGAACGCCATGTTTTCATAGACCGTCATGTGCGGGTAGAGCGCATAGGACTGAAACACCATGGCGATGCCGCGCTTGGAAGGCGTCAGGGCATTCACCACCTTGCCGTCGAACAGCATTTCGCCCGAAGTGATGTCCTCAAGGCCTGAGATCAGCCGTAACAAGGTAGACTTGCCGCACCCCGAAGGGCCGACAAAGACCATGAATTCGCCCTTGCGCACTTCCAGATCGACGCCCTTGATGACGTTCACAGCGCCAAAGGATTTGCGAATGTTACGAAGTTCGATTGATGCCATTTTGGCTTCTCCTTATCCTTTGACGCCGCCGGCGGTGAGGCCGGAAACGATCTTGCGCTGGAAGATGAGCACCAGCGCCACCAGCGGCACGGTCACGACAACCGATGCAGCCATGATGATGCCCCATGGGATCTCATACTGTGAGCCACCTGAAAGCAGCGCAATGGCCACCGGCACCGTGCGGGTTTCGTTCGAGACCGTAAAGGTCAGCGCGAACAGGAATTCGTTCCAGGCCGCGATAAAGGCCAGTAGCCCGGTGGTGACCAGTGCCGGCCACATCAGTGGCATGAATACCTGCGTGATAATGACCCAAGGAGTTGCCCCATCGACAATGGCGGCTTCTTCGATCTCTATGGGCAGGTCGCGCATGAAGGTGGTCAACACCCATACCGTGAACGGCAGGGTAAAGATCGTATAGGCGAAGATCAAAGCCCAGGGGGTGTTATAGATGCCCAGGAACCGGATCACCTCGAACAGCCCGGCAAGCACCGCTATTTGCGGAAACATGGAAACGGCCAGGATCGTCATCAGCAACAGGCTGCGTCCCCGGAACCGTACACGGCTCAAGGCGAACGAAGCTGTTACCGCTAGAAATAGAGCCAGGATCACCGTGAGCGAAGCAACGAAGACCGAATTGAGCAGATTGCGCGGGAACGCACCTTGGGTGAACACCTGCCGGAAATTGTCGAAGCTGATCGAGGTCGGCCAGTAAGTGACACGAAACAGATCGGTCCCGGACTTCAGGCTGGTCAGGATCGCGTAGTAGAACGGGAAAACCGAAATCACCACGATGACCACGACGAGCGCATAGAAGAGTACCGTTTTGGTGAGCTTCCAGTAATTGAAGGTCGTAGGCATCAGCGGTCTCCCCCCTCGAAATTCACCTTTCCAAGCCAGATGTAGAGGATGGTGAAGACTGCAATGAGCAGGAACAACAGCGTCGACTGCGTCGAGCCTTCAGCGAAGTTATTGAACTGGAAGAGATTTTCCTGTGCCAGCACCGACATGGTTTTGGTCGAGCGTGAATTGGGCGTCAGAACATAGATCAGGTCGAAGATGCGCAGTGCATCGAGCACACGGAAGATAATTGCGACCATCAGCGCCGGCCGCACCAATGGAAGTGTAATCTTGAAGAACTGTTTGACCGGATGCACTCCGTCAATATTGGCCGCCTCATAGATATCCTTGGGAATCATCTGCAGCCCAGCCAGAACCAGCAGCGCCATAAACGGCGTTGTCTTCCAGATGTCGACGATCAACACCGCGGTCATGGCGGTGTCAGCCGAGGCAGTCCACGCCACCGGAGCAGAAAGCAACCCCAGTTTCATGCCCAGATCGTTAATGATGCCGAACTGGTCGTTGAGCATCCAGCCCCACATGCGGGCAGAAACAATAGTCGGAATGGCCCAGGGGATGAGAATGGCAGCCCGAACGATGCCGCGGCCACGGAACTCGGCATTGAGAACCAGTGCGACGATCATGCCCAGCACCGTCTCCCAAAGTACGGACCAGAAGGCGAAACGCACGGTATTCCACACCGCATTCCACCAATCCGGATCGGCCAGCACACCGCGATAGCGTACAGTGCCACTTTCCAGCACCTGCCAGCGCAGATAGTTGCCGATGCCGATCCACTCGGCGCCGTATAGGTCGTTCAGCGTGGCATCGGTGAAGGAGAACCAGATCGAGCGCATCAATGGCCAACCGGCCACGATCAACAGTGCGATCAACATCGGAACCAGAAACCAGCGTGCAGCGCGAATGCGCTGCTGCAAGAGCTCCGATTTGACTTTCGGGGTGGCTACCGTCGTTGCAGGCACCATGGCGTCGGTCGCCATAATTTTCTCCTCCCACATTTCATTCTAGACTGCAGTGCGGACGACGGAGAAAACTCCGTCGCCCGCACTGACAACGCCGCCGGGAGGACTACCAGGCGTCGCCTTTGAGATCCTGCAGGTCGGCCTCGAGAATCTCGAGGTTTTCTGCAGCCGAGCCATTACCCGAAAGCGTGTCGTGCACAGCACTCCAGAACAGCGAGGAAACCTCGTTGTAGTCAGTCTTGGTCGGAGCTGAAGGACGCGGCACGGCCTGTTCGAAGATTGCCTTCCAGTTTTCCATGAACGGCGATGCTTCGAGCACATCCGCGTCCTCGTAGAGCGACGGGATGGTCGGCAGGTTTGACTGCAGGATGGCGCGTTCTTTCTGAACTTCTTCCGAAGCCAGGAATTTGGCCAGCTCGATAGCAGCTTCCGGATCGGGCGAGTACTTTGACACCGCCACGTTCCAGCCACCCAGAGTTGCGGCCGACCGGGCGTTTTCGCCATCACCAGCAGGCAGCGGAGCAACGTCGAATTTGCCCTTCACTGCCGAGTCATCACCATTGCCCAGCGCATAGGCGTAGGGCCAATTGCGCATGAACACGGCATTGCCAAGCTGCCACACACCGCGGCTTTCTTCTTCCATATAAGCCAGCACGCCTTCAGGCGCGATGGTTCCGACCCAACCTGCTGCACGATCGATCGCAGCAGCCGCCTGCTCGTTGTTGATCGAAATGGTCCCGTCGGGCTCTACGATCTGGCCACCGCCATTGGATTTGACCCATTCAAGGGCGTCACATGTCAGGCCCTCATAGGCGTTACCCTGGAATACAAAGCCCCAGATCTCTGAATTGCCTTCTGCACGCTCGGCCTCCATGATCTCCATGGCCGTGGCCTCGAGCTCGGTCCAGGTCGAGGGACGCGCGGTGCCCCGGCGCGTGGTCGCGGGCGACTGATGCCGACGCGAACGCCGAAGTGACGAGTGGCCTGTTCACGTTCGTCTCCGAAGGCACGGTCAACGGCGGCACCGCCAGAGGCAGCATATGTGGATGCCCGTGGCGTGGTGCCTCCACTGTACGAAGCTCGCCCAGGTTCCCCGCTCCGTCCCCGCCGTAACAGGCGGCATCACTGTTCA
>JBGTUK010000279.1:0-3212 GCA_041939225.1 Devosia sp.
CGAGTTACGATCCCGCTGTTGTGTTCGCAAATATATATACGCACCAACTCAGGCATTCAGTGTAGTCATATCCAAGACTACCCATAGAACAAAAAACCAGCAGCATAATTCTCATTTGAAATAAATCCCTTTCTCCCTCCCGCTTGCAGTTTCCAATGCGGGCGACCGACCTCTACCACTGCGAACCGAGATAGATCGGTTGCTCTCGAAATCCCTCGAACGGAGTCACACCATGCTGATCTTGACCCGCCGCCCCGGCGAAACCCTGCATATCGGCGACAACATCACCGTCACGGTCCTCGGCAGCCAAGGCGACCAGGTGCGCCTAGGCATCACCGCGCCGGACGACGTCGCCATCCACCGCTCCGAGATCTACCAGCAGATCGGCAACGTCCGACCGGTGCCGCCGGCGGAACTGGTCGAGGCCTGGAACAGCAGGCATTCCGGCCCGGCCACTGTCGACTATTGCGCGTACCGGGACGCCACACCCGTTCGAACTCGCACGCTCGGGCTGGCGCGGCTATCCGCCGCCGGCATGGCGGTCGTGTGGGTCGAGGGCCAAGCCACGCCGGTGCTGCTGCGCAACTGCACCGCTGTCTCTTGATCCGCTCCCCTGGCGCTCCGGCGCCAGGGCACAATGGGAAGTGATCAAGAAGGTTCTTATTGGGAAACTAACGACTTACATCTGGACTCCATTCGCTTTCTTGCTGTTTCAGCTTTAGAAACAATTCTTAAGAGACCCTCACCATCAATTTTGTAATATATCTTTCCAGCCTTGGGAGCTATGTAATCCTCAAGATCTTTAGTCAGTTGAAAAACGTCTAAGAAATCAGCTAAATCCTCGCAATTTCTCAATTTATCCAGGTCAACAAACTTGAACAGCTCTCTGGCATTCCTAAGCATATTCACCTGATTTTTTATTTGTTCTTCATAGACATATTCACGATGTTCTTCAACGACCTGAACAATGATTCTCTCTGCATAATGGGCAATTGAGACCATCTTCCTAAGCCTGTTCTCTTGCTCCTCCTCACGATCTAACTCCGACTGCCTATGCTGTGTATCAGCTATATAAAACGCATAACAGATTGCCAGCACCGAACCGATAGCCTGAACCCAGGCTGCCGCGACAGAGTTTGTACCTCCATCAGCTGCAACCATAAATATAATCGCCACAACAACCAAAAAAAGCCCAACTCCGACAACCTTAACTCCAGTCTTCCCATCCATAACAAGTAACTCCTGTGTTTTTCTAATTTATATAGCACTTTCTCCGCCCACATTCGCATGAACGCTCCCCGCCTCCCCATCGGGCCAGCCCGGCGGCGCGAGCGTTCAGCCGAATGCAGGTGAACCACGGAGAGCATCCCGATGTGGACATACCGCGAGCGCCGCAACCGCGCGGCTTTCAGCAACGCGCAACTCGCTTACGACCGTGCCGTCGACCCGCTCTGGGACCAGCCGGAGCCGGAACCGGAGCCCGAGGACGAAGAGCAGGAGGACGAAGATGGCATGGGCGAATGAGCGCGCAGAGGGCGTGATCGAGGAAGCGATCGTCGCTATACGTCGGTCGGTGATCCCGCGCCACGACCAGTTGGTATGGCGCGGCCAGATCGAGATGGCCTACACGCTGGACGCCATCGGCACCCGGCAATACGACGACATGCGCCGGCGGCTCGACGCCGCAGCGGATGCGAGACAGCAGGAACTGAGGAGCATCGACCTATGACCACCCGCCCCGTTCGCTCGATCATCGACGACCAACTCGACGACCTGGTGATGCCGGCCGACGCCGACATCGCCGCAGTGCTCGGCCTGCCTCGCGAGACCCTGGTGGTGAATCTCCCGCGCCGCATGGCCGTGACCATCAAGAAAGGCCGGAAGTGCCTGGGGGTGCGGCGATGAGCTACTCACGGGAAGACTACTTCGCCGAAGGGCTTGGGGAGTCGCTGGAGGAGCATGGCGTGGTGGCCACCAGCGAACAGATCAAGGCGATTGCCAGGGACGTTGTCTTGTTCGCAGAGAACATTGGACAAGCCTTCTATTCCCCGGAAGATCCAAGGGCACGCGAAGCCGACTCGCTTCGCAAGGAACTTGAGAAGGAGCGGGAAAAGGTTGTTTGCCGGGTATGTCAAGGCACCGGTAACACCGTATCGCACGGCCCGCACCATTCTGCCTACTCCTCCTGCTGGAGGTGCAATGGGGCCGGGAGGCATGCGCCATGAATGCCAAGCGTAAAGCCACCCTCCTCGGCGCCCTGGCCATGACCGCCTTCTACATCCTGCTCATCTTCGCCCCTGCCTGGGGCGGTCTGATCACCGCCGAACAACCCGCCACGGCACCCATCGCCGGGAAGTGAGCCAACCATGCAAACCATCACCGTGCGCGCCTCGTCCTGGGGCGCGCTGTTCGACTGCGCGTTCAAGTGGGAGGGCGTACACCTCCTGAAGATGCGCAACCCGTCATCCCCCCGGGCGCTGCTCGGTACCGCGATCCACGCCAGCACCGCAGCATTCGACGCGGCACGGGTGAACGGCGAGCCGATCAGCGCCTACGACGCCTCGGAACTGCTGGTGCACACGCTGCAGCAGCCCGATTTCGAAGTGGACTGGCGCGGCTCCGACATCAGCCCGCGCGAAGCCGAGTCCACCGGACTGACGCTGCACACGAAGTACTGCAACGACATCAGCCCGCGCTACGACTTCGTGGCCGTGGAGCTGACGACCAAGCCGATGGAGATCGACTGCGGTGGCGGCATCCTTGTCCGCCTGACCGGCCAACTCGACCGGGCCCGCATCAAGCGCGATAGCTGCGGCGTCGGCATCGCCGACGTGAAGACCGGCGGCGCCGCGGTGAGCCAGGGCGTGGCCAAGACCAAGGGCCACAAAGCCCAGATCGGCACCTACGAACTGCTCTACGAGCACACCACCGGCGATGCGATCACCGCGCCGGCCGAGATCATCGGCCTGAAGACCAAGGGCAAGCCCGAGGCGGCGGTCGGCGAGATCGTCGGTGCGCGCCAGATGATGGCCGGCACCGACGAGCATCCCGGCCTGATCAAGTTCGCCGCCGACATGGTCCGCTCCGGCCTCTTCCCCCCGAACCCGCAAAGCCCACTTTGCAGCCCGAAGTACTGTCCGCGCTGGCGGACCTGCCCTTACCACGAATGACCGGAGACACCATGAGCCAGACAACCACCCTCGAAACCCTGC
>JBGTUK010000280.1:0-3184 GCA_041939225.1 Devosia sp.
GCTGCGACGCGGGATATGTAAAATACCACTCTGCAATGGGGGCAGATCAGCCTCGCGGAGGACGGTAAAAACCTTGGAGCGTGGCAAGGACCACAGAGGCGTCAGCCCAGTGTCGCGATCGGTCTGCTGACGACTGATCGCATGCCAACTGCGCCTGCTTTAGTCCAATAATGTGGATATGGCAATCGCCAAAGCCATGGAATGCCTCACCATTTTCGCTAAATCTTTGATCATGAGTAGCTAAATCAAGATCACCCGTATCGGTAGCAAAAATAACTTTTTCAAAGACTGCTTCACTTGCCTCAAACACATGGGCATCGGCTTTTGCAATGCTGAAATTCAGAGCAGCCGAAAGCAATATGGCCAACCCGATTTTAGCAATACGAATGGCGGACAAATACTTCATATTGGTTAGTTTACTGGGCATGTCGCCTATGATCCACCGTTTTTTAGTATCCACCCATTAGTCCAACCCACCCCATCAGACCCCTTGATAGCGATCCTTGGGGCGCATGCAGCGAAAGCTAACTTTGTCCCGCACTGTGTGAATTCAGGCGCAGTGCAGCGAAGGTCGGTTACTGCTCTTCAAAACCTGACTGACATCGCCAGCCATAAGGCAGGGGAAGGGAGGTTTTGCTTGGTGCGCAGCACCAACCCTACCGCTCGATCCCATGCCCTCGGTCGCGATGGGCTTCGCGCTCAATCTCCTGCTGGCGTTCCAGCTCTTTCACCCGTTCCTGTTCTCGCGCGGCCTCCTGCGCGATGTGCCGTTCCTCGGCCTCACGGCCCTCGCGCAACGCGGCTGCACGCGCAGCAAGCTCGTCCGGATCTATTCCCGCCGCTGCCTCGCGCAGACGCGCCGCCAAATCCGGCGAAGCCTCCCGCTCCTGCACATCAACGTCCCGTTCCTTTTCACGGCCCTGCCGCGCCTCCCATGCGTCCCGCAACCGCGTGGCAAGGTCAGGCTCCTCCTCTCGGCCATCACGCCCCCCCGCAAGCGCCAGCTCGGACTGTCCCGATCCTAGACGGTCCATGACGCGCTCTGCTGCGCGGTCCAGCCAATCACGAACCTGTCCGGTCAGCTCCTGCACCACCTGCCTGACCTCGGCGGCACGGTCCTTGACCTCGTGCCAGACGCGCACGGCGGCAACCTCGACCCCGCGCTCCTTGAGCTGCCATGCGCCAAGGGAAAGCTGGGGCAGGGGCGGGCGATCCAGAGACATGGCTCGCACGGTCTCGTGCAGCTCCGCGCCCTCGTCGCCGCGCTCCCGCGCCGCCGATGCCAGCTCAAGCGCCTCGTCGCGCTGCGCTACGAGCGTTCGATGATCTACGCGGTCCTCGATGCCGGCGCGTTCAAGGGCCGCGTTGCTGTCCCGCGCCCACGCCTCCCGCCAGCCCTCAAGAACCTCGACCTTGTTCCAGTCGCGGTTCTTGGTGGTAAAGCCCTCTGTATCCACCTCACGGGTGGTCAGCAGAATGTGGGCGTGATGATTGCGCTCGTCCCCCTCGCGCCCCGGCGCGTGCAGGGCGATATCAGCCACCATGCCACGGTCCACGAACTGCGTCTGTGCGTAGTCGCGGACCAGGGCGACCCGCTGCGCATGGGTCAGCTCGTCGGGAAGGGCCACACGAACCTCGCGGGCGACCTGGCTGTTCTTGCGGGTCTCGGCTTCCTCGACGCGGTTCCACAGCTCGGATCGGTCACGGACCCAATCCGGCGCATGATCCGGTGCGAGGATTTCGGTGTAATCGACACCACCCCGCGCCGCGTAATCGAAGGTAAGTCCGGTGCGGCGGTCTTCGATACGCTCCGCCACACGGTAGGCGGAAGCCGCCGTGGCGCTGCGGCCCTGACTGCGGGAAATCATCGTTGCGCGTAAATGATAGATTGCCATTCGGGGGCTGCACTTTGCTTAGGGGTTAAGGGGAAACGCTAGTCTCCCCTACCCACACAAACGCGCAGCGTTTGTATAAGTGGGCACTTCGTGTCTTGTTCTCTACATAAGCCGTAGCCTAAAAGCAACTTAGGGCAGTAGCAAAGGGGACCAGAATGGCGCGGACAATAGATCAGCAGATTGCATCAACGCAGGCTAAGCTCGCCCGCCTCAAAACCCGCCAGAAGGCCAGCGAGACCCGCCGGAAAATTATCGTCGGGGCCATCGTAACCAATGCCGCTTTGAAAGACCCCAAGATTGCCCAATGGATGGCAGCAACCCTGCGCAAGAACGCTACCCGTGAAGTCGATCAGAAAGAACTAGTTGGGCTGCTGGAAGATCTCGATCAGGTCGCGGCGAAGGCGGATCAGACATGAGCAAGGATCCGTTCCAGATACTCGCCGATGAGCTGACCTTGATCCGCAAAGACATGGACCAGCTCCAACGCACCAGCCTCGACAAGGACGAGGCGAAAAAGCTGAACCAGATCGTGACGGCAGCAGTCCTGAAAATGGCGAAGGCGGCGGAGGATGCGCCGGGGGACATTCAGGAGGCTCTGGAAGCGGACCGCGACCAGATGGCCCGCAGCGCCACACAAGCCGCGACAAGGGCCGCTGAGAGCGCCATGGCCGGAATCCGGCACGACCTCGACAACGAGCGCGCAAAGCTCTCACAGGCCGCCGGAGAGGCCCGCAGAGAGGCATGGCGCTGGTTTGGCGGGTTCTGGGTGTGGTTGGCTTCCATGCTTGCCACAGGGGCCGTTATCGGGGCGCTGGCGATGGCATGGATTGCCGGGCGCGGCGATGCCCGAGAGTTCGGACAGTTTCCAAGCGTCTATTGTGGCACCGCAGGTGGACAGGTGGTCGAACAGGACAACGGGTCCAGCTATTGCGCCATCTGGATCAATAGACCGGATCAGTGAAAATCAGTCGGCCAGCGTGGCTATCAGAGATTGAGAGTTGCGTCCTGCCGCTGGTGCAGCACACGGATCACCTCGATCTGGTCGCCACTGTTGCGGAAATAAATCATATGTGATCCGACCGGGCATTTCAGATAGTCGGGGCGCACATCGACTTCCCGGCCCCTTTTGGTGCCAGATACCAACCCCTCGAACGTCGCAATCAAATCACGGTGGTAGCTGTCAGCCTGCGCAAGTGACCAATTTTGAAACGTGTAAAACCAGATGTCTTCAAGGTCGATTTCAGCCATTGGCGACAGCGCGCAGGATTTACCCTGCATGTTTGGCAGCG
>JBGTUK010000281.1:0-3182 GCA_041939225.1 Devosia sp.
GCGCCCTATCTCATCAATTTCCATGCAAGCTGGTGCCCGACCTGCGCGGCCCAGCAGCGCGTGCTGGACGCCTTGCAGGGTGAAAGCGCCGCCTATGCGGCCATCCCCATCCTGCGGGTCGACTGGGACGACTACGGCAATGGCGAGCTGGCGCGAAACCTGGCCATTCCGCGGCGCTCGACGCTGGTGCTGATGCAGGGCTCCAGTGAATTGGGGCGACTGGTCGCCGAAACGCGCAAGGAGCGGATTGCAGCACTTCTCGACCTCGCCAGCTCTTGATCGGGCAACTGATTGCACCCCGTTGCCGGTTCTGGTCTGATCTGACCAGAGTGCGGCAGCGGGGGCAGGCATGAGAAAGCGTTGGTGGGCAGCAATCGCTGTGGCGGTGATCGGGGTCGGCACGGGAGTGTATCTCCTCAAGCCGGTCACCGGACCGGCGCGGGAGCTCGATCTGGCCGGCGATGTGACGCGCGGCGATTATCTCATCCGGCTCGGCGGGTGCGTTGCCTGCCATACCGATGCTGAGGCCGGGCGCGCCATGCTCTCTGGCGGGGCGGGGCTGGAGACACCATTCGGCACCTTTGTTCCGCCCAATATTACCTCGGACCCGGATGCCGGGATCGGCGCGTGGACGCTGGCCGAGTTCGCCGACGCCATGAGCAATGGCATGGGGCCCCAAGGTCATCTCTACCCGGCCTTTCCCTATGAGAACTACACGTTGATGAGCGACCAGGAGATCGCCGATCTCTATGCGGCGCTGATGGCCACCGAGCCTGTCAGCGAACCGGCGCCAGAGAGCCAGGTCCCGTTTCCGTTTAATATCCGGCTGGCCATGGCCGGCTGGAAGAACGTGTTCTTTTCCCCAGGGCGCTTTGAGCCTGAACAGGGCCAGTCCGAAACATATAATCGTGGCAAGTACCTTGCCTTTGGTCCGGCCCATTGCGTGGCCTGTCACACGCCACGCAATGCCCTGGGCGCGCTGGAATGGGATCAGGCGCTGACAGGCTCGCCCGGTGGCACCGGTGGCAGGGCGCCCGATATTACTGCCGATGCGCTGATAGCGGAAGGTTATGACGTTCCGACCCTGGTCCAGACGCTCAAGGATGGGTTTACGCCAGGCTTTGATGTGCTGGGCGGCCCAATGGGCGAGGTCATTACCGACTCGACCTCGCACTGGACCGACGAAGACCTGACGGCGTTGGCGACCTATCTGCTGGCAGAGTAATCAGGCCTCGGCGCGGATGGCGAGAGCCTGGCTCAGCGTCATTTCGGTGTGGTGTTCCCAGTCCTCGCTGGGTTCGGGGAAGTCGAGGCGGAAATGTCCGCCGCGGCTTTCGCGGCGCTTCAGCGCGGCGGCAGCGACGAGGGTGGCCGAAGTCGTCATGTTGAGAAACGCGCTGGTGACCTGTTCGGCCGTCGCCTCGAGATGGGCGATTTGTCGAAGCGCTGCCTTAAGCCCCGCTTCATCGCGCTCCACACCCACCAGGTCGCCCATGATGCGGCGCAGTTCCTGCACCGCCACGGTGTTGCGCAGCACCTCCTCGGCCCTGTTGCCCTCGGCCTCGTCCCATTCAATGCCTTCAAACGGCATCAAATTGCGTGTGGGCTCTAAGCCACCAATGTCCTCGGCAATGCGGGCGCCAAAGACCACGGCCTCGAGCAGGGAGTTCGAGGCAAGGCGATTGGCTCCGTGGAGGCCCGTGCAACTGGCTTCCCCGCAGACCCAGAGGCCGGGCAGGGAAGAGCGGCCGCGCTCATCCACTTTCACGCCACCCATATGAAAATGGGCGGCCGGGGTGACCGGGATCATGCCATTGACCGGGTCGATGCCGGCGTCGTGGCAATATTTCGAGACGGTGGGGAAGCGCGTGAGTATCTCTGCGCCTAGGGCTTCCCGGGTATCCAGGAAGACCCGGCGGCCCGACTGGATCTGGCGGAAATTGGCGCGGGCGACAATGTCGCGCGGGGCCAGTTCGGCATCGGGATGGATGGCCGGCATGAAACGCTCGCCCAGATCATTTACCAGGATGGCGCCTTCGCCCCGCAGCGCCTCGGTGGCGAGCGGGGCCGGATCGGCGCCGGTGGCAATGGTGGTGGGGTGGAACTGGACGAATTCGGGATCAGCGATGATGGCGCCGGCGCGGGCCGCCATGCCCATGGCGTGGCCCCGCACCCCGGGCGGATTGGTGGTGACGGCGTAGAGTCCACCGAGGCCGCCGGCGGCGAGGATGGTGGCGCGGGCGCGGATGTAGATGGGTTCGGAATAGCGATCCCCCAGGCGTCGGCAATAGACGCCGACAATACGGCCATTGTCGCGGGCAAGGCTGAGGGCGGTGATGCCTTCGACGACGCGGATCGATGGGGTGCGCCTGACCTCGGCGATGATGGCCTGCATGATGGCCCAGCCGGCTCGGTCGCCCTCGACCTTGACGATGCGGTTGGCGGAATGAGCGGCCTCCCGGCCCAGCTCGAAATTGCCGAAATCATCACGGTCGAAGGGCGTGCCCCAGCGGGCCAGGTCTTCAATACGGGCCACTGCCTCGGCGGTAACCCCCTCGGCGGTGCCGTGATCGACAATGCCGGCGCCGGCCATTTCGGTGTCCTGGGCATGGGCGCGGGGGCTGTCGCCTTCTCCCATCGCCGCAGCGACGCCACCTTGTGCCCAGGCAGAGGACGCACCCATGCCCAGCGGCTTGGGCGAGAGTACGGTGACCGGACGCGGCGCCAGCTTGAGTGCGGTGAACAGACCGGCGAGGCCGGCACCGACGATGAGCGCACCATCGGCATCAAGCGTGTTGTCGAAGATGGTCATGGTCTCCCCCAAGTCCCGAATGAGGGCAATAGCCTTCCTGCGATCCAACCACAAGGTAAGCCTTGGGGTGGCATCAACGGGGTTGCCTCCCCCTTTGTTTGGGGGAGGCGAAGAGGGGTGGGGTCAGGCGCTGTAGGCCTTAACGTTCTGGGTCTGCTCGCCGAGGCCTTCGATGCCCAGGCGCATGACATTGCCCGGCTGAAGCCAGACCGGCTCGGGCTTGATGCCCATGCCGACGCCCGGAGGGGTGCCGGTGGTGATGATGTCGCCCGGCTGCAGGCTCATGAACTGGGAGACGTAGGACACGACCTTGGCGACGCCAAAGATCATGGTCTTGGTGGAGCCGTCCTGATAGCGCTTGCCATCAACT
>JBGTUK010000282.1:0-3163 GCA_041939225.1 Devosia sp.
GGGATTCTTAACTCCAATCTGCGCCACTTCGTGGCTCTCCAGATCCATGATCATCACCATGTCACGGCCGTCGACGTAAACGCTGGACTGGATGACAGCGTCCAGCAGTTCGAAAACGGTGTTGGGGTGCTGGAACAGAAAACTGGCCGTGCTCTCATCCCAGCGGTTGGGAGCGATCTTCCCAATTGCGTCGTTCAGCGACTGCCAGCGAGCGTCATAGTAAGCGTCAAAATCCAGTCGAAACTGGAGCAGTTTTGTCGAACCCATCTTTGGGCCTTTCTGGCATATTGCCATTGGCCCCAATGCACGCTAAACCCAAATTGCACAGAGGGAGTGCGCTCTTCTTTCGAAAACGCAAGGATTGCGCCCGAATCATTGGGGGTGACCGTTGAGGTCATCCCCATTTTTATTGCGATTCATCTTCTGACTGAACGGGAAATAGTTTTCCACAGCCTGAATAGTTGGCTGGCGGCATAAACTGTCGAAAATAGTTCGCGGAAACAGATCCTTACGAGGCGATCGCGGAGGGACCGGTCTTACCTCGCGGGCGAGCCCAGCTTGCGCCTCACTTCGCTGGGCGTCCGGTCGGCAACGAATTGCCCCACAGCCGGAATGGTGCCGAACAGTGCGGCAGCTGCCCGAGGGTGTGGCGTCGTTGCAAACATGCCAGCGTTACCGGATGGCCATGCCGCTGGACGATGGAGAGATCGGGGTGGGCGACACAGGCCAGACCTTCACAGCGTTTACCGCCGGCTCAGCAGGTTGATCTCGGATTCGGGCACGCGGCCCTCGGTGTGCTCCATCGATCTGGATTCATTCGACAAGTCGCCCTCCTCGGCCGTTGCGTCGCTGCTCTCTTCATGGGGCGGCTGGGTAGGTCGGTCCGCCGAGGTTTCCGTCGGCTGGCGGGGAGCGGCGTCCATCTGCACGATGGGCACGCCTTTGGGGAACACCACCTCGCGGGCAGGATCGGGCATTTCGATGCCGCCCTGGAGCAGGGTGTTTTTGGTTTGGCGCAGCAGCGCCGAATTGATCTTGGCGGGCGAGTACGAGACGCTGTCGAACCAGTAGAAAATGCGCAGATTGATCGTGGCATCACCCAGCTCGTCGACCAGGACCAATGGTTCTGGCTGGTCGAGCACTGCGGGGTGTTTGTTGAGCACCTCGCCGATCAACCGTTGCGCCAGCGAAACCGAGGAATCGTAGCCTATCCCCACCATGAACTCAGCCCGCCGGCTGGGGATGGAGCTGTAATTCTTGATTGTGCTCTTGAACACGGTGGCATTGGGAATCTGTACGTGGTTGCCGTCCAGCGTCAGCAGTACCGTGCTGCGGGTGTTCAGATTCTGCACGATGCCGGTGTGTCCGGCCACCTCGATCAGGTCGCCGCCGGAAAAGGGATTGCGCATACTCAGCAGCAGGCTGGCGAGAAAGTTCTCGGCAATATCGCGGAACGCGAAACCGATGATGATGCCGATGAGGCCCGTGCCGCCCAGGATGGTGAGCGCCAACTGGGTCAGTCCGGCCACGCGGAGCACGAAATAGACGCCCAGCAGGAAGACCGGGATGGAGATGGCGCGGGCCACCACACTAAGCAGAAGCGGTGATTCAATCCGGCCCGTCAGCACATGTCTGGCAATGCGCAGCACCAGGACGGACACCAGCCATGCGGCGAGGATGACCACGACGGCCAGCACCACCAGCGGCCAGGCCTGCAGCGCCTGTTGGGCCAGGCCCACGCTTTCCACCCAGGCGCGCCCGAAGGTCGAGCCGACGTCAGCATCGACGCCAATGCGGTTGACGACCGCAACCACACCCTGGGTTTTTTCCGCCAGGCTTCCGGCCCAATTGCGGCGGAGCTGGTTATCGGTCGTGCCATCGAGAAAGGCGACGCCGTCGGTGACGGTGACCTGAGGCCCCTCGTACCATTCCGTGGCCTTAAGAATATCGCTCAACCGGGCGGCAATCTGAGCGTCGGAAGCCCCGGGGACGACCTCCACCTGCTGCGTGAGGGGCGCGTCTTCCATGCCGGCCGGTTCGGGCGCTTCGAGGAGCTGGGCCATGCCGGCAGAGGACAGCAACAGCAGCCAGACCGCCGCCAGCAGAGAGCGGACCCATTGCGCCGACGTTTTGGCCGCTCGCGCCACGACTAATTCGCAGCGCGGTCGACGATGGCGGCGATTTCGCTCACGCTGTGATTGGTCAATTCCTTGTCCAGGGACAAGATGATGCTTTCGGAAACGATCTTGTGCATCGTGTCGCGGAGCTGGCCCAACGTCTGGGGATCAGCCACGAGAACGAGATGCTTGAAATCGTTGGCATCTCTGCGCCGGAACAGGGCCTCGGCCAGTTGTTTGGCGAACGTGGCCTCGTCCGTCTGGCGCGGGGTCTGCTCCTCCGGTCTTGAACCGGATGGCCCGTCCTCGTCGAGGTTCTGGGGCGTCAGCCGCGTGTCCTCGCTCAGGCTCAGTTTTTCGTTGGTGCGCTGCGCGCGGAACAGGATCGCCTGATGCCCGTCTGCAACCACGACGAGGGTTTGATCGGGGATTGAAACGGACTCGGTCATTGCTGCGTCTCCTGTTGCGTGGGGCTGTTCAAACCCAACTGGCAATCAGCAGAAACGTTCCAGCCAAGGGCCGCGCGCCCACGGTGTGCGTCGCAATTTTCGGCTGCGTGGCCAAAACAAAAACACCCCCGGGGCGGGCCCGGGGGTGATAAGTCTCTTGGTTGGAAGGGTTGGCGGGCCGCGCCGCCACTATCGGGATGGCGCGGAGATCGCCATGCCTTCGGCGTCGAAGATGTGTGCCCGGGCCGGGTCGAGATAGGCTTCGACAGTCGAGCCGAGGGCGACGTCGCGCTGGCCTTCGAGCACGATGGTGAGGGATTGTCCGTCCTTGGTGGTGGCGTAGACCACGGTCTGGCCGCCGAGATTTTCCACGAGGTCGATTACGACATCGGCGAACTTGACGCCCGAACCATCGGCAATGGTGATGTGTTCCGGGCGGATGCCAAGGGTGGTGGCACCGGTGACGTCGCGGCCCAGCGAAACACTGGCGGTGCCGGTCCTGAGGGTGTTGTTTTCGACCGTGGTGGTCAGCCCTTCCTCGACGCGCGCATGCAGCTTGGCCACGCCCATGTAGGCCAGGGCAAAACCGGGATCGAT
>JBGTUK010000283.1:0-3158 GCA_041939225.1 Devosia sp.
TGTAGTTTTGACCGGCGCAGGGCACCTGTCAATGAAGTACGTTCACCAAGCCTTCAGCAAGGCTTCCGCCTCGGCAATGCCGAGCGCGCGCGGGCGTTCGCAGGTGGTGGTCAGCGTCAGCACCTCGCCGGTTTCACCAGCCTTGAGCAGGCCCGTCATTACCTCGACGACGTGCAGCGCGACATCCAGGCCGCAACGGGCGGTTTCGCCATTGTCGATGGACTGCATCATGTCGGCAAGACCCGCACATCGGTAATTGGCGCGCGGCGTATCCTTGTCGAGATCCTGGTTCGGCTTGCCGAAGGGGTGGCTCCAAGGCGAAACCGGGGTGCGGATGCCTTCGATCCCAGTGGTAACCAGATCGCCGCCGAAGAAATTCGGATCGGGAACAAAGATCGAGCCATCGGTACCGTAGAGCTCGATATTGTGGTGCCCATGGGCCGCGACATCCCAGCTTGCGCCAATGGTGATGATCGCGCCAGAATGGAATTCGAGCACCCCATGAATGGTCGTCGGCGTGCCGACTTTGATGACGCTGCCCTTGTTGGGGCCATCGGCACTCACGACGCGCTCGGCACGAGCCATATTGGTAAAGGCCGAGAGGCGCTTTACCGGGCCAAGCAGATGCACGAGATTGGTGATGTAATATGGCCCGAGATCGAGGATGGGGCCGCCGCCAGGCTGAAAGAAAAAGTCCGGATTGGGGTGCCAATGCTCCATGCCACGGCTCATCACATGAGTCGTGCCACTCATGATCTTGCCGAGCTTGCCCGAGTCGATGATCTCCCGCGCCTGCTGGTGTGCGCCGCCCAGGAAGGTATCGGGAGCGGAGCCAACCTTGAGGCCCCGTTCGTCGGCGGCCTTCTTGAGAGCCAGGCCTTCATCCACGGTCAGCACGAAAGGCTTTTCCGAGTAGGAATGCTTCCCCGCCGAAATGATGTCGTTGGACACCTGATAGTGGGTCGAGGGGATCGTCAAATTGACGATGACATCGAGCTCACTGTTCTTGAGCAACTCGTCCGGCGTCTGCGCCGCCACGCCGAACTCGTCAGCGCGCAGCTTTGCAGCCTCGGGCCGGATGTCTGCAACAGCGCGGACGTCTAGCCCCTTGAACAAGGGCGCGAGGCGCAGATAGGCGGCTGAGATATTGCCGGCACCCATGATGCCGACGCCATAAGTCTTTGCCATGGATCAGACCCCGTAACCTTTGAGCGCTGCGGCAGCATTGCGTGCAAAGCGAATGGCATCGCTCGGCTTGTCATGCTCGGCCACGAAGTATCTTGCCTTGGTCTTGGCCTTGATCTGGCTGATGAAGTTCGGCCAATCCAAGGTGCCGGTGCCAACGTCGGCCCAGCCATCTTCATCTGTCTTTTCACCGGCAGGCGCGATGTCCTTGACGTGGACCGCGGTGATGCGGCTGCCCAGCCTATCCATCCAGAAGATCGGATCTTCTTCGGCGCGGACGACCCAGGCCAGATCCATTTCCCACTGGGTATCGGGAGACGCGTCAAGAATAAGCTCAATCGGCGTTTTGCCGTTGCCATCCTTGGTGAATTCCCAGTGGTGGTTGTGGTAGCCAAAGCCCTTGCCTGCAGCTTTGAATGCGGCGGCAATCTTGGCCAGTTCTTCGGCAAATTCCTGCCAATCGCCACCGCCGGTGCGGAAGGCTTCGGAGGGCGGCGCAGGGCAATAAACGGTCTGAATGCCGACAGTATCGGCGATCTTGAGCGCCGCGTCGGTGTCGTCAAGCTGACCAAAGCCCATATGGGCGGTTGGCATGGTCAGGCCGGCATTCTTCAGGCCCTGTGCGAGGGCTGCGGGGTCCTCGAACTGGCCGCCCCAGCCCTCAACCTGGGTATAGCCCAGGCTGGACAGGGTCTTGAGCGTGTCGTCGAGAGACGCCTCGTTGCGGGCGCTATAAAGCTGGTACGAAAAGTCCATGGTTGGCCTCGTCAGGGTGTTTGAAAAACGGTGTCGCGTCGGACCGGGAGATAGCCTGGCCAAGGGCTGGCGTCGCCTCGCCCGGACAGATCGACTGCCGCAAAAGTAAAGTGGATGCCGGAAGCCCGGCGGAGCAGCGCCCCTTGGGGCGCCACTCAGTTATTTGCTCTATACGAGCTGCTAGAGGCGCGCTTCGGTGCCGGCGTCGAACAACGAGCCGCGAGCGATGTCGAAACCGACGGTGATCTTGTCACCGGCATTGATGTCGATGTCGGCGCTGCACCGGAACGTCACCGGCAGGCCGGCGATCTTGGTCCAGGCCAGGGTCTCAGAACCCATGGGTTCGACAATCTCGATCTCAACTTCCGTCTTGAACGGCATCTCGGCCGCTGCATCACCGACAAAGATGTGCTCGGGACGAATGCCTAGGACCACCTTCGTTTCGCCGGTTGGTGCCGCGATGTATTCGTAGGCGCCCACCGGCATGACGGTGCCATCAGTGGAAGTGAAGGTATCGCCTTTCAGCGTGCCTTCGATGAAGTTCATCGAAGGCGAGCCGATAAAGCCCGCCACGTAGAGATTGACCGGCTTGTTGTAGATGGTGTGCGGATCCGCCAACTGCTGGATCACACCATTCTTCATGATGGCGATCCGGTCAGCCAGAGTGAGCGCCTCGATCTGATCGTGGGTCACATAGATCATGGTGTTCTTAAGACGCTGGTGCAGACGCTTGATCTCGACACGCAGATCCGAGCGGAGCTTGGCATCGAGATTGGACAGCGGCTCGTCGAACAAGAAGACGTCAACATCGCGCACCAAGGCACGCCCGATCGCAACGCGCTGACGCTGGCCGCCCGAGAGGTTGGCCGGCTTGCGCTGTAGCAACGGCTCGATCTGCAGGATTTCAGCAGCACGCTTCACGCGTTGCTCAATCTCCGCCTTTGGCATGCCGGCAACGCGCAGGCCGAAGCTCAGATTCCGTTCGACCGACATCTGCGGATAAAGCGCATAGGACTGGAACACCATCCCGATGCCGCGATCCTTGGGTTCTTCCCAGGTCACGTTCTTGCCGTTGATGAAGATCTGACCGTCCGAAACATCGAGCAGGCCGGCAATGCAGTTCAGCAGAGTCGACTTGCCGCAGCCCGAGGGACCAAGCAGCACGATGAACTCGCCCTGTGCGATGTCGAGGTCGAGATGCTCGAGGACCTTGACGT
>JBGTUK010000284.1:0-3146 GCA_041939225.1 Devosia sp.
CTCGGCATAGCCGGCGCGGAACTCGCGCTCGGGCAGCGTGTCGAGGACATCGCTATCGGCGATGACGAGCCCCGGCTGCTGGAAGACGCCAACCAGATTCTTGCCGTGCGCGGTATTGATGCCGGTCTTGCCGCCGACGGAAGAATCCACCTGCGCCAGCAGCGAGGTCGGCACCTGCACGAAATCCATACCACGCCGCGTCACCGCCGCAGCAAACCCGGCCAGATCGCCAACAACGCCGCCGCCCAGCGCGACCACCAGATCGCCGCGTTCCAGCTTGGCGGACAACAGCCCCTCGACCACCTTTTCGAGCATGCCATAGCTCTTGGTGCTCTCACCGGCCGGCAACACTATGGTGTCATAGGAAAGCCCGGCCGCATCAAGGCCCGCGGTCAGTCGCGGCAATTGGGCCGCCGCAACCGTCTCGTCGGTGACGATGCCATAGCGCCGCCCCGGAAATCTCTCCGCCAGGATCGCCCCGGCCTCCTCGATCAGTTTCGGGCCGATCAGAATATCATAGGCGCGTTCACCCAGGGCAACATGAACTGTGTGGTCGATCTGGGCCATGCGATTAAGCTTGCTCTTTCTTGAAATGGTTGAGCAGGGCAACAATGACATCCCCCGCAACATTGTCCTGTGGCACATCGCGGCTGACCACGGTCAGATCGGCCTCGGCATAGATCGGATAGCGATCTTCAATCAGTTTTTCGAGCGTCCCCTTGGGGTCCGCAGTCTTGAGCAAAGGCCGGTTGGAGCGGCGCGAAACCCGCTCGAACAGCACATCGAGATCGGCCTTGAGCCAGACCGACACGGCGCCAGTCTTGACCAGCGCTCTGGTGTCGGGATTGACGAAAGCCCCGCCGCCGGTAGCGAGCACGATATCTTTTTCCTTGAGCAGCCGGGCAATCACCCGCATTTCCCCGGCGCGAAACTCGTCCTCACCACGCTGCTCGAAGATTTCGGGAATGCTCATTTGCGCGGCGCGTTCGATTTCCTCGTCGCTATCGATGAACTGACGGCCCAGGCGATTGGCAATGCGCCGACCCACTGTGGTCTTGCCAGCCCCCATCATGCCCACCAGCACCAGCGGGCGGCCATTCAGCCGGCTGGCCAATGCCCGGGCCCGGCTCTGTCGTCCCCCGCCATCCGTTCTGCTCAACTGCCGCGCCCTCCGATCATCGCCGCTATCAATCGGTCCCTGCCCGACCTGTCAAGCATACCGGGCCCTGTTGATCGCCAGGCCCTGTTTCGGCGAAACTGGAAAAACAAGACAACCGCAACCTTTTGCTCATAGTCTTTTAAGCCGTTCCGGCACGCAAGGACCCTTTATGCCCTCCCTGATCCGCCTTCTCATCACTCTGATCTTCCTGGGCGGCCTGGTTTATGCAGGCATGTTCGCTCTGGTTGCCTTTGTCGAACCCACGCCAAAGGAAGTCAGCCAGCGCATTCCGACCCGTGAATTGCTGGGCGAGAGCGAGACCAACCGCCCCGGCGGCAATCTGCCCCAGCCCAATGTGACCTCTGAACCCAGCACCGGCCAATGAGCGGCGGACACCTGATCGGCAGTTTCCTTGAGATGATGAGCGCCGAGCGCGGCGCGGCAGCCAACACCATTGCAGCCTATCGGCGTGACCTCACCCATTACGCCACCTTCGTTTCAGCGCAGGGCCAGACCCTGCTGAACGCCAGGCGTGATACCGTCACTGCCTGGCTCGATGATCTGAAAACCGAAGGTCTTTCGGCCTCTTCCAGCGCCCGCCGCCTCTCCGCAATACGCCAATTCCACAAGTTTCTTTGCGCCGACGGCATCCGCAGCGACGATCCCACCCGGATCGTCGCCAGCCCAAAATCGCGCCGTGCCTTGCCCAAGGTGCTGTCCCTGGCCGAGGTCGACCGCCTGCTGACCCTGGCCGAAACCGAAGCCAACACCCCCGCCAGCCCACAAAAACAGATCGCGGCTCAGCGCCTCTACGTGCTGCTCGAAATGCTCTATGCCACGGGCCTGCGTGTCTCCGAGCTCGTCGGCCTGAAGCGCGCCGCCGTGATGCGTGACGCCGCCTTCATCACCGTCACCGGCAAGGGCAACAGGGACCGCGTGGTGCCCATGAACGACCGCGCCCGAGATGCCGTGCGCCATTGGATCGGCACGCTTGAGCCCGGCCCCTTTCTTTTTCCGGCCAAGGGCGAAACCGGCCATCTCACCCGCCAGGTCTTTGCCCGTGACCTCAAGGGACTTGCCGCCCGTGCCGGCATTTCTACCGCCCGTGTGGCTCCACATGTGCTGCGCCACGCCTTTGCCAGTCATTTGTTGGCCGGTGGCGCCGATCTGCGTGTGGTGCAAATGCTGCTCGGCCATGCCGATATTTCCACAACCCAGATCTACACTCATGTGCTGGACGAAAAACTCCGCACACTTGTGGAAAGCCACCATCCGCTGGGCAATGGCTGAGCTTTGCTCACCAAATCCCAACCATTTCGCTCCCAGAGCTTGACTCGGCATTGCTCCGTCGCCACTTTCCGGCCACTTTAAGGCGCAAGAGCAGCGGGTCATGATGCATGGGTCGCAAATGAGCCTCGTGCCAGATCAATGACCCTTTTGGGCGGTGGGATGCAGTCTTATCTCGATTTTGAAAAACCGGTCGCCGATCTCGAAGCCAAGATCGCCGAACTGAAGTCGATGGCCCAGAGCGATCAGGCCGTATCAATCGATGAAGAAGTGAACCGGCTTTCCGCCCGCGCTGACGAGGCGCTGGTCGAGATCTATCGCAAGCTGACCCCCTGGCAGAAGACCCAAGTGGCGCGCCACCCGCAGCGCCCGCATTTTTCCGACTATGTGCGCTCGCTGATCACCGAATGGACACCGCTGGCCGGTGACCGCAAATTTGGCGAGGACGCTGCGCTGCAGGCCGGCTTCGGTCGCTTCAACGGCACCCCGGTGGCCATTCTTGGCCAGGAAAAGGGCAATTGAAAGCGGCTGCGAGCCTTGACGGGAAAACAGCGACTGAAACCGGTGACAGCAAATGGATTACATCAGAGGCGGCAAGGCTTGATGCCCAGCAATACAGGAAATCGCATCAAAGCATTCTTGTCGGCAAAAACTACTTTTCCGTTTAAATTCGGCGCGTTTCTTTGGGTTTCTACAGATA
>JBGTUK010000285.1:0-3120 GCA_041939225.1 Devosia sp.
GGCCGAAGTTGAGAAAACCGAGCGAGGTCCAGATGCGGATCGCCGAGCGTTCATAGCCCTCCATCGCGCTATCGAAGCGCCGGGCTTCCATGTCTTCGTTGGCGAAATACTTCACCGTCTCGAAGTTGAGCAGGCTGTCGATCGCCTTGCCGTTGGCGTCGGTATCGCTCGCGTTCATGTCCCGGCGGATGGAGATACGCCAGTTCGAGGCCTTGATGGTGAAATAGAGATAGCCCCAGATCATCACCACCAGCACGCCGAGATAGCTGACACCAAACAGCCAGACGAAGATGACGGCGACTACGACAAACTCGACTATGGTCGGGGCGATGTTGAGCATGGCGAAGCGAACCACCGTCTCAATGCCCTTGGTGCCGCGCTCGATAACGCGCGACAGGCCGCCGGTGCGCCGTTGCAGGTGGAAGCGCAGGGACAGGCGATGCATGTGGTGGAAGGTCTGCAGGGCCAACTTGCGCACGGCATGCTGACCGACACTGGCGAACCAGACGTCGCGCAACTGCTGGAAGCCGGCGTCCACGATATTGCCGACGACATAGGCGATGACCAGAACCAGGGGTATCGCCAATCCAAGCACCAAAGTCTGGTCCGGCTCGGGGCCGTCCAGGCTATCGATGATGCCCTTATAGGCGAAGGGTATGAGGGTCGTGGCGACCTTGCTCGCCAACAGCGCGGCCAGCGCCAGCACCACCCGCATCCTCAGATCGGGGCGATTATCCGGCCACATATAGGACCAGAGATTCCGAACGGTAGAAAATAACGACCCCTCATCCGCGCTGACGGACGGTTTCTTCTCAGTGCTGTCAGAAGCCATCAGGCCTGTTCCGTTTCCTTGTTGGCGGCGACGGGCGCCAGCCCCTTGAGGAGACCGCCAAAGGCCGAATTGAGTTCGGCCAGTTTGTCATGGCGGAGACAATAGCGATTGCGCGTGCCATGCGGCTTGCGCTCGATCAGGCCTGCATCGAGCAGAACCTTGATATGCTGGGAGACGGTCGACTGGGCCAGAGTCAAACTGTCCGTTACATCGGCGCAACAGCATTGACCCTGCTGCTGGGTGGCCAGAATGCGCAGAATCTCCAGACGTACGGGGTGTCCAAGCGCGCGCATGGTATTGGCAATGTCATCATCATGCATGGCGCTGTGCTCGGCGTGTCGGGACCGCCCAGTGGGCTGGCGCTGTCCAGTTGATCGGTGAATTACGATGGAAAATGGGGCTTGCCGCGCGGAAAATCAATAGGCCCGTGAAAACGGCGCCTTTCGGCGCCGCTTTCTGGTGGATTACTGAGCCAGGGCATCCTCGGGCAGGTCGAAAACCTGACCCGGATAGATCCGGTCAGGATCGCGGATCTGGCCGGTGTTGGCCTGATAGATCGTCGTGTATTTGAGCCCTTCGCCATATACGCGGCGTGCGATCGTCCAGAGGTTGTCGCCTCGACGAATAATGGCCTTGCCGGAGGCAAAACGCTGCGCATCCGGATCTCCCAGAGATACGGCGACCATGGTCGGCACAGCCGGCTCGTCCGAGACCGTTTCCGCAGGCGTCTCAACCGGCTCGGCCAGTGCCTGCTGTGGTTCCGCCGTGGTGGGCGCATCGGCGGCAGGCGGGGCAGTCACCGGTTCGGCCGTTATGGGCTCTGTCTGCTCAACCGATGCAGCTTGCTCATCAGGTGCTTCACGCGCCGGTTCCGGCTCGGCAATGACCGGTTCAGGTGTCTCACCGGGCGCGGGCGCCTCCTGGTCGGCTGCAGCCTCGTCGGCTTCGATCGCAGGCTGATCAGGCGCAACCACCACAGGCTCGACCGGAGCGTCTGCCGCGGGGACCGCGGCTGCTGGAGCGGCAGTTTCGGGCGGCGAAGCAGGTTCGCTTTGTGTCGCTGGTGCTTGAGCAACATCGACCGACGTTTCGGCACTCGGCACATCCACGACGAAATTAACTTCGGCCCGCGCGATGACTTCAGCGGAGTTGGGTCGCAGCAAGTCCACGCGCACGCGCTGGCTGGGCGCGTCCAGCACCGGACCGGCCTCGACCAGCCAACGACCACCTTCAATCGTTGCGTCCGCGACGAAGCTATCGTCGACATAGAGGCGAACAATACCGCCATCTGGCCCGGCACCTGCAAAGAAGGTGCGGTCATTTTCGATCTCAATGGCATCGATTGTTGGCGGCACCACCGGCGCTGCCGCCAGCGTTTCGGCAGCCTGCTCGGCGACCGCTTCGGCGGCCGGATCAGGGTCTGTTGCGGCGATCTGCGGATCTCCGGCGGCTCCGGCTGCTACCGCTGGTTCCGATTCGGCGCCGGAGCCAGGCGTCGATTCAGGCTGTGGTACAGCGGGTGCGGCAGCCTCCTCGGCCTCCTCGGCGGGAATGGTCTCTGCGGCTGGCACAGGGGTGTCAGCAGAGGGCTGCGCCTCATCTGCAGGTGGGGCATTGGTCACAGGTGCGGGCGAAACCACCGCTTCGTCCTGATCCTGGAGCTGTGCCGGATCTGCAGGGGCCGGCGCTTGAGTTTCCGGTTGCCCCGCTGCGTCCATCTCAGCAACCTCGGTTGGTCTCGACGTGTCGACACTGGTTTGCGCGCCGGTGGCCGTTTGAGCGGGCGCAGTTCGGCTTTCGTCTGCGGGAGGGGATGTGGCAAACATGATGCCGCACCACATCAGCTGATGGATTCCCAAATGTGAAATAAACCAGCCGCCCGCCGCCATTCCATGCGCTCACTCCTTTTTCATATTAATAGACGTCTTCATTTTCGCCAACTTTCGCTGAACTTGTTTAGCCGCTTGAAATCCTTCTTGAAATGTGCGCTTTTTAATCGCCTCCATTACCGCATCACCATGCGCTAGTAACTCATCGTATCCCATTGCGTTCAAATCGATTTTCATTTCGTCAGCCTCCTCGTTTTTAATTTCGTTATTGACGATGACTTCGTATTCTTTGGGCCCGATAAATCCGGTAACGTCCGAGGTTCTTACGCCCCCGAATGCAGGGGTATTCTCGTGATTTACTATGAAAATATCTCCGGTTTTATACGATTGCTTTCCCATAGGTGCCCCGCAAAAACATTCCGTACGGAAAATGGAATGATCCAAAATACGATGACGTAA
>JBGTUK010000286.1:0-3048 GCA_041939225.1 Devosia sp.
CGCGGCATCGAACGCTCGATTTCCAGACGAATGACCTGGCCGCGGCGACGCTGGCGCAGCGCGCTTTCAAACTCCACCACCAGATCGGCCGCTTCATCGTCGATTTCGATTTCGCTGTCGCGAATAACCCGGAAGGCCCCGGAACCGACCACTTCGTGACCGGGAAACATCTTGTGGAAGAAGAGTTTGACCAGCGTATCGATGGTCACCACTTCCGACCGGCCGTCAGAAACCAATCCGCTGGGCAGAGTGATGAACCGATCCAGATTGCTGGGAATGCGCACCAGAGCGGTCAACGGCTGATCACTATTGGGGCGCTTCAATTCGAAGGCCAAAGCAAGGCCCAGATTGGGAATGAACGGGAAGGGGTGCGCCGGGTCGACCGCAATAGGGGTTAGGACCGGGAAGATCTCTTCGCGAAACAGTTTTTGCAGATAGGCGATCTGATCATTGGTCAGATCGTCGGCCTCGTGAATCACCACGTTTTGCGCGAACAGCTCTTCGCGCAACTCCTTCCAGTGATCCTGCTGTTCGAGCTGCAGGTGTTGGGTGAGCGTGGCGATCTCGTCGAGCTGCTCTGCAGGAGACAGGCCGTCGGCGCTTTGCTTGGTCATACCGGCGCGGATCTGCCCTTTCAGGCCCGCCACGCGCACCATGTAGAACTCGTCCAGATTGTTGGCCGAGATCGAGACAAAACGCAGCCGTTCGAGCAGCGGGTGAGCCTCATTGCCCGCTTCCTCCAGCACCCGCATGTTGAACTGCAGCCAACTGACCTCACGATTGACGAAACGCGCTGGGCTGGTACGCAACGCCTCGACATCCGGCACCGAACCCTCGGCCTCGGGAAATTCGCTTATTTCATTCATCAGTCTCAGCGTCCCAATCCTGTTGCCGGTCCAGCCCATGCGCCTGCTGACGCAGCGCCAGGGCCTCCGACGCTATAGTGCGGGTAATAGCCGACCCCTTTGCAAGGGCCAGCCTGTCCATAAGCTCGACAAGGCTGGCGGCTTCTTCGGAACTGCGCTCCATGCGCGTCACCACATAGCCGATCACCTTCGGGTCGACTTTGATTTGCCGATCCCCGAACAATTTCACGAACATCTGTGACAACTCAATGTCGTCGCTGACCTCGAGCCGGAAAACAGGGGCCCGACGTACCCGTGAGCGCACATCATCGGTCCGCAATGGCCAATGCGCAACCTCCTGCCGCGCGGTCAGCAGCAAGGTGCGGGACCCACGCATGGCCTGGTTGAGCAGGTGAAATAGATGATGCTCGTCATAACCCAGCCGATCGACATCTTCGACCAGCAGCGCCTCCTCGCCCGCCGCCGAGGCAATCGGAGAAATCGTGGCGGGTGTCACCACCAACGCCTTGCTGCGCTCGCAAAAGATCCGACCAAGATGCGATTTGCCCGACGCTGCCGGGCCGATCAGCAGGGTCACGCCATCGGGCCAATGCGGCCAGGCCAGGATGCGGGCATGCGCCATCGCATTACCGGCCCCCACCAGAAAATCGTCCTCGGCATGGGATGGCTGATGTCCCAGATCGAGCGGCAATTGCCGCGGGCCATGGTCAGGATCCAGCATCGTCACCATGCGCACGCCGCCTCACCCCGAGATAGAGCGAGCTTTCCTTGTACTTGCGCACCCCATAGCGGACCAACACCGACGCGATCGCCGCCATGGGCACGGCAAGCAACAGTCCCACAAACCCGAAAATGGCACCAAGGCCCAGCAGCGCGAACATCATCCACACCGGATTGATATTGATCGAAGAGCCTACCAGCTTGGGATAGAGCACATTGCCCTCGATGAACTGCCAGAAGAAATAAACGCCGGCGACCAGCACGATCATCCACCAATTCGGCGCGTATTGCACCAAGGCGATACCGACGGAAAGTCCAAGCCCGAGGGCGAACCCCACAAACGGAACGAAACTGAACAAACCTGCGATCAAGCCAACGGCAAGTCCGTAATTGAGACCGATCACACTTAGTGCAGTTGCATAGAACGCAGCATCAAGCAGCAGGACACTGCCCTGCCCGCGGATCACTCCGGCCATGGACTTGTCAATCTCGCGTAGAACGCCTTTCACCTCGCCCTTGTGCTGTTTGGGCAGCAGGTCATCAATGCCCCGAACCATGCCTTCCCAGTCGAGCAGCAGGTAGAACGCCACCACAGGCGCCAGCACGGTAAACCCGACCACAGCCGCCCCGGTCAGCCCGATATTGACAAGTTCCGCAGGCAAGGTCGCAATAAAGCCGAGGGCCTGCCGCGTCAGATCATTCAGGCTCGCCTGTAACTGGGCCGCCCGTTCAGGCCCAAGCCAGGCATTGATCTCCGGCGACCACGCGGCGGCAAGCTCCTGCAGATCGCCGACATAACCTGGTAAGCGCTGGATCAGGCCAATAATCTGCTGGCCGATCAGCGGCACAAACATGAAGAACAGACTGATGACGACTGTCAGCACGCTGAACAGCACCACAACAGTGGCCCACGCGCGATTGAATCGCCATTTCTGCAATTGATTGACGAGGGGGTTCAGCAGATAGGCCAGCGCTGCCCCGACCACGAACGGCAACAGGATGCCGCGGAACACCCAAAGCGACAGCACCAGGGCCAGCAGCAGGCCGATCCAAATGAACACTTGATTTCTGAGTGCCATCGTGCCGGCTGGCCCTTGCGTCTGGGTAATCGAAAAGCTATCAGGCCGTCTAACGGCCAGCACCGAAAAGATCAACCAACCCGGTTCGCGCGCACGCGATTGCGCCCGCAATCCCCAGCATGGCAAGAAGGCTCATGTCCGACCCCCAAAACCTGCCATCAAACGGCCTGTCGTACAAGCAGGCTGGCGTCGACATCGACGCAGGAAACGCACTGGTCGAAGCCATCAAGCCGGCGGTTCGCTCCACCCGGCGTCCCGGGGCCGACGGCGAGATCGGCGGCCAGCCGATCAAGGCCGGCGCCACCGTCATCATCTCCCCGTGGATCCTGCAACGCCACAGCCTGCTGTGGGAAGACCCGGACGCCTTCAAGCCCGAACGCTTC
>JBGTUK010000287.1:0-3044 GCA_041939225.1 Devosia sp.
CGCCCGCAGCATGATCCAGCTAAAATCATTGATCCAGAGCAGGTTGAGCAGGATCGTGATCGTGCCTATGGCCGCCATCACTGAGAAGGCGCGAATATGCCCCACCTTGCGCACGACCAGCGGCACCGTCAGTGAGCCGGCGACGAAGCCGATCGACCAACCCGTGCCGATCAGGCCAAGTGCCAGTAGCGAGAAACCTTCTTCAGCGCCGCGAACCGACAGCAGAAGCCCTTGCAGGCCACCACCGAACATGAGCAGGGCCGACCCCAGGAACAGGGCATAAATCTTGATAACGGAAGCCATGACGCTATTCGGCCTTCGGATAGAGCTTGCAAATCACACGAACGCGACCATAGCGCGTTCAGTTGCCCTGGATAGACAGGAATTGCGGGTCAGGCGAGCCCGAGTTCTTCCACGCGCTGCTTGAAACTCAACAGGTCTCGCCAGGCCTGTTGCTTGGCCGGCGGATTGCGCAGCAGATAGGCCGGATGCAGAGAGGGCAGAGCTGGCACGAAATGGGAGCCGATGGTCACGTCCTGCCATTTGCCGCGCATCTTGATGATACCGCTGGTGGTTTTGAACACGGTCTGCATGGCCGGTCCCCCCAGCGTCATTACCAGTTTGGGTGCGACCAGTTCCACCTGTCGGTTGAGGAATGGCAGACACAATTCCATTTCCTCGGGCGTCGGCGTGCGATTGCCGGGCGGGCGCCAGGGCACGGTATTGACGATATAGACCGAGGTGCGGTCGAGCCCGATGGCGCCCAGCATGCGATCGAGCAATTGACCCGATCGGCCCACAAAGGGCTTGCCCTGCCGGTCCTCCTCGGCACCGGGCGCCTCGCCGATCAGCATGATCTTCGCTTCCGGATTGCCATCGGCAAATACCAATTGAGTGGCGCGAAACTTAAGGCCGCAGCCATCGTAGTTTTCAAGCGCAGTGCGCAGGGCGTCGAGCGATTGGGCCGAAGCTGCCAACTGGCGCGCTTCGCTCGGGTCGCCGCCAACGGGACCAGACAGGGGCAGGGGCGCTGCGGGTGCATCGCCGGGCAAAGGGGCACGCGGCGGTATGGCGGCCGGAGCAGGTGGCTTCTGGGCAAAGCGATCGACCGGCTCATCAACCACGGCCAAATCTACTCCGGCGGCCCGATACCAGTCGAGCACCGAGAGCAGTTCGGCATTGTTGAGCGGTCGATCTTGAGACATTGGGCCCGTTATGTCACACCCCGTTCGAGGCGACCAGTCGCACATCAGGCCCTAAAGGTGCATTTCCAATGGCAGAAGCCGGCAATCGCGAAACGCTTCCGACCGATGTATTGATCGTCGGTGCCGGACCGTCCGGTCTGGCCGCCGCCATTCGTCTCAAGCAGCGTCATCCCGACCTCGCTGTGACGGTCGTGGAGAAGGCCGCCGAGATTGGCGGCCATATCCTTTCGGGCGCGGTGATGGACCCCGTGGGTCTTGACGCGCTGATCCCCGATTGGCGGCTCAAGGGTGCACCGGTCGGTCCCGACGTCACCAGGGACACTTATCACTTCCTCACTCAATCGGCCGATTTCGCCTTCCCCCATGCGCTGGTGCCGCCGCAGATGCGCACGAAGAATGGCATCATCGTCAGCTTGGGTGATCTGGTACGCTGGTTGGGCGAACAGGCCGCAGAATTGGGCGTCGATATTTTCCCTATGACGGCAGCGGTCGATGTGCTGCGGAGCGGCGATGGCCCGGTACGCGGCATCATTACCGGTGATCTTGGTCTCGATGCAGAGGGCAAACCCAAGTCGGGACACGCTGAGGGCATTGCGCTCGAAGCAAAATACACTTTGATTGCGGAGGGTGCGCGCGGCTCGCTGGCCAAGCAGATCATCGGCGACTTCGCGCTCGACAAGAATGCCAGCCCGCAGAAATTCGGTCTCGGCATCAAGGAAGTCTGGGAAATCCCGGCAGACCGGCATCAGCCGGGCCGGGTCGACCACTTTCTGGGCTTCCCGCTCGACGATTCGAGCGGTGGCGGCGGCTTTGCCTATCACGCCCAGGACAACAAGCTCTATCTCGGGCTGGTCGTGCACCTCGATTATGCGGACCCCACACTCTCGCCCTTTGACGAATTCCAGCGCTTCAAGACCCATCCGTCCATTGCCAGCCTGCTCGAAGGGGCCACCCGCATCGGCTATGGCGCGCGCGCGCTCACTGCCGGCGGGTTGCAGGCCATACCGGACCTCGCCTTCGAGGGGGGCGGACTGATCGGATGTGCGGCCGGGTTCATGAATGCGCCGCGCCTCAAGGCCATTCACAACGCGATTCTTTCCGGCATCGGCGCGGCAGACGCAGTGGGTGATGCCATTGCCGCGGGGCGTCAGCATGACCGGATTGCCGATCTCGGCCATCACGTCCTTTCGACCGGTATCGAGAAAGAACTTGCAGGAGTCCGTAACCTTAAGCCGCTCTGGAGCCGGTTCGGCACACCGCTCGGCGCATTCCTCGGCGGCTTCGATATGTGGTGCCAGAACCTGCTGCGCTTTTCGCCCTTCGGCACGCTGCGCTGGAGCACGCCCGACTCGGCCAAGCTTAAGACTCTGGACAAGGTCAAACCACGCCAATATGCCCGCCCCGATGGCAAAACGACCTTTGATAGATCATCCTCGGTCTTTCTGGCCAATCTGGCCCATGACGAGGACCAGCCGGTTCATCTCGTGCTGGCAGATCCGTCCGTGCCAGTCAGCGAAAACCTGCCGCGTTATGGCGAGCCCGCGCCGCGCTATTGCCCTGCCGGCGTTTACGAAATGGCAGAGGAAGACGGCGCGCCGGTGTTCCGCATCCACGCGGCCAATTGCGTGCATTGCAAGACCTGCGACATCAAGGACCCGGCCCGCAATATCACTTGGGTGCCCCCCGAGGGCGGTAGTGGGCCGAACTACAGCGGAATGTGACCGGGCAAATTGGGGCTGCCCTTGCGGCGCAGTCGCAAAACGGACAATCTTTGCGCCCACACGCGCCGGCAACGGCATAGGGAGAATTTGAGCACGTGACCCTGCTTTCCAATCGACC
>JBGTUK010000288.1:0-2980 GCA_041939225.1 Devosia sp.
ATGCGTACTGGCCGGCCTTTTCGACGGCCTGCTTGGCAATACGGATCGTGGATTTACGACGGCCATAATAGCCCTCGGCGGCCTTCAAGACCTTCTTGTGACGAGCGTGGGCGGTTACGCCCCTTTTTACGCGTGCCATTTTCTAGTGTCCTTCCAGCTTAGCGGTTGTACGGCATGTACCACTTCACCAGACCCTCGTCGCCCTTGGACAGGATCTTGGTGCCGCGGTTGGTGCGGATGTACTTTGCGTTATGGCTGATCAGGCGGTGGCGCTTGCCGGCGACGCCGGACTTCACCTTACCCGTGGCGGTGAAGCTGAAACGCTTCTTGGCGCCGGACTTGGTCTTCATTTTGGGCATTTTGCTTGGTCCTTTAGAGTATCTTGGATGGATTTGAGGCCCATCGCATTCAAAGACCGCCACGGCATGCCTGTTGGCCGGGCGGTCCGGAGATGGCGCTTCATAAGGGCAAACCAGGACCAGCGCAAGAGGAATCGCGCCTACGTATCGAGCCATTAAATAGTTTCAACGAACCATTCACACTAGCTTGTTCGATTTTCCCGCACAATCGCGCAACTGAAGGCATGGGCCGGGCGTAATTATCCCCGAGTTCGCAATTCAGCGATCACGAAAAAGGATTTAATATCATGCGTTTCTTCAAGCCCCTTACCGTCGCCGCCCTGCTCACCGCCTCCATCGCCGGCGCCAATGCCAGCCCGTACGACGCCAATGTCAGCTTCAACGCCCTTCAGGATGCAACCACTGCCACGGTGCTCACGGTCAATCCTGCAGCGGCAGCTTCCCTCGCCATCGACGTTGATACCGACTCCCTGCAGCAGACCATCCAGAACAACAAGTTCCTGCTGCGCTCGGTGCAGGCTCAGGGTTTCGCGCTTGATCAGATTGTTGGCATCGACGCCACCGACGACAGCGGCTCCAGCGTCACCCTCTACGCAATGTAATTTGCGGTCTCGAAACCGGGACAGAACAAGGGCGGTCTTTTGCGACCGCCCTTTTCTACGCTCCTCGCCCGGCTGGGACGGGGCCGCCAGCTCAGGCGACCTGTTTGTCCAATCTGTCTCCGCCATGGGTAAAGCCGGAGACGATGGCGTCGAGGGCTTCGGCCTGCGCCCGGGTCTGGTCGATGGCGGCATGGGACTCCTCGACCAGGGCCGCATTGTGCTGGATGTCCTCGTCCATCACCCCCATGGCATCGGCAATGGTGGCGATCGCCGCGCTCTGAACCTGCGCGGTCTCGGCAATTGTGTCCATCTGGCCACTGTCGCGCGCCACCGCTTCACGAATGGCACCGAGCATCGTCGCGGCCTCTTCGGCAATGCGAGCGCCTTCGTTTACCGACAGGGCCGACTGAGCCGCGAGCGCCTTGATGTTCGCCGAGGCGTGCGCTGCTGACTGAGCGAGGCGCCGGACTTCGACGGCCACCACTGCAAAACCTTTGCCTGCTTCGCCCGCGCGGGCCGCCTCGACCGAGGCATTGAGGGCAAGCAGGTTGGTTTGAAAAGCCATGTCCTCAACCAGCCCGGTGACCGCGGTAATTTCGCCCGAGGTCTTGCGAATGCCTTCCATGGCGGTCTCGAGCCGCTTCATGGCCTCCGCGCCCTCTCGCGCCAGTTTGGCCGAGCCCCTGGCGCTCCCGGCTGCTGCCTTGGCAAGCTGGGTATTGGTGGCAATCTCGCCCTTGAGTGTTTCCACCGCCTGCGCCGTCCGCTCGATCATGCCGGCCTGGTTATGCGTCCGGCTGGCCAGATTATTGGCGCCTTCAAAGATCTCATTAGTGGCGCGGCGCAGTTCCCCCGAGGCATCGGTCAACTGCAAGATCGTGTCTGACAGCGATTCGGCGAGCAGGTTCGTGTCCCGCTGCAACTGGCCAAAAGCGCCGGCGAACTGTCCTTCAACCCTGGCCCCCAGGTGCGCGCCGGCAAGGGCGGTGAGCACGCGGCCATTTTCCGAAAGACCCTGCGCCACGCTCGCCAGCAAAATGTTGATTTCCCCAGCCAGCCGATCAAGGTCGGCATCGCCATAGTGGGACGCCAGGCGCTGATCGAACTGACCGGCAATGGCCTCTGCCACCACCTGCTCCATATCGGCCTGCAGGCGGGCTCGGCGGGCATTCATGGCCTTAGTCTCCTGCGCCTCTTCGCGTTCGCGCGCCATGGCCTGGGCAAGGCTGCGCCTGTTCGTGCCGAAGATCTCCAGAGCCCGGGCCACCCGCCCCAGCTCATTGTTCGTGTCGGCCCCGGCCATGCGCACGGTGAAGTCACCTGCAGCCAGACGATCCATATTGGTGGCGATGGCACCAACCGAGCGCGACAGCCAGCGCGCGGTGAAGATACTCAGGGCGATACCGCAGATCAGGGCGCCCAGCCCTGCCATCAGGCCGGCCAGCCCGATCGTGGCGGCCTGGTTTTCCGCCTGGGCTCCCAGGCGTTCCTGTTCTTCGGTGGCCGCCCGCGCATTGTCACGATAACGATTTGCCAGGCTCGCATCGACCACTTGAGCGGTTTCGGCCAGCCCGTTGCGGTCCTGCAATTGCCTGCTCACTGCATGGATGGAACTGATAAACCCGGTAAGCGTCTCGGTCACCGCATCGACACTGGCCAGATCCTCGGGCCGATAGAAAGTGGACCTGAGCGCAATCAGTCCCTCCTGCGTGTTGGTGGTGTGGGCGATTGCCCGCTCCTGAGCGGCCATGTCGCCCATCAGCAGGTTTTCGGTTTCCAGTCGCGCCAGCAGCAGGTCGCGCATCGCCAGGCCCGCAAGCGCGGCCGCCTTGGCATTGATGCTGGCGGCCTCCGACATCTTGGTCATCAATGCGCCCAGCGTGTCCCCGGCCGCCACGCCGTTTTCACGCATCGTCAATGTCAGTTCTTTTACGGCGGCGTCTAATCCGGTCATGGACTCCACTGCAGCCCGGTAGTCGCCTGAGCCGTTCTCTGGCAGCAAAGACAATCGTTCGCGAA
>JBGTUK010000289.1:0-2713 GCA_041939225.1 Devosia sp.
TCCGCGACAAGGTCGCCTTCCTGGCTGACATCGCCGCCAATAACGACTGCGCCATCCGCATCGGCGTGAACTGCGGCTCCGTTGACCCGGACAAGGTTGACCTGTTCCCCGCCGACGATTCCATCGGGCCCATGCTGGCATCGGCCCTCGAACACTGCGAGATGCTCGACGACCAGGGGTTTACCCGCTACTGCGTGTCGTTGAAGGACTCCGACCCCAACAAGGTCATCGAGGCCATCGATCCGGCCAAGGATGTCGACTGCTTCACCCCCGCAAATGTGGGTAAGGTACAGATCGGCCTGCCGGGTCCGGTTTCCTGCACGCCGCTCGGGTGCCTCATGCTGCTGCGCGATGAACTCGGCTCGCTCGAAGGCAAGCATGCGGTCATCATTGGCCGGTCCAATCTTGTCGGCAAGCCGATGATGCAGCTCCTGCTGCGCGACAATTGCACGGTCACCGTGGCCCATTCGCGCACCAAAAACCTCGAAGAGGTCGTCCGTCAGGCCGATATTGTGGTTGCCGCCGTTGGCCGCCCCAATATGGTCAAGGGAGACTGGATCAAGCCCGGCGCCACGATCATCGATGTCGGTATCAATCGCATGCCTGCGCCGGAAAAAGGCGAAGGCAAGACGCGGCTTGTCGGGGACGTCGATTTTGCCGCTGCCTCCGAAGTTGCGGCCGCGATTACACCGGTGCCCGGTGGCGTCGGCCCCATGACCATAGCCTGCCTGCTGGCCAATACCATCACCACCGCCTCGCTGATGAACGGCCTTACCCCGCCGGTTGACCTGACGGCATGAATGATCTGGCACACGATCCGGGCGGCAAGGTTCGCCTGCGCCTCGGAGAAGGGGTGCGTGGCGACGCAATGATGAGTGCGGATGGCCGCTATCGCCAGCGCATGCGGCGTTGGCTGGGCGATGCCTTTCCAGATCGCTACATCGTCTTTATCGGTATGAACCCCTCAACCGCCGACGCGAGCGTGGATGACCCGACCTGCGCCCGCGAGTGGAATTTTGCTCGCCGCGAGGGCTTTTCCGGCATGGTCAAATGCAATGTCGGCGACTACCGCGCCACCCATCCCAAAATGTTGGTGCAGCCCGGCGTGGAGGCGGTATCGCCGGCCAACCTGCCAACGATCCGCGAAGCGGCCAAAGGGGCAGGGCGTGTCGTCCTCTGCCACGGCAAGCTCAACAAGGCGTTGGCCCCCGCGGGCCGGGAAATCGTTGCGGCGCTGCACGCCGAGGGCATCGACCTCTGGTGCTTCGGCACCAATGCCGATGGCTCGCCCAAGCACCCGCTCTACCTCAGGGCCGATACGCCACTGGTGCCATTTCCGGGATAGACGACTATTCCCTTCCTCTCGGGAGAGGTGGCTCGGCGCAGTCGAGGCGGCGAGGGGGCGCCACAGGCCCGGCGGCGGCGTTCAACCCACCCAATAGAACATCCGCGCGACTGTATGATCCCGTAGCGCCTGCGCCGGCAGCTTGCCTGTCAGCGCTTCCACGACCTGGGACGGGTCAGCCAAGGCGCTGGCGTCTACCACCACGCGCGAAAACGCGGGGCGCATATCCCGCCGGTGCTCCTCAAGCAGGTTGTAGAGCAGCGCCCGCACATCAGTCTGCGCCGCGCAGGCCACGCAGGTGTCGCCGTCCGCGTGTCCATGCCCGGAATTGGCCGGCAACCGGATCAGTGCCGTGTCGCCGTCGAGCGGAACCAGGCTGCCAGGATCAGAAATCAACGTCACCGGGATGGGGTCAATTTGTGACAAGGTTGTTACCGATCACTCTGCCGCGGCCCGGCCGGGAATGTAGTTCAGGATCGGCGCCAACCAGCGCTCGACCTCTTCCACATCCATGCCCTTGCGCTGGGCATAATCGAGCACCTGGTCGCGCTCCACCTTCGCCACGCCGAAATAGTAGGAATCGGGATGGCTCATATAGATGCCCGAGACCGATGAACCCGGCCACATGGCATAGCTCTCGGTCAGGCTCACGCCCACACTGTTCTCCGCGTCGAGCAGGCGGAAAAGTGTGGTCTTCTCAGTGTGGTCCGGTTGGGCCGGATACCCGGGCGCCGGGCGGATGCCCTGATAGGGCTCGCCCACCAATTCGTCAGGCGAGAGGGCCTCATCGGGGGCATATCCCCAATAGTCCTTTCGCACCCGCTCGTGCATGTATTCGGCCATGGCCTCGGCAAATCGGTCGGCCAGCGCCTTCACGAGAATCGACGAATAATCGTCATTGGCGCGCTCGAAGCGCTCGGCAATCGCCACTTCCTCGATCCCCGCCGTCACCACAAAACCGCCAATATAGTCGGGCTTTCCGCTGTCTGCCGGCGCCACGAAATCGGCGAGCGCCATGTTTGGCTTGCCATCACGCTTGCTCAATTGCTGGCGCAACGTGAAGAAGGTAGCCAACTCGCTCTGGCGATCCTCATCGGTGAACAGGCGCACATCGTCACCCACGGCATTGGCCGGCCAGAACCCGAGCACGGCCTTCGGCGCAAACCATTTTTCGTCGATGATCTGCTTGAGCATTTTCTGCGCATCGGCCCAAAGGGCCCGCGCCGCTTCGCCCTGCTTCTCATCGTCCAGGATTGCCGGATACCGACCCTTCAACTCCCAGGTCTGGAAGAACGGCGTCCAGTCAATGTAGCGCGCCAGCTCTGTAAGGTCGAAATCATCAAAGCTGCGGGTGCCCAGGAAGCTGGG
>JBGTUK010000289.1:2723-2953 GCA_041939225.1 Devosia sp.
GGGCAGGGGGCGTATACCCGGACCAGTCGGGCTTGAACGCATTGCTGCGGGCCGTTTCCAGCGGCAACCGGCGTTTTTCAGACTCGGCCCGCTCGTGCGCGGCGGTGGCCTTTGCATATTCGGCCCGGACCTGCTCGATGAACGTCGCCTTGGTCTCATCTGAAAGCAGGTTCGAGACCACGCCGACGGCGCGGCTGGCGTCATTGACATGCACTGCCTGTCCACGCGCA
>JBGTUK010000290.1:0-2949 GCA_041939225.1 Devosia sp.
GTTGGTACGCCGACCGGACGGCGCAAGAAGGTGACCGACCTGCTCGACCGCGTCGGCCTGCCAGCAGATTCGACCGCCCGCTTTGCGCACGAGTTCTCCGGCGGTCAGCGCCAGCGTATCGGGATTGCCCGCGCCATTGCGCTGGAACCCGACCTTGTCATTTGCGACGAACCGATCTCAGCCCTCGACGTGTCGGTGCAGGCACAGGTCGTCAACATGCTCGAGGATCTGCAGGCCGAACTGGGACTGACCTATCTGTTTATCACTCACGACCTCAGCATGGTTCGTCACATCTCGGACCGGATCGGGGTGATGTATCTGGGCCGGATTGTCGAGCTGGCGTCCAGCGCCGATCTCTATCACCGTCCCAGCCACCCCTATACCCGCGCCCTGCTCTCGGCCATTCCAGTGCCAGATCCGGAAGCAGCGCGGGCCGTCGAGCCGATGCAGGGCGAAATACCCAGTCCAATCGATATTCCTTCCGGCTGCCGTTTCCGGACGCGCTGCCCGATGGCCACTGAGCTCTGCGCGCGGGTCGATCCGCCGCTGACCGATGTTGGTGGCGGACATCTGTCCGCCTGCCACTTCGCCGGGGAACTGGCGCAACAATCCACCGGGGCGTAGAATCCCCGACAACAGGAGAGAACGCGAATGAAAAAGATGGTTCTGCCGCTGATCACAGCGGCCCTGCTGGGCAGCGCGGGCGCAGCCCTAGCTGCCGGCGAGCTGACCTATGTGGTCAACAATGAAAGCGCCAAATACGACCCCGGTACCACCGCCGAGACCTTTGCCGCCCCAATCATCGGCAACACATTTGAGGGCCTAGTGCGCCTCGACGCAAAGGGCGAAGTGGTTCCGGCCCTGGCCGAGAGCTGGGACATTTCCGAGGATGGCCTGACCTATACCTTCACCCTGCGCGATGCGCTGTGGTCCGATGGTGAGCCGGTCAAGGCTTCTGATTTCGTCTATGCCTGGAAGCGCGTGCTTGACCCTGCTTCAGGCGCGATGAATTCACAGATGCTCTATCACATCGTTGGCGCCGAAGAGGCCTTTGGTGGTGGCGACGCCGAAGCCATCGCGATTTCAGCTCCCGATGACAAGACGCTGACTTTCACCCTCAAGCAGCGCGTGCCCTACATGCTGCAACTGCTCAACTACCCGACCTTTTATCCAGTCCGGGAAGACGTCGTCACGGCCGATCCAGAGGGCTGGACCCGCGATCCGGCGACCTTTATCGGCACCGGTCCATTCCGCGTCACCGAATTCAACCAGGGCGAGTCGGTGGTGTTCGAGAAGAACCCCAACTACTACGCGGCCGACGAAGTCAGCCTGGACAAGCTCACCTTCCGCCTGATCCCGGATCCCGCGACGGCGCTGGCCGCCATGGAAGCTGGCGATGTGGACGGTATCGAAGCCGTCCCGGCTCCAGAAATTCCGCGCCTGTCGGTGGAATCGGATGCCTTCATGATCGTCCCGGCTCTGGGGACCACCTACGCCTTCTTCAATCCGAACCAGGCACCGCTCGACAATCTGCATGTGCGCAAGGCCCTTTCGATGGCCATTGACCGCTCGGAGATCGTTGAGTTCGTGCTGCAGTCAGCAGATGTCCCGGCGATCGGCCTCGTCCCCCCGGGCATGAGCCTGGCCGGTGAAGATTTCACCGACGGTCGCGACAATTTTGGCCTTTCGGAAACGGCAGACGTTGAAGGTGCTCAGGCCGAGTTGGCCGAAGCCGGTTATCCTGACGGCGAGGGCTTCCCCGAGACGCTCTATGTGACCTATTCCTCGCCGCCGATCGAAAAGCTGCTCGAAGCCATCCAGCAGATGTGGAAGGAAAACCTCAACATCGACGTCGCCATCCAGGCGAGCGAGTGGCAGGTCTATTATCCCGAAGTCCAGAAGGTCGAATACCAGATCGCCCAGATGGGCTGGGGCGCAGACTACCCGCACCCGATGACCTTCCTCGACAACTTCGTCAGCGGCAGCGCCAATAACCTCAACAACTGGTCCAATGCCGACTATGACGCGGCCATTGCCGAGGCCAAGTCGGCTTCGGACGAGGCCGAGTCGCGCGACGCCATGCGAGAGGCCGAAGCGATCCTGATGAACGATCACGTCATCCTGCCGCAGTATCATCGCTACAACTACATGATGATGAGCCCGGAGGTGACCGGCTTCTGGCGTTCGCCGCTCAACGTGCCCTACTTCCGCGACGCGGAAATCGCTGAGTAACCAGCTAGACTAAATGCAAAGGGCCCGCAGGAGCGATCCTGCGGGCCCTTCTCTTTTGTCGATGTCCGCGGCGCTAAAGTGCCGCTGCCATCAGGGACGCGTTGCCGCCTGCAGCCGTCGTGTCGATACACACCTGGCGTTCAAGTTGCAGGCGAGCGATGTCGCTTCGACCCGTCAGGATCGGCAACAGGGCGCCATCACGCTGGCTGAGCGCCTGCCGCACAGATTTGAGGGTCTGGATGTCGCCGAACCAGGCAATGGCGTCAAATCCATCGCCGCTGCACAGATGATCAAGATCGATTTCCCGCGTTTCGAACTGACACCCGGCCTCTTCGGCCATTGCCATCTGTGTAGCCACGTCGTCCGGCGCTGGTCCGAGGCAGAGCAGAGTGCCGCGCGGCGCTACATGGAGGCAATTGCTTTCACCCGTCGGCCCCGGCAGCTCAAGCGTTCCGCACTGCAGGCTGGTGTCGCCCTGCGTGAAACGCGGCAGATAGTGGGGACCGCCGGCCTTAGGCCCTGTACCCGACAAGCCCTCGCCGCCAAAGGGCTGGCTGCCGACCACGGCGCCGATCTGGTTACGGTTCACATAGATATTGCCGACATGCACCATGTTGGCCAGCCGCTTAACGCGTGAGGAAATCCGGGTGTGCATGCCAAAAGTCAGACCGTAGCCGGACGCATTGATCGCGGAAATGACGTTGCCTAGTTCTTCGC
>JBGTUK010000291.1:0-2944 GCA_041939225.1 Devosia sp.
CAGCTTGCCCTGAATTTCGTCGATCAGCTCGAGCGGGCTCAGGCCCTCCCGGTCGACCTTGTTGATGAAGGTGATGATCGGGATGTCGCGCAGCCGGCACACTTCGAACAGCTTCAGCGTCTGGCTTTCAATGCCCTTGGCCGCATCGATTACCATGATCGCCGCATCGACCGCGGTCAGCGTGCGATAGGTATCCTCGGAAAAATCTGAGTGGCCCGGCGTATCGAGCAGGTTCAGCGTCAGCCCGTCATATTCAAACGTCATCACCGACGAGGTGATGGAAATGCCGCGCTGCTGCTCCATTTCCATCCAGTCCGATCGGGTCGAACGCGCCCCGGCCTTGCCACGTACCATGCCGGCCGACTGAATCGCCCCGGCCGCCGCCAGCAGGCGCTCGGTCAGCGTGGTCTTGCCCGCGTCCGGGTGCGAAATGATCGCAAAGGTCCGGCGGGTCTGGAACGGTTCGAGATCGGTGCGAGGCGTGGCCTCGACGGCAAGGGATTGTGTCGACATGGGAACTTTTGGGCATGGGGTGCCGGACAATCGGCACGCGCGTCACTTTGGCCTGCTCTATAGAGAATGGCCGTTGCCCGGTCAAATGACGGGACCGGGAGGCCGCCGCATCGGCTAGGCTAGCAGACGACCACCAGCTCTGCGTGCTCCCCCGGACCTGGAGCGCCCGCAAGGCCAGGAGCAGGGCGAGGCATATCGTTATCTACTGCCCATTAAGCCGGTATTAAGCATAATCGCCGACCATGAGTTCTCGACGCAGGAGGTATTTATGCGCACACTCATGGTGGCTTCAGCCGCATTGCTATTGGCATCGCCAGCGCTCGCTGCGGATAAATTCCTTCCTTATCAACCCGAGCCCTATTACCCCATGTCAACTGGCGGCTGGGGCGGCCAGTATCTCGGCGCCACGCTTGGCGGGCAGCGCACGCGCATCGACGTCCCCAGCGAAGGCACTTTTGAAGACAATGGCTTCATCGGCGGTCTGTTCGCCGGCTACAATGTCCATCAGGAAAATCTGGTCTATGGCGCCGAAGCTGATGCAGAATGGTCAAACTATGACCAGTCGGTCGCCTGCGGCACGCGCGCTGCCTGGACTTGCCGGGGCTATGTAAATTTCCAGGGCTCACTGCGCGCCCGGCTTGGTGTCGCAACCGACAGTTTCCTGCTCTACGGCACCGCCGGACTCGCCGCCGCCCATGCCGGCGGTTCGACCACCAGCCCGGCCAACGTCAGCTACCACGACTCCTCGTTTCGCTTCGGCTGGACCGTCGGCGCCGGTGCAGAGCTTGCCTTCAATGAAAATTGGTTCGGTCGCGCGGAATACCGCTACACCGATTTGGGGGTGCGCGATATGACCTTCGACGTCGATCATTCTGACGTCAAAGTCACCTCACACGCCCTGCGCGCTGGTATCGGCTACCGCTTCTGAAAGAGTTCGAGGGCGTGCGCACCCTCTTCTGCCCTGATGGTTGAGGTCAGTCGTCTGTACTATTGGCCAGCATCTGCGCGATGAAGTCGCGCACCTCTTCCACCGCCATGCCCAGATCATCAATCTGCTCGGCGCGCAGGGGGCGGCCGCCCTTGAGGTCTTTTTCAAGTTGCAGCGCCAGGTCGGCAACGCACCGGGCGCCGACGCCTGCGGACGCCCCTTTTATGGAATGCAGGTTGATGGCGAGATCGTCATAGGACGTAGCGAGCTTGAGGCGTCCGAAGTAGGTCGCCAGCGTTGTATCGAACAGCCGCAGCACTTCGAGTTCGAGATTTTCATCGCCCAGGCACTGCTTGGCCAGATGCACCAGATCGACGGGTCGAACCGGCCGATGCTGGGATTGAGGAAGCGTTTCCGCGACAATCGCTCTTTGCGCCATTCTGGCTACTCCTGACTACACCGGAAGGCGCCACGGCCCCTGCCTTGTGCACAAGCCTAAAGCGCAGGGCGTGAACAGGGGCTTAAGCCACATCTTCGCCTTTGTTTGACCCTCAAGTCCTTAACGTTTCCCACCCAAAAATTAACCTTTGGGTAAGAAACCGTTCGGTTTGCATAAAATTGAATGTATGAATGAGCTTTGAACCAGCGCGCGGCGGCGAGGGTTTGTGGGGACGATGCGGGGCATTTGCATCGAATTGTTCCGGTTTGGCGACCGGCCCGGAAAGGGGCAGTGTGCCATGACGACTCCTATTGTCCGCCGTGATGCTGTTGTGCCGACGCGAGAGTTGTAAAGAGTATGGCGAAAAATCCGACACCCCAGAACGATCCGGCCGCGCTGGCCTTCTCGGCCGTCGAGGATGCCCTCAAGGACTCTGTGTTCAATCTGGACCCACCGGCCCAGCCCAGCCAGGAAAAGAAGGCCGACAAGAAGCCCGATCCGGCGCGCTCCGAGCGCCTGCGCGCCGCCGACCGCATTGCCCAGCAGGCCGGCACCGTAGCCAATGACGACCGCGTATCAGCTTCCAAGCTTCTCTACAGCCTGCAAAGCCGTTCATCGGCGGCACCGACCTGGCTGGCTCTTTTGCTATCGGTGATCTGGATCGCCGCTGTCGCGACAGTGGCCTGGATGCGTTTTGGCGCACAGATGCTCGATTTCGGCACTTTTGCCGGCACGATAGAATTTGTTGCCACCCTGGCCATCATGGTTGTGCCCGTGCTCGGCTTCTTTGCCGTGGCGACCCTAATGCGTCGCGCCGCCGACTTGCGCAACGCCGCATCCTCCATCACCCAGGCCGCCATTCGGCTGGCTGAACCCGAGGTGACGGCGGCTGACAAGGTGGCTTCTGTCGGTCAGGCCGTGCGTCGCGAGGTCAACGCGCTCGGCGATGGCCTTGAGCGCGCCCTGTCGCGCGCCGGCGAGCTTGAAGTGATGATCCACAATGAGGTCACTGCGCTCGAATCCGCAAGCCGCGGCCGTGAAAGCCAAAAGCAAAATCATGAAAG
>JBGTUK010000292.1:0-2942 GCA_041939225.1 Devosia sp.
TTCCAAGCCAGACTAAGGAGCCTCAAATGGAACCCGGTGCCTTTTCCGTCAGTCTCGCCGTCAAGGATATCGCCGCCTCGCGCAGTTTCTACGAGAAGCTTGGCTTCTCAGCGATCATGGGCGAGGAGGCGCAAAACTGGTTCATCATGAAGAATGGCGACCATGTACTCGGCCTGTTTCAGGGTATGTTCGACAAGAACATCCTCACCTTCAATCCGGGCTGGAACGCCAATTCCGAGCAATTGCCGGATTTCACCGATATCCGGAAGATCCAGCAGTCGCTCAAGTCAGATGGGATCGAAGTCGGCACCGAGATCGACCCGCAATCCTCCGGGCCGGCAAATTTCTCGGTCACCGACCCGGACGGCAATGTCATCCTGTTCGATCAACATGTTTGAGTGACGCTGCTATTTCAGCATCCACTCGTGTTCAGGCGCATTATGAAACTTCCACACGCGCTTGGGCCCTGCCATGACGTTGAGGTAATAGAGGTCATAGCCGGCTGTCGTCGCTACGGGGTGGTAACCGCGTGGCACAAGCGTCACGTCACCGTCCTCGATCGCCATGGCTTCGTCCAGGCTCCGGTCATCGGTGTAAACACGCTGGAAGGCAAAGCCCTGCGCCGGGTTCATGCGATGATAATAGGTCTCTTCCAACTGGCTTTCGTGCGGAAGATTGTCCTGGTCATGTTTGTGCGGCGGGTAGGAAGACGTGTTCCCCTCGGGCGTGATGACTTCCACCACTAGCAGCGCATTGGCCGCCCCATCATCCTCGGGCATAATATTATAGACATGCCGCACATTGGCGCCGGTGCCACGCGTAACACGCGGATGCGTACCGGGGGCGATCACCCTGGCATGATAGTCCCCGCCACCGGGCGCCGAGCAGACAGCCAATTCCAGATCGGACGTGGCATCCACCGCCCAATGCCGGCCCGCAGGCACATAAAGCGCGTGCGGCGCGCCTTCAAAGGGGCTCATCCGCTCGCCCAATTCGCCGAAATCCTCGCCGTCGACGGCAAAGCGGCCTTTGCCGCTGACTAGAACCAGGCAAATCTCACGATCGCCGGTCTCCTCGCCATAGGCTTCGCCAGGCTCCAGCCGGTGCAGCCCAAAGCCAACATGGGACCAGCCAGCCGAGGCCGGCGTTACATCATGGATCTTGCCGCTCTTGCTCGTCGGCCGGACGAGGAGGGGGGACTTGCTCATTTTCATTCTCCTCCTTGGGGAACCTGTAAAAGAAATTCCAGCCTACATAGGCCAGCGCCGCGCCAACCAGTACGGCCCAGAACATGTCCTGGGTGAACAGCAGCTCCCAGCCTAGCCAGAGCGCCAGGAACATTGCGACCGCAACGCGCCGCCACATCGGGCGAAACCATTTTAGGTCGTTTTCTTTGAGGGTCATACCTGCCTCCCTTTTGATTCAGTTCGGCAAGGCTTTAGCACAGCCCCTTCAAAAGACTCACCCTTTTGGAAAGCCTTGGGTTTCAACAGTGTACCCGGCGGCGGCCATCACGCGCATCAGTTCGGCATGCCCCACCTGCGCCATTTTGAGCGGTGGGTTCTGCACCGGGTCCTGTTCGGCTTCGACGACGAACCAGCCTTCATAGCCGTAATCGGCCAATCGTTGCACCATGGTGCCGAAGTCGAGAGATCCATCGCCCGGCACGGTGAATGCGCCGAGCGCCACCGCATCAAGAAAGCTCTGCCGGGTACGATCCAGCCCATCGACCACCGACTGGCGGACATCTTTCACATGCACATGGTTGATCCGCTCGTGGTGCCTGTCGATGGCCCGCAACACGTCGCCACCGGCGAACACCAGATGACCTGCATCAAGCAGCAACGGGATGCCTGGGCCGGACGCGGCCATGAACGCGTCAAGTTCGACCTCGGTTTCGACGACCGCGCCCATATGGTGATGATAGCTCAGCGGCATGCCCTGTTCGGCGCACCACTCGCCAAATGCGGTGACCTTTTGCGCATAAGCCCTCATTTCGTCATCCGAGAGCGTGGGCTTTTGCGCCAGTGGCACATCGCGCTTGCCCTGAATAGAACGACCGACCTCGCCATAAACGATGCAGGGTGCATCGACCGCCTTGAACAACTCGATCATGGGCGCGATGCGGTCCTTGTTGACCGCAATGTCTTCATCCACCAGCGTTCCGGAAAACCAGCCGCCACACAACGTCACGTCGGCCGCCTTGAGAATGGGCAGCATCACTTCGGGATCGTCCGGAAAACGACGCCCCTTCTCCATCCCGGTAAACCCGGCCGAGCGGGACTGTCGGAGGCACTCTTCGAGCGACACGTCGTCGCTTAATTCCACTAGATCGTCGTTCCACCACGCAATGGGCGACATGCCGAGCTTGGCTCTCATGCTGTTCTCCTATCCGGCCCGCTGCGCCTTGAGCGCCTTCACATACGCTTCTCGCGCGGAATTGACCTGAGGCCGATCACTCACTTCCGGCACCGCCACATCCCACCAATGGCCGCCCTCATCCGTAGTGATCAGCGGATCAGTGTCGATGACGAATACCGACACGCCTGCATGATCCTGGCTCTCTTTGAGCGCAGTCTCCAGTTCGGCCAACGAGGCGACTTTTTTCGCATTGGCACCCATCGCTGCGGCGTGAGCGGCAAAATCGACATTCGGCATCGTCTGGTGGCGGGTGTCGCGGAACAGATTGTTAAAGTTCGCCCCGCCGGTGGCCATCTGCAGCCGGTTGATGCAGCCATAGCCAGAATTGTCGAGCACCACGATGGTGAGCTTGACCCCCAGCATCACCGCACTGACGATCTCCGAATTCATCATCAGATAGGAGCCGTCGCCCACCATGACGACAGTGTCCGCGCCCGGCTTGGCCAGCGCCACACCAAGCCCGGCGGCAATCTCGTAGCCCATGGTCGAAAAGCCATACTCGAGATGGTAGCTGCCTGGCG
>JBGTUK010000293.1:0-2909 GCA_041939225.1 Devosia sp.
GCCCGGCATATCCGGTGACGTCATCTGAGCGCCCATCAGGAAGGTGTGAATGTCGACCGTCGCGGCCTTCGTGGGCGGGGTGTGCAGGGTGCGTCGTAGATAGGCGCCGGGCATCCGCACCATGCCGGTGCTGATGATCTCATTCATCAACAACCAGATGGTCATTCAGTATGGCGCCGTGCTCTCGGTGATGCTCTGGGTGCCTTCTTTTATCGCTCTCATGTTCGCCCGCCGCGTCATCGGCGGTGGCGCCTTCGCCCGCGGTTTCGGCGGCTAGGGAAACAAGTATGTCCGTTCTCAAAATTACCGATGTCTCAAAAATCTTCGCCGGCCCGACCGTCGCCGTTGACAATTTCTCGCTCGAAGTAGCGAACGGCGAGTTGGTCTGCCTGCTTGGCCCCTCCGGCTCGGGCAAGTCGACCCTGCTGCGCATGGTCGGCGGGTTCGAACGGCCCACTTCGGGCATGATGACCATTGACGGCGAGGACATCACCCATCTCCCCCCGGAACGCCGCCCGACCGGCATGGTGTTTCAGAGCCATGCGCTCTGGACCCATATGAATGTGTTCAAGAACCTGGCTTTCGGCCTCAAGCTGCGGGGGCTTCCGCAGGACCAGATCACCGAGAAGGTCGAGGCGGTGCTCGAACTGGTCGGATTGGCCGGCTATGGCACACGCGGCGTCAATCAGCTCTCTGGCGGGCAGCAGCAGCGCGTGGCCTTGGCCCGGTCTCTGGTGCTCGAACCCAAGATCCTCCTGCTCGACGAACCTTTCGCCAGCCTCGATCAGCATTTGCGCGAGCGACTGCGCGAAGAGGTGCGGGATATTCAGCAGCGGCTCAAAATCACCACCTTGTTTGTCACCCACGGACAGGATGAGGCGCTGGCCATGGCCGATCGCATCGTCGTCATGCGCGACGGCCGCACCGAGCAGATCGACCGCCCGGATGTCGTCTATCGTGAGCCCCAGACCCCGTTTGTCGCCGGCTTCATCGGCACCATGAACCTGATCGACGGCGAGGTATCCGATGGCCGGTTCGCCAGGGCGGATTTTGGCCTCGACATTCCTATCCCCGATGGCCAAGCCACCCTGGCCATTCGCCCCGAAGCGCTGGATCTCGAAGCCTCCGAAACCGGCGTCGCGGAAGTGCACCGGGTGACGGACTATGGCACACACGGCCTGGTCGATCTCGACCTCGGCGATGGTACCCGCCTCAAATCCATGGTCGGACATCCAGACCTCTTCAGCGCCGGACAGAAAGTCAATCTCAAGCCACGGGCCATGGCGGCCTATCGTGATGATGCACGCGTCTATTGGAGCTGAAATGGCTCATCCGCTCCATATTGACCGGGAGGGCCATCGCACCTGGTTGAAATGGCATCGTGCCCGCCGCAAGGTCACCGACCCGGTCTTTACCGGCGCGCGCATTCTCGAAGGCATGCGCCTGGGGGCCAGCGTCGAAGTTGATCTGGTCATTCATGCCGATCACGGCTTTGCCGTGCTGCACAATTTCGAGTTGGACGAGGAGACCACGGGCAAGGGGCTTGTGCGTGAAACCTCGGCACAGGTTCTGCGCGGCCTGCACTTGCGCGACAATAACGGCGCCGTCCTGCCCGACAAGGTCATGCTGCTCGAAGATTTGTGTGCATTGCTAGCCGAACAACCGCCGCGAGCGGGGGCGCTGTTGCAGCTCGATTTCAAGGAGGAACTGGCCGCGCTGGATGAGCGAGCGATCGCCAATTTCGCTGACAGCATCGGGCCCGTTGCCGATGCCTTCATTCTGTCGGGGGGCGACATTGGCGCCATCAGGGCGCTGTCCAGCGCCGTACCTGCGCTCAAGACCGGGTATGACCCCTGCTATGGCGAATCCCTGGCGCGGCTTCAAGCCACCGGCGACTTTGCACGTTTTATCGGAGATGCCCTGACCGCTGCACCACAGGCGGACATGATCTACCTGGCGTTTGAACTGGTGCTAAGTGCGCAAGATGCCGGGTTCGACATCGTCGCGCCCATTCACGCCGCCGGCAAGCGCATCGACGCCTGGACCATTCGCCGGGTCACCCCTTTCAGCCTCGAACAGGTCGAGCGCCTGCTGGCGCTCAAGGTTGACCAGATAACAACCGACGATCCGGAGGGGCTGCACGCGGCCCTAGCTTCATGAGCATTTATTACGACAGCATACTCGAGACGATGATTGCCGCTGCCCGAGAGGCAGGCAAGCTGACGCAGGCCCATTTCGAACGGTTCCGCGAGCTTGAAATCGGGGTCAAGGGGCCCGGAGACTTCGTGTCCGACGCCGACCGCGAGTCCGAACAATTAATCCGCAGGCGACTCTTGGAGATCGATCCGACCTGGAGTCTGACCGGGGAAGAATTTGCTCCGGTGGACGGATCTGATCCCGAGCATCGCTGGCTGGTCGACCCGATCGATGGCACCACGAACTTTCTCAACGGCCAGCATTACACCATCACCATAGCGCTGCGGCGCGGCAACCAGACCTTGTGCGGTCTCGTCTATGACCCGGTTGCCGACGAGATGTTCACCGCGAAGAAGGGCGGCGGCGCGTTTCTAAACGGTGAGCCTTTGCAGGTGAGCCGTTCGAGCGATGTCGCCATGATGTGCATCGGAACGGGCCTTCCCACTCCAAATCTGTCGCTTCATCCGGGCGCCTATGCCCGGCTCGACGCCATACGCGCGCCCATTGGGGCAGTGCGGGTCGTGGGCAGCGCCGCCAATAGCTGCGCCTGGGTCGCTTGCGGGCGGCTGACCGGGTATTTCGAGGAAACCGGCTTTGTCGATACCGCCGCCGGCATCCTGCTGGTCGAGGAAAGTACTATCGAGGCTTCGGTTCTTTTTCTGGTCGAAGTCGAGAAAACGATCGTGGAAGGGGCAGGAGCCGTTGGTCTGGCA
>JBGTUK010000294.1:0-2905 GCA_041939225.1 Devosia sp.
CATTGTCCCGCACCGCGCGCACCACACCATCGATCGCAATGCCGTTATGATTGAAAAAGTCCTTGTCTTCCGCCGAGAGAAACGCCTGCACCACGAGCGGAGGAACGGTTTCTACCGGCTGGAACAGGCGCCGTTCACGGGCATATTCGGCCAGCAGCGTGCCATCGGCCGCATGAACGCGTGTCGTGACCGGGGGCTGGTAATCCTGCAAGACAGTATAATCCGGCAATTGTGCGCTGACCGCTGCCAGATAGACAGCGCCAGCCGCAACCCCGCCAAGGGCGAGGAACATGCCAAATCCAAAGAGCCAGCCAAGCAATCGAAGCATCTAGATCACCTGCCCTGTGCCGGTGGAGTGGTCAGCTTGAAAGCGTAGCAGAGTCGCGACGCGCATCGCATCACAGCTCTTCCTCAAGGCTGTCAAAATAGGTTGAGACACCGCGCGCGATGGCCTCGGCTGTGCGGTCGCGCCAATCCGACTGCATCAGATTGGCAGTGTCATTGGCATTGGACAAAAAGCCCAACTCCACCAACACCGAGGGCACGTCGGGCGCCTGGAGTACAAAGAAATCGGCCCGCCGGACTGGGAACCGTCGAAGCGCAACGCTGGGCTCCAACTGATGCACGATGGATTGCGCGGCCATATACGACTGCACGCGCATCTCTCGTCGCATCAGGTCGAGCAGGATGTCGACGACTTCGGGCGCCATGGTCTGTGGCATGGCAAAGCCGGCGATCACATCGGATGCGTTTTCATTATCTGCCAACACCTTGTCGAGGACGTCCGTAGCGTTCTCGTCCCGTGTGTAGACGCTGGCTCCTCGAATTTCGGGCTGCTGGAAGCTGTCCGCGTGAATCGAAATGAACAGGTCCGCCTTGTTGGCCCGCGCCAGATCCACCCGCTCTTCGAGGCGCAAATAGGAGTCATCCTCGCGTGTCAACGCCACATCGAACCGTCCGGACTCGACCAGCAGTTCCTGCAGACGCAAGGAGAAGGCCAGCACGATGTCCTTTTCCTTGACCCCGTCGGCGGTTTCGGCGCCGCTGTCGATACCGCCGTGACCTGGATCGATGATCACCAGGGGACGGGTGGCTATGGGCAATTCCGATCCGCCGGCCGGTGTCGATGCGGCAGGCAACGCCGTTTCAGACGCGGCAAGGTCTCGCTCGACGTTGGCTGCAAACTCTTCCTCCGTTGCTGGGATAATATCGACCACCAGCCGGGCCGGCTGGTCCTCGAACGCGTCCAGCACATAGGCCTGCTGTACCTGGGCTGGGCCGGCCAGCGTCAGCGTGGTGCGCACTCTGTCGGCCGCCGCCTGTTCGATGGCATAGGCTGAAACCAGGCCGTCTTCGGCGAGGTCTCCCACTGGTTCTGGAACTGAGAACGTCCCTGCCCGGACATCGATGGCCAGGCGGCGCGGCTCATCGAGCGAGACAAAGGAAAACTCGGTCCGGTCTGCCAGATCGACCACCAGCCGTGCGCGCTCAGGCGCGACCGTAACGCGCGCATCGATCACGTTGGGCAAGGACGGCAAAGCCGCAGCGTCCTGCGCAGCAGCGATTGTGGACAAGCCCAGCAGGGCAAACAGGCCAAATGCAAGGCCAATCAGTGATTGTCGGGTCAAGATTGTGGCCGGGCTCCTAGATTCCGAGCATCGCCGTGCCGCCAGTATGCGGCGATTCTTCGGCAGACCATGCCTTATGCGATGATTTGCAACTATGGCCAACATTGGAGGCATCAAATCTGGTCATACGGGCCAGATTCGACTTTCTTGTTGCCATTGCGGCGCAACTTTTCTACACGATCAATGTGTAGGTGCGTGTGTTTCGGGGTCGTGTTCAGGGCAGATGGCTGCCCTCTATGACCCGAGACTGAAGTTGCGGTTTCAACGCCCTGCACCAACGAATTTCGGTCCAGACCGGACCGGACGGCAGCAGGCCACAAGCCTGATGCCCAATAGGAAGAGGTCATATGGCCCGCTGGCGAACTGAGCGCGACGCGATCGATACGAACGATTGCCGCTTTGCTTCGCCCTGTTTGCCGGCCCAGACCGCACAGTCTTCGGCGCTGAACGTGAGAGGTTCGCGCCACTCAATATCAAACCTATTCGCCCCGCAATGCGCCACGAACAGGAAGCCGGCCTCCCGGCGTCCATTTGTCGGCGCGCGGGTGCGCGGAGTTCATTATGGCGACCAAAAGAATGCTGGTGGATGCCATCCACCCGGAAGAAACACGGATTGTCGTTACCGCCGGTAACCGGCTCGAGGAGTTCGATTTCGAATCAGCGACCCGCCGACAGTTGCGGGGCAACATCTACCTCGCGAAAGTCACGCGGGTTGAGCCAAGCCTGCAGGCGGCCTTCGTTGAATATGGCGGCAATCGCCATGGCTTCCTTGCCTTCTCCGAAATTCACCCCGACTACTATCAGATTCCCGTTGCCGACCGCGAAGCACTGCTGCGCGACGAAGAGCACGAGGATGATCACGGCGAAGACACCGATGAATCCATCTCGTTGCCCTCTGGGGTAACCGAGCCAGACGCAGATGCCGATCCGCAGGAACCCGGCGATGCCGAGCACATCGAACAGGCGCCGGCCGACAGCGAACCCGTCGAGTCGATTGGTGGCAGGGATGCCCTGGAAGAGGTGCCGGAGCGCCGTCGCGCGAGCCAGCAGCGCCGTCATCATTACAAGATCCAGGAAGTCATCAAGCGCCGCCAGGTGATGTTGGTACAGGTGGTCAAGGAAGAGCGCGGCAATAAGGGCGCGGCTCTGACCACCTATCTGTCTCTTGCCGGCCGCTATTCGGTGCTGATGCCCAATACCGCGCGCGGTGGCGGCATCTCGCGCAAGATCACCAATGCTGCCGACCGCAAGCGCCTGAAGGAAATCACGGCCGATTT
>JBGTUK010000295.1:0-2894 GCA_041939225.1 Devosia sp.
TTCCGCGCTCGATAGATGCCGCCATCTCAGAAGCCGAAATCGGTCATCCGGCCATTCTGCTCTCCAAGGCAAGCATCCGTGCGGCCCAGGCCAGTAGCGACGCGGCAAAAGCCGCCTTCGGTCCCACCGCGACAGTTTCAGGTTCGGTCGGTACCAGCTGGACGGGTCCCTCTGGCGGCGCACAGGACGGCATTCGCGGTTCGCTGGGCTTCCAGATCAACATTCCCATCTACTCGGGTGGCGCCATCGGATCGGGCGTGCGTCAGGCCAATCTGAACCAGATCAAGTCGGAAGTGGACGCCATGGGCGCCTATGACCAGATCAGAGAAGCCGTGATCTCTGCCTGGACCGGCATCCAGAGTGCTGACGCGCAGATTAGTGCGGCGCGGGCAGCGGTCACCTCCAGCAACACCGTGCTCGATGGTGTCATCCAGGAGCGTGACCTGGGTACCGCGACCACCCTCGATGTGCTCAACGCTCAGGCCGATCTGACCAGCGCACGCGAAGCGCTGATCAATGCGTCGAACAGCAAGACTGTGGCGACCTTCTCTCTGTTGAGCGCCATGGGCCGACTAACGGCGCGCGACCTCGGGCTGCCTGTACAGATCAAGACGGCTGTGCCCTACACCCAGGCGGTCGAGGATGTCTGGCAGGAATTGCGGACAGTCGTCGAATAACTCGCTTAAAGCACTGCAAAATATGAGGCTGGGCATGTCCCGGCCTCAACTTTTAGTGGAAGACCGTCACTTCCAGGCTTGGGGTGATTCCTAAGTCGCCCCCAGGTGGTTAAGCTATTGCTTACGAATCAGGGTAGACGACTGCGGACGTCGACCCGGTCGGGCGCATGAGTAAGAGGCACTGATGAACAAGCCGGCACCCAAAGAACCGTCCATGGACGAAATTCTGTCGTCCATCCGACAGATCATTGCCGATGATGATGCCGCCGGTGCGCCACGCCGTCCCTCCGTGCAATCCGTGCCCCCGCCGATGCAGGCGGCGCCCGCGAAGCCGCTGGGGGATCAGGATGATCGCGATCTCAGCGACATGCTGGACGATATCGAACCCCTCGCGCTCTCCCCCTCGCAAATCGTCGAGGAAGGGGAAGACGCCGAAGGATTCAGTTTCGATTCCATTCTGGCGGACACCGAAGGCGCGGAATCCGAAGCGCCCGGACTGGTCGAGGCCGAGGATGTGACCTTCGCGGCTGAAGACGACCTCCCCAGCTTCGATCCGGCACCTTCGCGCGAGCTGCCGGATGACCCGCCTGCGCCCGCCGCCAAGGCTGCGCCGAAACCCGCATTTCAGCCCGAGCCCGACCCGGAGCCGGCGGTTGATCCTGAGCCGGCTTTCGAGCCTGAGCTTGAGGCCGCGTCGGAACCTGCGCCTGCCATGGATGAGCCGGTCGCCCGGGCCGAAGAGCTGCCGGATCCGACATTGAGTGCCGATATGGCCGATCAACTGCTCGAACCAGCAACCCGGGCTGCGGTGCGAGGCTCCATCGGCAAGCTGAGCGCCCTTGGCATCGGTAATCCTGGCCTGACCATCGAAGCAATGATGCGCGACATGCTGCGCCCCATGCTCAAGGAATGGCTCGACGAGAACCTGCCTGCGGTTGTCGAACGTATGGTGGAAAAGGAAATCGCCCGCGTTTCACGCGGCGAGTAGTCCGGACGGCGGGATAGCCCTGTTCAAGGCCTGTTGACCCCGCACCCTGCATTTGCTTGAAGACTGACAACTTATTCCGACCCGCCAAGGTTTGACTTGGCGGGTCGCTGCTGTTCGCGAGTGACGTGATGCTAGAAAAAACCTACCAACCCGCCGACGTTGAAAGCCGCATCTATGATGCCTGGCTGGAAACCAATTCCTTCGCCGCCGGGGCAGGGGCCAAGCCGGGTGCCGAGACCTTCACCATCGTCATTCCACCACCAAACGTAACGGGTTCGCTGCACATCGGGCACGCGCTCAACAATACCATCCAGGACATATTGGTCCGCTTCAACCGAATGCTCAAGAAGGACGTTCTCTGGCAGCCGGGCACCGACCACGCCGGCATTGCCACCCAGATGATCGTCGAGCGTCAGTTGGCCGAAAAGCAGCTCGACCGCCGCACCATGGGCCGCGATGCCTTTATTGATCGCGTCTGGGAGTGGAAATCCGAGAGCGGCGGCACGATCATGAATCAGTTGAAGCGCCTCGGCGCTTCAGCCGATTTCAGCCGCGAGAAATTCACGATGGGCGATCGCGGCCAGACCGATGACCAGATGGTGCGCGCCGTCACCAAGGTGTTTGTTGAACTTCACAAGCGCGGCCTTATTTACCGCGCCAAGCGTCTGGTGAACTGGCATCCAGGCCTTGAAACCGCGATTTCCGATCTCGAAGTGGAGAACATCGAGGTCAAGGGCCACATGTGGCACTTGCGCTATCCGCTGGCCGATGGCGTGACCTATGAGTGCCCGGTCACGGACGAAGAGGGCAATGTCACCGGCACGGAAACCCGCGACTACATCATCGTGGCAACGACCCGCCCCGAGACCATGCTCGGCGACGTTGCCGTGGCAGTGCATCCGGAAGACGAGCGCTATAAGGGCCTGATCGGCAAGTTCGTCGAACTGCCTCTGGTCGGCCGCCGTATCCCCGTCGTGGCCGACGACTATGCCGACCCCACCCTGGGCACCGGCGCAGTGAAGATCACCCCGGCGCACGATTTCAACGACTTCGAGGTCGGCAAGCGCCACAAGCTCGCGGTGATCAACATCCTCGACGGCGAGGCGCGCATCCTCCTGGCGGAGAACGAAGCCTTCCTCGACGGCAGCGCGCCCGATAGCGAGACGCTGGCGCTGCACGGGCTCGACCGTTTCGCGGCGCGCAAGGCGATCGTCGCCCTGATGGAGCAG
>JBGTUK010000296.1:0-2886 GCA_041939225.1 Devosia sp.
GCTTCCTGGGCCATGGCGACGGCCTCTTCCATGGTCATTTCGCCGCGAATGCGACCGAGCTTGACCAGCATGGGCAGGTTGACCCCGGCAATCACTTCCACCTTGTGGTTCTGCATCACCGAAATGGCGAGATTGGATGGGGTACCGCCGAACATGTCGGTGAGGATGATGACGCCATTGCCGGTATCGGCCCGGCCAAGTGCGGCCAGGATGTCGTCGCGTCGGCTTTCGGCATTGTCTTCAGGGCCAATGGCGATGGTCTCCACATATTCCTGCGGGCCGACCACGTGCTCCATGGCCAGCTTAAACTCATCGGCCAGCGCCCCATGGGTCACCAGAACCAATCCAATCATGCACATTCCCCAAACGGCTGCCGCAGAACGTCACCGCGACAGCTCTTAAGCCCCCCATTTACCGGGATGCCTGGTGCCACCCCGCAAACGGGGCACAGTCTTGTCCCCATCCCAGACGGTTGCAAGGGATAATTTGTCACGGTGCAGCTTGTTGAACAGCTTGTGCAGCCGCCTCGGCCACCAGCAGGATCTGGTGGCCCAGACTCACGACGCCGCCATGGGGCACCGGGGCGCGCGGCAGGGTGTGGCCGAACATCTCGGTCTGGAGATCCTCCTCCTCGACCATGCGCGTCAGTTCGGGCACCAGATCAATCACCAGATGCAATTGCGCCCATTCGCGGTGCGGGCGCGAAACAATGCCCCGGCCGCGCAATTCGATCAGCCCCGCCAGTCGCGGCGGCGCCAGCATGACGAGGTGGGTACCTTCATCGGCGATGTCGACACGGTCATCGGCGACCAGAAAAGCGGGTTGCCCGCGCCCCTCCCAGCGGTCGAGCAGCGCCATGGACAGCACCGATTTGCCGGCGCCGGAGGGCCCGCGCAGCAAAACGCCCAATTCCCCCAGGACGAGACCGGTCCCATGCACGTTGACTGGCTTGTTCATGGCCAAGAGTCTATTTGCGGGCCCGCGGCAGCACAATTGTAAAAATCGCGCCGGAGCGATCGGTGCGGTTTTCGGCGCGAATGCTGCCCTTGTGGGCCTCGATAATCTGCTTGGAAATGGACAGGCCCAGGCCGGAATGATTGCCGAAGCTCTCGGTATCGGGCCGGTCAGTATAGAATCGCTGGAAGATGCGGGTGACATCGCCGGTAATGCCCGGCCCCTCATCGGTTATGCTGATCTTGATGGTCTCGCCCTCGGTGGAAACGGCCACCGTCACGACGCCGCCGGGCGGCGAAAAGGACACCGCATTGTCCACCAGATTGGCGAAAACCTGCGCGAGCCGGGTCTCATGTCCGTTGACCAGGGTCGTGCCGCGCCCGGCGCGCTTGCCCAGCACCACATCGACATTGCGGCCCGCTGCCACATCCTTCTGGATCGCCACCATGGCCTCGGCGAGCTTTTCGACATCGACCCGTTCCGCGCTTTCCCGTGCCAGTTCGGCGTCTAGACGACTGGCACTGGAAATATCGGTGATCAGGCGGTCGAGGCGCCGCACGTCATGCTGGATGATATAGGTCAGCCGCTCACGGTCCTCCGCCTTTTTGGCCAGGGGCAGGGTCTCGACCGCCGAACGGAGCGAGGTCAGCGGGTTCTTGAGCTCATGGGCGACATCAGCGGCAAAACGCTCGATGGCTTCGATGCGGTTGTAGAGCGCGTCGGTCATGCGCCGCAGCGCGTCGGAGAGGTGCCCGATCTCGTCCGGCCGGTCGGTCAGGTCAGGAATCTCGGCGCGGGCATTGCCCGCCGTCTGCACCCTCTCGGCGGCGGCCGAAAGCCGGCGCATCGGGCCAGCGATGGTGCCCGCCATCAACAGCGACAATACGATCTGCACCCCGGCTGCAATGCCGGCAATGCGCAGAATGCTGCTGCGTTCCTGGGTGACGACCGAGTCAATATCGCCAGGCTCGGTGGAGAGCAGGATGGCCCCGACAATGGCGCGCAGGCGCTGCACCGGCACGGCCACCGAAACCACGAGCTGGTTCTGGGCATCGACCCGCACGAAATCGGCCGGGGCACCGTTGAGCGCCGAAGCGACTTCGGGATAGCGGATGCCTTCGTCGGCCTGATATTCCTGATAGGTCGGATAATTGCCCCCGGGCGACCAGGAAATCAGCGCATTCCACCAATCCATAAGGAAGAAGCTGCCGGAACCGGAGGTGTCGGTGGCTTGCCGCAGTATCTCGCCGCGCGCATAGATGTTCTCACTGTCGAGAATAAGCAGGCCCTGCCCATCATAGATGCGGGCGCGGGTCCGGGTGGGGGTGATCAAATTGCGCAATAGCGGCGCAACCCGCTCGGGATTGATCGGAAATTCCAGGGTCGGATCGAAGTAGGAAAAGGGTGAAATATTGCCCGCCTGCGCATCGAGCAGACGATCGGGGTCAATCGAGATAATGTCGCTATCGACCGTGGCCGAAGCGGCGATGGCGGCCGAAATGATTTCACCCTGCACCCGGAGCGATTGCACCCGAGCATCGATCAGGCCCGCGCGCCACTGGTTGAGATAGAGGATGCCCACCACCAGCACCAGAAGTCCGGCCATGTTGAGCACGACAATGCGCCGGGTGAGGCTGGAAAAGATGGTGAAGTCAACAAAGCGGCGAACCGCGTCCATCAGCTTGAACAGCGGCAAGAGCAGAACACGCCATCTCCGCCGGCCGGAACGCTGTGCGCTCTCGTCCGAAGCGGAGCCCTGGGCGGACCCCGTTTCGCCAGCATGCGGATCGAGCGTGGCCACGAAGGTCCTTACTGCTCCTTGAAGCGATAACCGACGCCATAGAGCGTTTCGATCATCTCGAAGTCGTCATCGGTCGCCTTGAACTTCTTGCGCAGGCGCTTGATGTGGCTGTCAATGGTCCGGTCATCGAC
>JBGTUK010000297.1:0-2874 GCA_041939225.1 Devosia sp.
GGCTCAGTCCGCCGCCGAAGAGGAGAAGCACGCCCCACGGCACCCGGCTCGTGCTCTGCCAGTCGAGCGTGAAGATGCGCCGTCGCGGATCGACGGGAAGGACGAAGAGGAGGAGGGCACCGAACATCGCGATGAGATTACCCCTCAGGGTTTTCTCTCCAATCACGCCGGCGGTGTACTGGGGGGGATCTCCTCGGGCCAGGATATTGTCGCTCATATCGCCCTCAAACCGACCTCGAGCCTGCACCTGCCCGGTCGCAGTGTCGATGTGCACGGCAACGAGGTCGAGGTGGTGACTAAGGGGCGTCACGACCCCTGTGTCGGCATTCGCGCCGTGCCGGTGGGCGAAGCCATGATGGCTTTGGTGTTGGCAGACCATATGCTGCGCCATCGGGGGCAGACCGGTCGTGAGGGCGGCGTCGGCTTTCAGCGGAACTAGGTGCGCGCCAAGGTCAAGCGAGGTCCAAATAGTCCACGTTGCACCTTCAGCCGTCCCAAATCCTCAAGATATTCCAGATGCGCCATGATGGTCATGCGCGCCGCCATGCGCACCTTGGCGGGGTGCGTAGGATAGAGTGCCTCGACCACCGCGCCAACGCTCCGAGCGCCACCACCAACGGCGTCGAGCACTTGCTGGTTGCGCATTGCCCGATGCGCCTTGAGAGCCGCCGCATGCGACGGGCCATCCGAAATTGCCCCGCCATGCGCGGGGAGATAGCGCCGATAGGGCAGGGCGGTGAGCTTTTCCAATGAGGAGAGATAATCCGCCATCGACCCATCCGGCACGGATATCAGAGTAGAGTTCCATCCCATCACATGGTCGCCTGAGAACAGCAGATCGCTGCCCGCCACCCCGAAGGCCAGGTGGTTCGCGCAGTGCCCCGGCGTTGTGTGAACCCTCACAGCCATATCGCCGGCCGGGATCGTCTCGCCATCGCGCAGGGTGCGGTCTGGCAGCAGACCCCAATCGCAGGAATTGCGGATCGGGTTGATTTCGAATCGGCGCAAGGGCCGTGACAGCCGATGCGGTCCGCCAAACCACAGCGGCGCACCGAGCTTTTGCGCCAGCGTTTTCGCCGATGCGCTGTGGTCGCGATGGGTATGCGTGAGCAGGATGGCCGCGACCGGCCGTCCGCCGATGGCCTTCAACAGTGCGGCCTCGTGCGCCGGATCGAGTGGGCCCGGATCGATCAGCGCAAGTTCATGATGCCCCACAAGAAAACTGTTCGTGCCGGTGAATGTGAACGGCGACGCGTTGGGCGCGGTAACCCGGACAATGCCCTCTGCAATGGCGACGGGTCGCCCCGCCTGGGCATCGAATTGAGTGTCGAACTGCAGATCATGAGTGGTGCGGGCCATTGCGTGCCGTGTAACGAAACCGTAATAGACTGTGGTCCGGACCTGACCACCCGGGAGGGGGTTGGTCCCTATCAATTACGGAAGGTATGAAATGGCTGTGACTTTGACCACGCCCAACACGCTGCTCGGTGCATTCCAGCCCAAGGGCAACGTCGCCAAGCTGGCAACCAATGCCGCTATCGTCCTCATCGGCACCATGCTGATTACCGCTGCTGCCAAGGTCAATGTTCCGGTCTGGCCAGTTCCAGTGACCCTGCAGAGCTTTGCCATTGCGGCGTTGGCCGCGGCCTTCGGCATGCGCATTGGTGTCGCCACCGTTGCCGCATACCTCGTTGAAGGCGCCATGGGTCTGCCGGTCTTCGCCACCGGCGGCGGCATGGCCTACCTCGTGGGGCCGACGGGCGGCTTCCTCATCGGCTTCCTCGCTCAGGCCGCGATTATTGGCTATGCTGCCGACCGTGGCGCTTCAGGCCGTCCCCTGGTCCTGTTCGGGGCCATGCTGGTGGCGACCGCTGTGCTTTATGCCTTCGGCTTTACCTGGCTCGTGACCATGGCCGGTCAGGCCGCATGGGTGGACCAGACCAATGTGGTTGCTTCCGCCTTTGCCAAGGCGGTGCAGCCTTTCCTCGTCTGGGACGTCCTCAAGATGGCTTTTGCTACCCTGACCGTTACCGGTCTGTGGAGCTTCTTCGGCGCCAAGCGCTAAGCGAAGACGCAGCAATTATGAAGAAGGGCCGGTCGAATGACCGGCCCTTCTTCGTGTTCATTATTGATTGGGTCAGTCTGCCGCCACGGCCAACCCATTTGCATCGAACAGCAAGGCCCTGGCCGGATCGACATCGAGCGCCAGGCTCTCACCGCGCTTGAGCGCCTGGTCGCCATCGAGCACGGCGAGCCAGGAGGCCCCTGAGGGCAGTTCGAGATTGACGATGGTCTCGTTGCCCAGCCGCTCGACCAAGCCAACGCGACCGACAATGGCCCCCGAGGGGGCGACCACAAGATCGTGTGGCCGTACGCCAAGGGTCAGCTTGTCACCCGGGTGGACCTTGCCGGCTGGGAGCGCAACGGGCACGCCGACGACATCAGGTCCACTCACATGGACTGTTTCGCCAGTGATCTTGTCGGCATTCACTTCGACGAAGTTCATTTTCGGCGAACCGATGAAGCCGGCCACGAAGAGGTTGGCGGGGTGCTGGTAGAGGTCGATCGGGCTGCCCACCTGCTGCACCACGCCGCCATCGAGCACAACGATCTTGTCAGCCAGGGTCATCGCCTCGACCTGATCATGCGTCACATAGATCATGGTAGCGTCCAACTCACTATGCAGCTTGGAGATTTCCATGCGCATGTCGACGCGGAGCGCCGCATCAAGGTTTGACAGCGGTTCGTCGAACAGGAACACCTCCGGTTGACGCACGATGGCACGGCCAATCGCCACGCGCTGACGCTGACCGCCCGAGAGTTGGCTGGGCTTGCGATCCAGCAGATGCTCCATCTGCAAGATGCGTGCGGCCT
>JBGTUK010000298.1:0-2856 GCA_041939225.1 Devosia sp.
CGCGGCATCGGCCAGGCCTTCATCGAAAGACAAGTCGATCCGCAGGCCGTTCGGGCCTTTCTGGAGGAGATGCGCACAAAATGAGCCTCACCCTTTGGCTGACTTCGGCAGGGATCCTCTTGCTGTTGGCGATGAGTTTCTTCTTTTCCGGCTCGGAAACCGCGCTGACCGCAGCTTCGCGGGCGCGCATGCATCAGCTCGCGCGCTCTGGGGACAAGCGGGCGGCGCTGGTGGAAAACCTCTCCAGCCAGAAAGAGCGCCTGATCGGGGCGATCCTGCTGGGCAATAATATCGTCAACATTCTGGCCTCGACCCTGGCCGCCAGCGTGCTGATTGCCCTGTTCGGCGAGGCCGGCATTGCCTATGCCACGATCGCCATGACGGCAGCCGTGGTGGTATTTTCCGAGGTGCTGCCCAAGACGCTGGCGCTGATGCGGCCAGATGGTTTTGCCCTGGGTGTCTCGCCAGTGATCCGGGTTGTGGTGATCGTGTTCGCGCCGGTGACTCTGGCGGTTCAGGCCATTGTCAATGCCATCCTCAGGCTGTTCGGGCTCGATGCGAGCAATGTCAGCGCCATTTCGGGGCACGATGAAATTCGCGGCACGCTGGACCTGCTGCACTCGGAGGGTGAAGTGGTCAAGGATGACCGCGACATGCTTGGGGGCCTGCTGGATCTGCGCGATCTGGCGGTCAGCGATGTGATGGTGCACCGCACCCAGATGCTGGCGCTCGATGCCACCATGAGCGCCGATGAACTGGTTAAGGCGGTACTGGAAAGCGCTTATACCCGTATTCCACTCTATCAGGGGGAAACCGACGACATTGTCGGCATTATCCACGCCAAGGATGTGCTGCGGGCGCTGATGGCTGTGGATGGCGATGCATCACGCGTCGATATTCGGCAGATCATGACCAAGCCCTGGTTCATTCCCCAGTCCACAGCGGTGCAGGTGCAGCTTTCGGCTTTCCTCAAGCGCCATTCGCATATGGCGCTGGTGCTGGATGAGTATGGCGTGCTCGAAGGGCTGGTGACACTCGAAGACATTATCGAGGAAATCGTCGGCGACATTTCCGACGAGCATGACGAGCCGGACGATGAAGCCGTGTTCGGCATCGACAAGCAGGAAGATGGCAGCTTCATCGTCGATGCCAGCATCGCCATTCGCGACATTAATCGTCTGCTCGACTGGGATCTGCCCGATGCGCATGCCAATACCGTGGCCGGTATTGTCATCAATGCGGCCAAGCTCATTCCGGAGCCGGGACACCAGGTCGACGCGCATGGCTTTTCGTTCCTGGTGCTGGAGCGGGACCGGCAGCGGGTGTCGAAAGTGCGCATCACCCCCCGAACGGAGGGTGGCGAGGCGCCAGCGGATTGACTATATGGTCGAGGTCGGCAGCACCTCGATGGCGAGGGCATGCACGCTGGACTTCAATTCATCGTCAAGTGCGTCCATCACCGCACGGTGTTGCGCTACGCGGCTTAGCCCGTCAAAATTGCGGGTCGCGATTCTGACACGAAAATGGGTTTCACCACCCTCCCGCCAACCGGCGTGACCATGGTGAGACTGGGATTCATCGATCACCTCCAGATGGAGGGGAGCGAATTTTTCGGCGAGCTTGGCGTGGATCGTGTCCGTCATGGACATGGTGTCGGCTCCAATATCTGACTGAAGACACAACTAGGCACAATGAAACAGCAATCCAAGCTCTTCGACAACATTCGCATTCGGCCGCGGCGGGAGGAAAAGCCCGAACCGATCGAGGTGCAGTGCGACTGGGAAGGCTGCGAAGCGGCCGGCGAGTTCAGGGCGCCCAAGGGCGCCGGCTCGGAGGGCCAGTACCACAATTTCTGCCTGGAGCATGTGCGGCACTACAACAAGGCGTTCAACTATTTTGCCGGCATGAGCCCCGAAGAGCTGGACGAAGCGCTGCACACTCCACCCAAGGCCGAATCGCGGTCGAGTTTTGCCACGGGCAATCCCGGTGCGGCCCGTGCCGCGGGGCGCAATGCGGCCAAGCCCGGCGACAAATATGGCGATCCTTTTGGGGTTTTCGCGCGCTATCGCTATCAGCAGTCCAAGCGGCCGGCGACCGAGCGGGTCAAGCCGCTCAACGAACCGGACCGGCGCGCGCTCGAAGTGCTGGGCTTTACCGCCCACGCCAAGTCCGACGAAATCAAGCGGGCCTACAAGGACCTGGTCAAGAAGCACCATCCGGACGTCAATGGGGGCGATGCCTCTTCCGAGGAACGCCTGCGTTCGGTGATCGCGGCCTATACCCATTTGAAGAAACAGGGGTTCGTGGTGCGCTAGAGCCAGCGGCTGCCCGATCGTCACCCCGGCCTCGCCATCCCGAGGCTACCCGCGTCGTCACATTGCTGCTATAGAGCCACCGCCTTCGCAGAATTTTTCCTTGCATTTCCAAGAGCCCGACCATGACTGAATTCGCAAATTTGCCCGATACCGAATACCAGGCGCGGGATCTGTTCGGGATTGATACGGATATGGTGGTCAAGGGTTACAAAGAACGCACCGACCATGTGCCGCCAATCGATCCAGACTATCTGTTCGACCGCAATACCACGCTCGCGATCCTGGCCGGCTTTGCCTATAACCGCCGCGTCATGGTGCAGGGCTATCACGGTACGGGCAAATCCACCCATATCGAACAGGTCGCTGCCCGCCTGAACTGGCCCTTGGTGCGCGTGAACCTGGACAGCCACGTCAGCCGCATCGACCTGGTCGGCAAGGACGCCATCGTCCTGAAGGACGGCAAGCAGATCACCGAGTTCCGCGAGGGCATACTGCCCTGGTCGCTGCAACGCCCCGTCGCCCTGGTCTTCGACGAATATGA
>JBGTUK010000299.1:0-2854 GCA_041939225.1 Devosia sp.
AAACGAGTGTTCCGCATGGCGCCGATCCATCACCATTTCGAGCATCTGGGCTGGACCGAGAGCCAGGTGGTGATCCGGTTCTGGATCATCTCCTTTGTGCTGGCGCTGATTGGGCTGTCGAGCTTGAAACTGCGCTGACGCCGGCTCGCCAAAACACAACAGCCACGCATTGGATTCGCAAAACGCGAAGGCTTTGGCAAATCGGTAACCAACTGGTTGATACACTCGATACAATTCGTATTGCGTAGCCCGGTTTTCCCGATGATGTTTTCCCGCGCCGAAAAAACGCCCCTGGCCGAGTGGTGGTGGTCGATCGACCGCGAACTGCTCGGGGCGCTCATCATGCTGCTCGCCGTAGGCATGGTGCTCAGTTTCGGTGCCAGCCCGGCGGTGGCCGAGCGGATCGGCCTGGATGAATGGCATTTCGTGATCCGCCACTCATTCTTCTGCCTGCTGGCTGTGCCGGTGATGCTGGCGACGTCTCTTTTGGGCCATCGCCAAGCCCGTTTCGTAGCGCTGGGCACGCTGGTGGCGATGACTATTCTGCTCTGGGCGACGTTGCATTTCGGCACTGAGGTCAAGGGCGCCAAGCGCTGGATTTCCCTTGCGGGCTGGACAGTGCAGCCGACTGAGTTCGTGAAACCAGCCTATGCCGTGATCGGGGCCTGGCTGTTTTCCGAGTATATGATCCACCGCAATGTTCCTGGACGTGCGATTGCCACGCTGATCATGGGGCTGCTTGTTGGTGCGTTGTTGCTGCAGCCTGACCTGGGGCAAACGGCGCTAGTGATGGCGACCTGGGCGGTGTTGCTGTTTTTCTCGGGCATTTCCTGGTGGGTGATTGTCGGGCTTGCTGGGGTGGCCGGGGGACTGCTTGTCGGCGGCTATGCGTTTTTTCCGCATTTTGCGCGCCGCATCGACTCCTTCATCAACCCGGAAGACGGCAATACCTACCAGGTTGACCGGGCGTTGCAGTCGCTGATGGAGGGCGGTTGGTTTGGGCGGGGTCCGGGTGAATCCGTGGCCAACCGGCTCATCCCGGACGCCCATGCCGACTTTGTGTTTTCGGCAGCGGCGGGGGAATTCGGCATCGTATTCTGCATGGCGCTGGTTGGCCTGATCGGGTTTATCGCCATTCGCGCCATGCTGGCGGCGCAGCGCCAGGCGAGTCTGTTCGCAAGACTGGCCGCTTCGACCCTGGCAGCGCAGTTCGCGATGCAGTCGGGCATCAATTTGGCAGTGAACCTCAATCTGATGCCAGCCAAGGGCATGACGCTGCCATTCGTGTCCTATGGCGGCACCTCGATGATCGCCGTGGCCTTCGGCATGGGGCTGATGCTGGCGCTGACGCGGACCAAGCCTGAGGAACGCATGGTGACCGGCCTTCCCACCTACCGCAGCGCCGTGGTAGCCCCCGCCGAATGAAAACATTTGTACTTATTGCCGGCGGCACGGGCGGCCATCTGTTTCCGGCCATGGCCCTGGCGCAGGAGCTGATCCGGCGCGGCCACGCGGTTGAATTGATGACCGACCACAGGGTGGAGAGCTATGGCGCCGATTTTCCGGCCCGGCGCATCCATATTGTGCCGGCAGCCACACCGTCAGGCCGCAATCCGCTCAAGCTGATCGGGGCGGGCACGACCATTTTGCGCGGGATCGGTACCGCCTGGAACGTGTTGCGCAAGCTGCGCCCCGATGCGGTGATCGGCTTTGGGGGCTATCCGACATTTCCCCCTTTCGTTGCGGCCAGCTTGTTGGGCATTCCCGGCGTGTTGCATGAACAGAACGCGGTGATGGGGCGGGCCAATCGAGCGCTGGCCCGGTTTGCCGATGTCCTGGCAATGAGTTTTCCAGACACGCGCTTCGCCGAAAACCAGACGCTGGAAAAGGTCGTGACCGGCAATCCGGTGCGTGACCGCGTGCGGCCCTTGGCGGGCAAGCCCTATCCAGGGCTGACCCAGAAGGGCGCCATTCGCCTGGTGGTAACCGGCGGCAGCCAAGGTGCGCGGGCGCTGTCCGAGATCGTGCCGGCGGCCATTGCGCTGTTGCCCGATGATCTGCGGCATCGGTTGCATATCCTGCAGCAGGCACGGGCTGAGGATATCGAGCGGGTGGCAGAGAGCTATCGGCAATCGCGCACCAGTGTGGAATTGGCCAGTTTCATTACCGACCTGCCCGAGCGGATCGCCGATGCACATTTGGTGATCGGGCGGGCAGGGGCTTCGACGGTGACCGAGCTTTGCGTGATCGGCCGTCCGGCTATTCTCATTCCGCTACCGGGTGCGCTGGATTCGGACCAGAAGCACAATGCGCTGTTCCTGCAAGAGGGCGGCGGCGGCTGGGTGGCTGAGCAGGCCACGCTTTCACCGCAATCGCTTGCCACTCGACTGCAAGATTTGTTGACTGATCCGGGGAAGCTGAAAGGCGCGGCTGCTGCTGCTCGCGCGCTGGGGCAACCACGCGCGGTCGAAAAACTGGCTGACATCGCAGAGATGCTGGCGGGCAAACATAGCCGGATCGAAGGGAGACCCACACCATGAAGATGCCCCGCAATATCGGGCCGGTTCATTTCATCGGCATTGGCGGCATCGGCATGAGCGGCATTGCCGAAATCCTGCACAACCAGGGTTACGTGGTGCAGGGCTCGGACCTGACGCTCAATCCCAATGTGCAGCGCTTGCGCGACATGGGAATTACGGTGGAGATCGGCCAGAGCGGCGACAATCTGGGCAAGGCCGAAGTGGTCGTGGTGTCGTCCGCGATCAAAAAGGACAATCCCGAATTGATGGCGGCGCGGGCGCGGGCACTGCCGGTGGTGCGTCGGGCCGAAATGCTGGCCGAAATCATGCGCTTC
>JBGTUK010000300.1:0-2851 GCA_041939225.1 Devosia sp.
CTCCAGGATGAAGCAAGCCGAGCAACCGATGTCCAACCAGCGACCGCCACGCACGTACCGCCGCATCTGTCTCACCCGCCGGCGCGCCCGCCAACTTCCCACCCGACTCGGTGCACTGGCGGATCTACAAGAATCCGGTCGCGCTCGGCATCGGCGGGATCTGCGCCGTCCTGCTCGAGTTCGCCGACCCCCGCATCCGCAGCGGCGTCTGGGACCACTCGACGTATCCGACCGACCCGATCGGGCGGTCGCAACGGACCAGCAGTACGTCGGGCGCGATACCGATGGAGCGCAGTTCCTTGACCGAGTGCTGGGTCGGCTTGGTCTTCAATTCCCCTGCCGAGGGGATGTAGGGCATCAGGGTCAGGTGGAGATAGGCCGCGTGATTGCGCGGCAATTCATTGCCAAGCTGGCGGATGGCCTCGAAGAACGGCAGTCCCTCGATATCGCCGACCGTGCCACCGATTTCGACCAGCACGAAGTCGTATTCCTCATTGCCGTCGAGGACGAATTGCTTGATCGAGTCCGTGACGTGCGGGATGACCTGAACGGTGGCGCCAAGGAATTCGCCCCGGCGTTCCTTGGCCAGCAGATCTGAATAGATGCGGCCCGAGGTGACGTTGTCGCGCTTGTTGGCGGCACGCCCGGTGAAGCGCTCATAATGCCCCAGGTCAAGATCGGTTTCCGCCCCGTCATCGGTAACGAAGACCTCGCCGTGCTGTGTCGGCGACATCGTGCCGGGATCAATGTTGAGATAGGGGTCGAGCTTGCGCAGGCGGACCTTATAGCCACGCGCCTGCAGCACAGCGCCAAGCGCTGCCGAAGCCAAACCTTTGCCAAGGGAGGAGACCACGCCTCCGGTGATAAATACGTACCGAGCCATGGGCGATCACCATAAGCACATCAGACATGATTCGCAGAGCAGCATTTGCCCTCTACACAAAAAGAAGAAGGGGATGTTGCCATCCCCTTTTCTCGCGGACGCCTTGCGGCGGATCAGTTGCCCGCAGGCACTGCGGGCGTTTCTTCGGTATCGGTCGATACTTCGGGTACGGGCAGTTCGCTGTCCGACGTCGCGGGCTCTTCAGCCGGCGTCTGTGCCTCGGAGGGCAGCAGCAGATCGGAGGTCTCATCGCCCTGAAGAGCGTTGAGTGCGTCGAGCACGGTCGAAGGTTGAGTGCCATCTTCAAGCGAGGTCGCGTTGTCCAGAATGCTGGAGGTGCCGCGATCAATTTCGTTGAGAATGGTCAGACCGATGGCCGAAGCGAAGAACAGGACGGCCAGAATGGCCGTTGTCCGGGTCAGCAGGTTTGCCGAGCCGCGGGCGGTCATCAAACCGCCGCCGCCGCCACCACCGATTCCAAGGGCGCCGCCCTCGGAGCGCTGAAGCAGGATGACGACAATCAGCGCCAGCACAATCAGCAAATAGGCGACGAGCAGTACGTTGGCCATGAAATCTCTTGTCTTCGCGTCAGTCCGGACGTGCCAATGCGGCCCGCCCGGTTTGGAAAGGATGCGGGGTCATACACCCCCCGGACGGCAAATGCCAGCCGCTTGCGGCGCTTTTTCGCCACAGGCGGATGCCTGTCCGGATGCTCTATACGGCTGAGATAATCGTATAGAAGTCCTTTGCCAAGAGGCTTGCGCCTCCGACAAGGCCGCCATTGACGTTACCAATGCCCAAAATCTCGCGGGCGTTCTGGGGCTTGAGCGAGCCGCCATAGAGAATGCGGATGCTTTCGCCCTTGGACAGGCCGAAGCGGTCGACCAGCCGGGCACGGATTGCATTGTGCATTTCGTCGATTTCATCGAGCGTGGGGGTGCGTCCAGTGCCGATGGCCCAGACCGGTTCATAGGCAACGACAACCTCGTGATGCTCGGCGGCGTCGGGAATAGATGTGGCCAATTGAGCAGATACTACCGATTCTGCCTCAGCGGCATCGCGCTGCGCTTCCGTTTCGCCAACACAGATGATCGGCTTCAACCCCGCGCCGATAGCGGCTTCCGCCTTGGCACACACGATATGGTCGGTCTCGCCGTGGTTTGTGCGGCGCTCAGAGTGCCCGACAATGACGTATTGCGCGCCGGCGTCTGCAAGCATGCTGGCAGAAATGTCTCCGGTATGGGCGCCATGCGGTTCCCGATGGCAATCCTGCCCCCCGGCAATGATGCCACTGGAGGCGCCCTGCGCCGCAACCGCAGCCAGCAGGGTGGCCGGCGGGCAGACCACGACAAGAGCACGGGGCGACTCGCCGGTGGTGAGCAGGCGGGCAAGTTCACTCAGCTCATCAAGCGAGTGGGTGAGCCCGTTCATCTTCCAGTTTCCGGCGATCAGAGGTGATACGGTCGACAATCTTGGTACTCCTGCCTCTTGCGCCGGACAAGGCTTTGCCCTAACCCCGGCTGTCGTATTTGTCTTACTAGTCCGACCTTCGCCTTAAGGTAAAGGATTGGAACCGAAAGTGGAACGCTTCATATGCTTGATGGTTTGCGTGATTTTGCAAAATCCTGGCCGGGGAAAATCCTGGGCGCGTTTCTGCTGGTGGGTGTAGCAGGTTTCGGCATCAACAATGTGATCGTCGACCTGGGCAGCAATACCGTGGCGCGGGTTGGCGACGAAGAAATCAATTCACGTGAGTTCCTGCGGGCCTATCAGAACCAGGCCAATCGGATCGCCCAGCAGATCGGTTCGGTGCCCACTGCCAGCCAGGCCGAAGCCATGGGCATTCCTACGGCTGTTATCCTGGGCTTGTCCGAGGGGGCTGCGCTCGACACGCTCTCGGCCCAGTTCAATATGGGGGTCTCGGAAGACAAGCTGGCGCAATTGCTGCGCGAGGACCCTTCGTTCCAT
>JBGTUK010000301.1:0-2834 GCA_041939225.1 Devosia sp.
AGGGTCTGGCTCAGGGGTGGCCGCCAGGAACCCCAGCGCTTGCCGTTCTTTCTCGATGTAGGTCAGCTCGTGACCGGGGATGCTGGTGATAAACCGCGCGCAGTTTCTCGATGAGCTGCTGCTCGCGGGTCACCCCCTCCAACTCCCGCGCCACAAGATCTTGCCGGTGGCGGAGAGTGTCGACCACATCCATCGCCAGCATGACCTCGTCCAGTGGAGCGGAGGGTGTCGCCGTCGCCTTACTCATGCAGTGCCTTACTCATGCAATGCCTTTACCTCTGGCCTCGTGGTTCAGCCCTTGGTGTCGAGCAACAGGGCATTGCCTTCGGCCGCCAGGGTCGCCAGACGCTTCTTGCCATCTTCGACAGCGTCGCGGATCTCTGCCGAATTCTTGGTCGAGGCCACCCGCATTTCATTGATGATGCTGCGGCTCTTCTCCTGGAAGTTGACCACGCTATCGACCAGCTTCTTGACCGCATCGGCGCGCACGGTCGGGCCATAACCGGCCCTGATCGCTACTTCCTGTACCTTGTCACCGATCTCGGAAAGGGTCTCGAGCGACTTGCTCATGCCTTCCTTCATCGCGTTTAGCGTCTCGGTCGATTCATGCAGCCCGAACATGCCGGTAAATGAGGCCGACAGGGCCGTCAGCACGGTTTCATTGGTCGAAAAGAACGAAATCGACTGTTGATACACCCGTTCCTTGGCATTGGTGGTCTGCATCAGCCGGGCCATCACCACTTCCGAGGTGTTGTAGGAGATGGTCAGATTGTCCGAGAGGTCCTTGGCGATCTGATACCGCTTTTCCTCGTTCTGCATCTCGCGCAGCCGCTCATCGCGGGCCATTTCCAGCCGCGCCCGGTCGGCCGGGACGTCTCCGGCGTAGGCGGCCAGCTCGTCGGCGGCCTTTTGCAGAATCTCCTTCTTTTCCCGTAGCCGCGCTTCAGCGGTCTGCAGCACTTCGAGCGCCATCACTTCAGACTGTTTCAGCGCGCCGCGGAAATCGCGATAGGCCTCGAGAATAGTGTGCTCGCGGTCGATCTGGTCCTTGGTGTCCGACGTGACCTCGAGATAGGTGTCGCGGATCTTGTTGAAGCGGGTGGCGATGTCGCCCCGGCTCACCTTCATCCACACATTGGAAGCACGCTCGAACAGGTCGATCTTGTTGTCCTCGAGCTGGTCCACCATGCCCTTGGCATCGTCACGGATGGAATCGAAGCCCTTGGTGATGTCCTCATAGCGCTCGCCGATCTTCATGGCAGCGATTTGCTCACGCACCACTTCGTTAAAGGCGCTGGCCTGACTCAGCGTGCGGCCGATCAGGATCACACGGGTTTCATCCAATTCCGTAATCTGCGCCAGAAGACCGGTGATCGGCGCTTCGGCCTGCTGTTCGGGCCAGATGCCCAGGTCGCGAATGGCATTGACCGCCTTGTCCAGATACTGCAACGGCTTTTCGGTCATCACCGACATGTTCGATGTGCTGACAGTGGTGGCTGTGGTCACTTGGTCGGTCATCCCTGGCTCCCTCTGGACATATGGTCGGGCTGGCGAAGCTTGCGGCCCCCTCTAGATTGCGTCTGCGTGACCGGCTGACAATTGCAACAGCGCGATCCGACAACTATTTAGTCCATATTGGTGCGAAAAAGCCGCACGTAAAGACTTGGGGAACACCATGGCCGCAAAGCAAGACAGCCTCGTCTCTGCGTCAACTGCCGCGAAGGGCCGGGTCTGATGGATTTTGGTGGACGCTACCGCATCGCGGCCAGCCGCGTGCTGGTCTGGGAAGCCCTGAACAACCCTGAAATGCTCAAGGCTGCCATTCCCGGCTGCAGCCACATCGGTTGGACCGGACCGGATACGCTGGATCTGGCGATTACCGTCAATCTCGGCGTCGTCAAGCCGGTATTCAAAGGCGAACTGGTGCTGACCAATGTGGTTCCGGCGGCGAGTTACACCCTGGCCGGCAAGGGCAAGGGCGGCCTGCTTGGACTGGCCGAAGGCGCAGCCGATATCGTCCTGGCCGACGATGGCGACCAGACCCTGCTGTCCTTTATCGCCATGGGCGGAGCCTCGGGTCAGATCATGAAACTGGGCAAGGCCGTGATTGGCAATTCGGCGCAAAGGATCATTGATGGATTTTTCGAGCGCTTTGCCTCTGCCATGGGGGCGGAAATCGAGCCGCTTGGCCCGGCCTGAGCGCGATCTTCATGAATAGTTAACCATGCCGGAAGCGGCCGCAACTCGGCCATGATTTCGCCGCGGACCATGCGCTAGAGAAGCGGGATTGCAACCAGTTTGATTCAAATCCCATCATGTCCACAGACACCCGTGACAGCCTTGCTCTCTACATTATCGCGGCAGCCGCGATCCTTGTGACGATGTTTGTCGATGTTGATCTGGGGCAGCTCTTCCAGGCCCTGCTGTCGCGCTTCTAAGTCAGGGTTCATTCCGCTCCTGCTGGGCAGATCTCTCAACCATTTTTGACCAAATGGGAAAAATTAGCGCCTTCCCTCTTGCGGCAGACGCCATTGCACGATTTTATCCGCTGTTAGCGCATGCAGATTGACCTCGGGCCTGGCCCGATGCTGGTGCGAGACAGGGAGACATGAATCTATGAAACTTTCGACCCTTACCAAGGCCGTCGCAGGCGGTGTTGCACTCGGGGCCATCATGGCCGGTGCCGCCTTCGGCGGGCTGTTGCTGGACCAGCTGTCGATCGACGCGACCTTCGTGGGCGGCGCGGTGCTGCTGGTGGCGGCCGCGGGCGTGGCGGCCGGGGTTGGAGCGCACCGACCACAACCGCAGAGATGACATCGAATCTGGCAGTGATC
>JBGTUK010000302.1:0-2815 GCA_041939225.1 Devosia sp.
ATCGAAGAGTCGATCGGTGGCGGGCAGGTCGAAGACATCTTTTCCGTTGTGAGTCAGAGTCATGTGGAGTCGCGGGTGAGCGAGTGCGACTCGCGTGAACTGTTCGGCGATGTGTCCGAATTCGGTAGCCGGTCGTTTGAGGAACCTGCGTCGGACGGGAGGGTTTTCGAACAGGCCGGTGATATCGAACGAGGTACCGGTTGCCCCTGAAGCTGGTTGTGGTTTCCCGACATCGCCGTAGTCGACGATCAATTCGGTTGCGGCGATGGCATCGGCGAGCGGCCGGGCGAGATCGTGGCGGTAATGGGTCCGGTCGAAGAACAGGGCCGGATCGTGGAGCAGGGGCCCACCGAGGCGGTGCTGGCCGCGCCGCAGGCCGACTATACCCGCATGCTGCTTGATGCCGTGCCGGATATTTCGCGGGTGGCTTGATACATGTACCGCCCGGGAAGTTCCGGGCGGTGCGTTTCTGTTCCGATGCAGCTCGAGTAGGGACTAGACCTCCACTCTTTTTCTCTCCTTGCCCGAGCGGATCAGGGCATCGATCAGCCGGTGCACGTTGAGCGCCGTATGGCCGGTTGAGACCGGCTGGCGCCCCGCCTGTACCGCCTCGGCAAAGTCGGCGATTTGGGCCTGATGCCACTGGAAGGGGAAGGCCATCGGGTCAGCGCCGCCGCCCGAGGTGCTGGCCTCTTCCCCGACCGTTTCGGTCCGGCCATCGAGCCAGTTCATGGTCAGAACACCCCCGGTCAGCGTCGCGCTGGCCTTGTCGAAATTGAGCGTCAGGCTTTCCGGGCCGCCGGGAAAATTGGCGGTCGTGGCGATCAGCCCGCCCACCGCGCCATTGACGAACTCGATACCTCCGGCCACGAAGTCCTCGGTCTCGATTCTGTGCAGCCCGGTGGTCGTCGTCATCGCCGTGACAGCCTTGGCCGGACCGGTCAGGCTGAGCATCAGGTCGAGCGAATGGATCGCCTGGGTGATCAGTACGCCGCCACCGTCCTGGGCAAAGGTGCCGCGCCCGGGCTGGTCGTAATAGCCCTGCTGCGGGCGCCACCAGGGCACGACGAGCTGCGCTGCCCGCAGCGTGCCGAGTTCGCCGCTGGCGACTTTTTCGGCCAGCGCCTGCGAGGCCGCGCGGAAACGATGCTGGAAGATGACGCCCAGCGTCACCCCGGCAGATGCGCACGTCTCGACAATCCGCCGGGCGGCTTCGGTCGAACGCTCCACCGGCTTTTCCATCAGCACGTGCTTGCCCGCCTTGCAGGCCGCAGTCACCAACTCTTCGCGTGCATTGGGTGTGGTGAGCACAAGAATGGCGTCGACGCTGGGATCCTCCAACAGAGCTTCATAGCTTGAGGCGGCCGGCAGGTCGTACTCGCGGCAGAACTGGTCAAGCTGGTCCCGATTGCGTCGGTAGACGCCCCGCACCGCGATGCGATCCCTGAGCGCATTGAGTGCCAGGGCATGGGGCTTGGCACCCATGCCGGCGCCGACTACGCCCAAACCGAATTTCCCGTGTTCATCAGCCATTCAGCGACCTCCTTGTAAGCCTTTATCGCGCCATCTTTCCGGCGTCATGTGCCCGCGGGCATTGTTGAGGGACCTAGCATGAAAATCGTTGCAATTGTGGCTGCACTTTTCCTGGCCGCTGGGATTGCGCTAGCCGGCTGGTTCGTCGGCACGTCTCTGGTGGAAAGCCGCCAGCCTTTGCGCGTCGTCACCGTCAAGGGGCTGAGCGAGCGCTCGGTAGAGGCCAATCTGGGCTTCTGGCCCGTTCGTTTTGTGGCTACCGGCCCCACATTGCAGGCCGCGCGGGCAAGTCTTGAGGCTTCCGAAGAGGCTGTTCGCGGTTTCCTGACTGAGCGCGGGTTTGCCGAGACCGAGATCCAGGTCCAGAATGTGCTCGTGGAAGACCGGGCCGCCGGCTACAACGCAGGCTCCACCCCGGACGAATACCGCTTCGTCCTGACCGAGGACATGCTGGTCACCACCGACCGGGTGCAGGACCTGGCCGAAGCGAGCCGTTCGGTTGCCGATCTGTTGCGCCAGGGCGTGGTATTTTCTTCCGATGCCTATAGCGCCGGGGCCAGCTTCGTGTTTACCGGCATCAACGACCTCAAGGGTGAAATGCTGACCGAAGCCACGCAGCGCGCCAAGGAAACCGCCGAGCAGTTCGCCGCCGAATCCGGGGCGCAGGTAGGCGATATCCAGACCGCCAATCAGGGGGTGTTCGAAATTCTACCGGCGGTGGAAATTCCCAATGATCGGCCGGAAAAGCAGATCGACAAAAAGGTGCGCGTGGTCACCACCATCACCTATTTCCTGGTCGACTGACTTCCCCATATGGGCTTGCGCCCGACATCGCGCCCTCAAGAACTTCCTTCTACGAGGCAATCGGCTGCAAGGCTGATGTGAATGGAATCGTCTGATAACGATTTTCCGTGAATACGAGCCGCGCGTTCGGCTCAGTCATCACCCATCTTCAGTGCCTTGATGAACGCCTCTTGCGGAATTTCCACCGAGCCGAACTGGCGCATGCGGGCCTTGCCCTTTTTCTGCTTTTCCAGGAGCTTGCGTTTGCGGGTGGCGTCGCCGCCATAGCATTTCGCCGTGACGTCCTTGCGCATGGCGCGGACGGTTTCGCGGGCGATGATCTTGCCGCCGATGGCCGCCTGGATCGGGATCACGAACAGATGCGGCGGGATCAGCTCCTTGAGCTTCTCGCACATGACGCGGCCGCGGCTTTCGGCCACGGTGCGGTGCACCAACATGGAAAGCGCATCGACGGGCTCGGCATTGACCAGGATCGAGA
>JBGTUK010000303.1:0-2813 GCA_041939225.1 Devosia sp.
GAAACGCTATTGCCGGCGCGATCCGCTGCCGCCGGTCGAGGCGGTCTGCACGCGCTCCCTGGGCTCGGTGGATTGCTGGGACGCAGCAGCTTCGGAAGGTTCGAGCGCTTCTAGAGCCTGCTGCGGCTCTACGGCCGTGAGTGGCTCAGTTGGCGCGTCCTCGGATGCAGCGGGTTGGGCCGGAGCCAACGGGTTCGCGGCGGGCCGATCCTGAGCGGGCTGCAGAGGCTCTGCAGCAGGAGCTAGCGCCATCTGCGTGGGCGCGTTCAGGCCCTGCAGCACTTCGCTGGCCTCGCCCGGCGTGCTGGCGACGACCAGTGGCTGGCTGGACTTGTCCTCGTTGATGACGACGATGAAAGAGTCCTCGGCGCTGCCGGGCTTACCCTCTTCGCCCAGCGTGATTTCCATACCGCCAGGTGGCAGCGGCGCATCGGGTACGAAGACCCAATCACCGCTCGATTCCACCTCGACGGTTCCGAGCAGTTCTCCATTGGCGAACACTTCAACGCGACTGCCTGGCGTACCGCTACCCGCGATAACAACCGAGCCATCGGGTTCGGCGCGCAGCAGGCCGAATGTGGCGGCGACAACCTGATCGACGTCGGCTTCAGCCTCCGCCTCTACCGGTGGCGTGACATCCAGTTCGGGTTCGGCGGGCACCGCCTCGTCGACACTGGCAACGACTTCTTCGGCGGGCGCTTCGGTCTCGGCAACTGCAGGCGCAGGCGGAGCCGGGATAAGCCCAACTTCAACCATCTTACCGCGCAGGCATTGCCCCATACCGTCGGGGCTGTTGAAACAGGTTACAATCGATGGACCGGACAGAACGCCTAGAACAACGAGTAGAGTGACTGCCGCTGCCCCGATCGTCAGAGCCAGAGGTCGTTTCGGAGCGGTTTCGGCCAGTTTGCCCTCCCGGTAATATTCAAGTCAGCCGGCGAGCGTTTTCGCCTGGCTGGTGTTTGCCCCCAGTGTCGAATCCTGTGCCGCCTCAGTCTTCAACAGCTTGTATGTGATTGATTCATACAGAGCTTCAAACGAGGCATCAATGATATTGGGCGAAACGCCGATAGTTACCCAGCGCTCACCGCTGCCGTCTCGGCTCTCGACCAGTACACGGGTGACCGCGCCCGTGCCGCCGTCCAGGATACGCACTTTGAAGTCGACCAGTTCCAGATCTTCGATTCGGGAGGAATACTTGCCCAGATCCTTGCGTAGGGCCTGATCCAGCGCGTTGACCGGACCATTGCCCTCGGCCACCGACATCAGCAATTCGCCATCGACCCGGATTTTGACCACGGCTTCGGTGACTGTAACTTCCTCGCCAAGGGCGTTGTGGCGCCGCTCGACCATGGCGCGGTAGTGTTCAACGTCGAAAAAATCGGGCAGCGTGCCAAGAACGCGGCGCGCGAGGACCGCAAAGGACGCATCGGCGCCGTCATAGGAGTAGCCGCGGGACTCGCGGTCCTTGACGGTGGCGAGCAGCTTTTCCAGCTTCGGATCGTCCTTTTGCAACGCGATGTCGTGTCGGGCCAATGCGGTAAGCAGGTTGGATTTGCCAGCCTGCTGGGACACCATGATGGACCGTTCATTGCCGACGCTTTCGGGCGGCACATGCTCATAGGTGGAAAAATCCTTGAGCAGGGCCGAGGCGTGGATGCCTGCCTTGGTGGCAAAGGCCGATGCCCCGACATAAGGCGCCTGCCGCGCCGGCGCGCGGTTGAGCCGGTCGTCGAAAGCGCGCGAAATATGCGTCAACTGCTCGAGATGGTCGGGCGTGATGCCGGTTTCGAAGCGGTCGGCATAATAGGGCTTGAGCGCCAGGGTCGGGATCAGGGTCACCAGATTGGCATTGCCGCAGCGCTCGCCCAGGCCGTTCAGCGTGCCCTGCACCTGGCAGACGCCGGCTTCAATAGCGGCCAGAGCGTTGGCGACGGCCTGGCCGGTGTCGTCGTGGGGATGGATGCCCAGGCGGTCCCCGGGCGCGATGGTCATCACGTCCGCAACGATCTCGCGCACTTCCGAGGGCATGGTACCCCCATTGGTGTCACAGAGCACGACCCAGCGCGCGCCGGCCTCGAGGGCCGTCTTCACGCAATCCAGGGCATAGGTGCGGTTGGCCTTATAACCATCAAAAAAGTGTTCGAGATCGACCAGCACTTCCTTGTTGCCGTCCGAGGCGGTGCGCACCGAGTCGGCGATGCCTTCGAGGTGTTCGTCGGTGCTGCAGCCAAGCGCCAGCTCGACCTGATAGTCCCAGGCCTTGGCAACGTAACAGACGGCCTCTGCCGACGAATTGACCAGTCCCATCACGCCGGGGTCATTTGCGGCCGAGCGCCCTGCCCGCTTGGTCATGCCGAAGGCGGTGAAAATGGCTTTCTTCGTGCGCTTTTCTTCGAAAAAGGCGGTGTCGACGGGATTGGCACCCGGATAGCCGCCCTCAATATAGTCCACGCCAATCTGTTCGAGCATGCCGGCAATGGCGATTTTGTCCTCAAGAGAGAACTCGATGCCGGCGGTCTGCGCACCGTCGCGCAGGGTGGTGTCGAATAGATATAGGCGTGTGCGGGACATTGGGGGCCTAACTGGGCTTACTGTTATTTGGGCCAGACTTCGGTGTCGTGGTCGGGATGCTGATGCGATGTTGCCTGAATGGCGCTCCACCAGTCTTCGCGCTCAGGATCTTCGGTAATGCCGCCGTGCTCAATGGATGGCAATGTGTCGAACCAGGGCACCCGGCTTTCATTGCCGGTATTGGCATGGGGCGGGAACTGCTCGGGATGATCGAGAGCTCCGATCATGAAATTGACCCG
>JBGTUK010000304.1:0-2794 GCA_041939225.1 Devosia sp.
GCACGTTTCGCGCTTTGGCGACAAGGATGTGGTGCGTCACGCGCTTGTCGGGCGCATCGTTCGGGCCTATGAGGCAGATACCGCGCGCCGTCTGGCCGAGAGGGAAGGGGACCGCGAAGGTCTGGCGCGGACACTGGGCGCCGCGCCCCGGAGCTGAAACCCACACCGATGACCGCATCGCCACCGCTAGAAATCGCCGTCATCCGCAATGCGGATGGCTGGCCCGATCATTTTGATGCCATCGCCGAACAGGCGGTGCTGGCCGCCATTGCTGGCGCCAGGCCGAAAATAACGGGCGCGGCGGAAGTCTCGGTGCTGCTCACCGATGATGCCGAACAGCGTGAGCTTAATGCCCAATGGCGCGGAAAAGACAGCGCTACCAATGTGTTGAGCTTCCCCCAGATCGAGCCCTTTGCGCCGGTCATGGGTCTATTGGGGGACATCACCCTGGCGCGCGAAACCCTCGAACGTGAGGCGGCGGATCTGGGCAAGAGCCTTGAACATCATTTCACCCATCTTATGGTGCATGGATTTCTCCATATTTTAGGGTATGATCACCTTGATGAGGCCGAGGCCCTTCAAATGGAGGGGCTGGAAACCCAGATATTGGCCCGGCTTGGGATCGACGATCCCTATGCCGAATAGTTTCGGCCAGGAACCCCGGATCGGCTGGGGCATTTCCGGTCTCATAGAACAGTCAATGAGCTGCTTCGTGCGGCGCGAGATGAATGAACGATAGCGACAGTAGGGCCCTACGGGTGGCCGAAAACCCCGAACCTCCTTCTAGTCCCGCCCCCGCCGTGTCGCGGGGGCCGAGCCTGTTGAGCCGTATCAAGGGTCTGATGGCCCGGACTACGGTTTCACTGCGCGACGACCTGCAGGAAGCACTCGACGATACCGGCGGCGCCGAAACCGGCGACTTCTCGGAGAGCGAGCGGCTGATCCTGCAAAATGTCCTCAAGCTCTCCAAGGTGTCGATCGACGACGTCATGGTGGAGCGTTCGGACATTCAGGCGGTGCCATCCGACATCAATCTGGGCACGCTGCTGGCCCGTTTCCGTCAGGTTGGCCATTCTCGCCTGCCGGTTTATGAGGACGGGCTCGACAACATTGTCGGCTTCATCCACATCAAGGACGCGCTGCAAAAGATCACCGAACCGGTCACCGATCCGGAAAAGGACGTGCCGGTCAAACTGCTCTCGACAGCGCTACGCCAGAGAATCGGCAAGCTGGGCATTCTGCGCAAGGCCATGTTCGTGCCCACCTTCATGCCGGCGGCCGACCTCTTGCAATCCATGCGTGCCAGCCGCACTCATATGGCCATCGTGGTCGATGAATATGGCGGCACCGACGGGCTCGTGACCATTGAAGATCTGCTCGAAGCCGTGGTGGGTGAAATCGAGGACGAACACGACGTCGCTGAGGCTGCGCTGATCCGCAAGGTCGGCGAGGACGTCTTTGTCGCCAATGCCCGCGCCGAGCTCGAAGACGTACAGGCTATGATCGGGCCAGATTTCGACCCCGGCGACCACGCCGAGGATGTCGACACCATTGGTGGCCTGGTCTTCGATCTGGCCGGCCACGTGCCCAAACGCGGCGAGCGGATCAACGGCATCAAGGGCTTTGAATTCGAAGTGCTTGCTGCCGACAGCCGCCGCGTCAAGCGCCTGCGCATTCACCGCAAGCGCGACCAGATCGTGGCCGTCGAACCCCTGGCCATCACCGACCAGCGTTCGGTGCTGGAAAGACAGGCAGCAGAGTGAGCTTGTGCTGTTCCGCTGCTTCCCCTCTGGGGGAGCGCAGCGGGGTGGCAAAGCTGGGGTGAGGGTGGACCTTCCCATCTCGTCTCGACCTCGGCCTCCCCCTCGAGGGGGAGGCATGAGGGTCGAGGCAAATACCTTACCTGCTTGCCCATTCCAGCAGGCTTGCCAGGCTCACAAAGGGCACCTCGGCCCGCTCGCTCAGTCCTGAGGCACAGGTCGAAACCGTCGAGACGCCCAGCTCGCACCCCTTAGGAATGTCATTGCCCACCCGCCGTGTCGCATGCGCGTTGAGCTCGGGCAGGAACAACCCCTTGTCTCCCGCATAGCCGCAGCACGTAATCGATGAGAGCACGGCGACGGTTTCCGCACAGGCGGCCGCTATTGCTTCGGTGGAAGGCTGCTCGAACAGCCGCTGGGCCGAACAATTGTGATGCACGGCAAGGCTCGCCAGCCTTTGGGTGATCGTCAGTTTCGGCAGCACATGCTGGGCCAGGAATTGCGCCGAGTCCGCCACCGCCGCATCGCCGGGAAACTCCTTCAAATGCTTGGCGCAGGTCGAGGCATCGGTCACCACTTGCAGCCGTCCGGCATCCGAAAGCGTTGACAACTCGCGCTTGAGCGTCCCGCCCACCTCGGCGGCCTGTTCGGGAAATCCCTTGGACTGGAACGGCTGGCCGCAGCATTGGCCGCTCAGCTTGTCCGGCACGATCACCTCATAGCCCGCCCGCTCCAGCAGCGCGACCATCGCGGCTGGCGTGTCGAGCAGCTCGTGGCTGGTCCTGGGCGCACCGAACATGCGGCTGGGGCAGGCCGGGAAATAGACCACGCTCGGCCGCTCGCTCTGGGCAATTGGCACCGGAAACCCGCTTGCGCGCGGGTCCTGCCGATTGTCCCGCGACCTGGGGGCGCCGGGACCGTGATGCAGCGCACGAGACACGCGCGGCACCCGCTTGCCGCTCAGCCGCCGTGCCGTATCGGTTATCGCTTCCACCGCCGGTGCGGGAATGACGGCGCGGGCCATATCGGCCACT
>JBGTUK010000305.1:0-2768 GCA_041939225.1 Devosia sp.
GCCGAGCGACTTCAGTGACTCCATGGTCGCGAACAGTGCGTCGCCTACGCGAAACTTGTTGCCGCCGGTGAGCGCATCGGCAAGCCTGGGGTACTGCTGCCAGACCGGCTGGAGGGCGTTGTTCATAGCCCGTCTGCGTTCGTTCTTGTTCCCCACGAGCTGGGCGTGAGTGACCAATTGGCGAACCTGGCGGTAGCCCCAGGCGTTGAGTGTGGCAGCGTCGGGCCACCTGGTCATCGAGCGGATCGGAATGCCCGAGGCTCGGCTCACGCTGGCACAGGTCGTGACCTTCCTGGCGTGTGCGCCCAAGAGCAACGCTTCGTATGTGGCGCTGAAACGCGCCAGCGAAGCGGTCGCCAACCACGGTGACATCGGCGCGGCCTTCCAGAATTTCGCGAAGCCGCCCGAAGAAGTCGGAGCGGTAGCGGGTCAGGTCCTGCACACGCTGGGCCAGTGCCAGATTGAGGCGGCGGCCAAGGTCGGCAATTTGGGTGCGGGACTCGGCATCGCGGGCTTCAGAGGCTTCCAGGGCAGCCTCAAGCGCGCCAATTTGGGACCGCAGCGCCGCCAATTGCTGGTTGAGCAGGGCCACCTGGGCATTGGCCTCATCGGAAAGCTGTTCGGCCTCTAGCAGGTCCGATTCCAGCGCCGCGATGGTATCGTCGCGATCGCCCAGACCTGCACCCATGCCGGCGAGCCGATCTGACAGAGCTTCGTTTTCTGACTGGGCCCCGGCCAGGGTCGCGGTCAGGGTGGCCAATTGAGCATTAAGGTCGTCGGAATTGGCGCGTTCGAGCTGCAGCAATTCGGTCAGCTCGGCAATCTGGCTGTTGAGCCGGGCCAGCGCCGTGTCGCGTCCCTGAATCTCCTGACCGAGGAAAAACTGGGTCAGCATGAACAACGAAAGCATGAAGATGATGACGAGCAGCAGGCTCGACAGCGCATCGACAAAGCCGGGCCAGTAATTGGCTTCCTGTCTGCGGCGGGCGCGCGCGGCGGGCATGGGCTAGTTCCGGCGCTCGTTGTCGGCTTCGTCGAGCATGGCCTGGATCAGGTCGCGCAGCTTCTGGTTGGTTTCGCCCTGCTCGGTGATGTAGCGGCGCAAATCCTCCTGCTCGGTGCGGATATGCTTGACCAGTCCGTCAATGCCGCGGGCCAGTTCGGCCATGGCGCGAATGGCGTTCTGCGAGGAATTCTGGTTCTGCATATTGGCGCCCATGCGCTCGATCATGGCCTGCATGTCGGCACCGGCGACGCCCATGGAATTGGCCTGCATGGCGGTGACCGGATGATCCAGCTCCGTCATCGAGGTCATCCAATCCTCAAGGTCAGTATAAAAGGCGTTCTGCGCCTGGCTGGTCTGGAGGTCCAGAAAGCCGAGGATCAGCGATCCGGCGAGGCCGAACAGGGAGGACGAGAAGGCCGTGCCCATGCCGCCCAGCGGTGCGGCAAGGCCTTCCTTGAGGTTGGCGAACAGGGCTGCGCTATCAGCCGAGGTCACGTCGAGCGCATTGATGACACCGGCGACCGAGCTCACGGTTTCGAGTAGGCCGTAGAATGTGCCCATGAGGCCGAGGAAGACCAGCAGGCCCGTCAGATAGCGTGATGTGTCTTTGGCCTCGTCGAGCCGGTTGCCCACCGAATCGAGGATGGAGCGCATGGAGGCCGGGGTGATGATGGCTTCGCCGATCCGTTCGCGCAGAATGCCGGCGACCGGCGCCAGCAGCACGGGCGGGCGGGCCGAACTGGCATCGCCATCCTGCAGGGAATTGACCCATTTGACTTCCGGAAATAGCCGAAAAATCTGCCGGAAGCTGAGGAAAATGCCGATGAACAGGGCAAAGAAGATCATCGAATTGATGAACGGGTTGGCCCAGAAAAATGAAACGATGTTGGTGGCCAGAATGGCGGCGACCAGCCCCACCAGCACCAGAAAGATGACGATCTTGACCAGATAAACGGTCGGGCTGGAGAGGTGATAGGGGTCGTAAGTCTGCGTCATCTGTCCCGAACCTTTGCCCCTCGCGCGCGCAAATCAACCGCCCCTGAGTCTAGAGGCGGTGGAAAGGCGTGACAATTAAAAAGGTTAGCGGCACGCAGTGACAGGAATGCGGCAGCGCTACTGGACCTTGCGCAAGGATTTGAGCAATGCACCCTGTAATGTCTCGTTGCCAGCCACGATCTGGCCGTTCCAGACAGAGCCGGGCTGGCCCGCAAAGTCGGTCACAAGGCCACCGGCTTCCTTGACCATCAGCAGGCCCGGCGCGACGTCCCAGGGTTTCAGCCCCGCTTCCCAGAGCGCATCGAACCGCCCGGCGGCGAGCCAGGCCATGTCGACCGCGATCGAGCCGGAGCGACGAATGCCGGCGACTGCAGGATTGATCGTGGCGAGTTGGCGCAATTGCAGCGTGTCGTTGCTGGTGCCCTGGGTCTTGATGCCGGTGGTGACCACGGCATCGGACAGGTGCCGGCGACCGGCGACGCGCAGGCGCTTGGTATCGGCCAGCCAGGCACCGCCGCCCCTTTCGGCCGTGTAGAGCTCATCCATGATCGGATTGTAGATCACCGAGGCCACAATCTCCTCACCGCGCTGCAGGGCGATCGCCACGGCAAACAGGGGAATGGAATGCAGGAAATTGGTGGTGCCATCGAGCGGATCGATGATCCAGGTGTGCTGGCCGTCGGTGCCGGCAACTTCGCCACCCTCTTCCATCAGGAAAGCATAGGTCGGGCGGGCCTTGCGCAGCTCGTCATAGACGATCTGCTCG
>JBGTUK010000306.1:0-2765 GCA_041939225.1 Devosia sp.
GACCTGGTCCATAAAGGGCAGGATGTCGGCAGCGATGATGGTCAGTTCATGGTGGATGGTCTCGGCCGAGATTTCGGAGAGACCCATGCCCCGGCGCAGCGCATTGTGGTGGGTCAGCAAACGCTCAATCTTGGGCATGAGCGTTTCGGGCTCGGACAGGTCGATCAGACGAATGGCGCGGCGGCCCACCTTGTCCTCATAGGCCGGGCCGATGCCGCGACGGGTGGTGCCGATCTTCAGACCAGAATTGGCGTCTTCGCGAATGCCGTCGAGTTCGCGGTGCAGCGAGAGAATCAGCGGCGCATTGTCAGCGACGCGCAGGACTTCAGGGGTTATGTTGACACCCTGAGCGCGCAACTTGGCCATTTCCTCAACGAAGTGGTGCGGATCTACGACGACGCCATTGCCAATGATTGAGAGCTTGCCCTGCACCAGGCCCGAGGGCAACAGCGCCAGCTTGTAGCTGACCCCATCAATGACCAGCGTATGGCCGGCATTGTGGCCACCATGGAAGCGCACCACGACATCGGCGCGCTCCGAAAGCCAGTCCACGATCTTGCCCTTGCCCTCGTCGCCCCATTGCGAGCCGACGACAACCACATTCGCCATATTTCAGTCTTCCCCAAAGCAGGCACACAAACGGGACCGCACTCTACGCGTCGGTCCCCACGATGAATGGACGTGACGTCCCCCCGGCCGCCGTTGTCAGTTTGATTACGGCCGAATAACTGATAAGTCCGATTGTCCTTACATCACCCGGGCGACGATGACAAAGCCGCAACCACAGCAAAGTAGCGGCTTTTTCGCCCGCATCCTGGATCAACCCTATCTGCTGCTGGTACTGGCGCCGCTTTTCTGGGGCGGCAATGTGGTGGCTGCCAAGCTGACGGTGGGCCAAATTGACCCCTTCCTGCTGCTGGCCAGCCGCTGCGTTCTGGCCACCAGTTTCATTCTGCCCTTTGCCTGGCCGCATCTCAAAGGCGACTGGGCTGTCGTGCGCCGACGCTGGCCTGTGCTGATGGCCTATGGGGCGGTGGGCTATGCGCTGTTCAACGGTTTTCTCTATCTCGGACTGCAAACCACAACGGCGGTCAATTCGGCGATTGAGCAGGGTTCTTTGCCCATGCTGATCCTGGGGGCCAATTTCATTATCTTTCGGGTGCGAGCGCAGTTCATCCAGATCCTGGGGGTGTTGCTGGCCATTACCGGGGTCGTTCTGACGGCGACCCATGGCGATCTCATGCGCATCCTGACGCTCGACATCAATGCCGGCGACGGCTTCGTCATGCTCGCGTGCCTGGCCTATACCAGCTACACGCTGGCCCTTCGCTTTCGGCCGAAAATGCACATATTGAGCTTTATGGCCGTCAGCTTTTCCGGCGCCGCGATTACGTCCGTGATCATGCTGGCTTTCACGGAGGGAGGGGTGAGCCAAGTTGCCATGCTCATATCGGCGCCCCCGGTCGTCTGGGCGGTCATCGCTTATGTGGCCATTTTCCCCTCGATGTTCAGCCAGGTGGCCTATGCCCGCGGTGTTGAACTGGTCGGCGCCAATCGCGCGGCGCCGAGCCACAACCTCATTCCGGTGTTCGGAACATTGGGTTCGGTGATCATTCTGGGCGAGACGCTGCAGCCCTATCACTTTGTCGCAGCAGCCATCATCGTCAGCGGCATTCTGCTCGCTGAATGGGCGGCGCGGCGGGTAAAGTAAAAGGCGGCCCGGAGACCGCCTTCAAAACAAGGTCTTTTCGCAAGCTCAGAACTTGAGCGCTTTGGCCTGCTTAACGCCTTCGAGCTTTACGATCTGGTCGAGTTGGGCGTTGTCCAAGGTGCCGTCGATGGAGACCAGGGCAATAGCATCGCCACCCACTTCGGCGCGGCCGAGATTGAAGTTGGCTATATTGATGCCCAGCGTGCCCAGGATAGTGCCGAGGCGGCCGATATGGCCCGGCTTGTCTTCATTGGTGACATAGAGCATGTGCGGGGTGATTTCCGCTTCCATGTTGATGTCCTTGACCTGGATGATGCGCGGCTTGCCGTTGGCAAACAGGGTGCCGGCAACACCGCGGGTCTGACGCTCGGTGGTCACCGTCAGGCGGATGTAGCCCTCATAGGCGCCCTGCTGGTCGCGATTGGTGGTTTCCACCACTATGCCACGGTCCTTGGCGATCTGGGGGGCCGATACCATGTTGATGTCGCCCAGCGACGGCTTGAGCACGCCATTGATCGCGGCGGCGACCATGGGACGGGTGTTCAGTCCAGCCGGAGTGCCCTCGAATTCGAGCTTGATGCCCGAAATGGCGGTCTCGGTAAGCTGACCGGCAAAGGAGCCAAGGGCTTCGGCTAGCTTGACCCAGGGGGTGATGATCGGGGCTTCCTCCGCCGAGATGGACGGGAAGTTGAGCGCATTGGTGATCTCGCCGGTCATCAGATAGGCCGAAATCTGCTCGGCAACCTGCAGCGCCACGTTTTCCTGCGCCTCGGTTGTCGCCGCGCCCAGATGGGGGGTGCAGATGACGTTGGGCAGTTCGAACAGGGGGTTGTTCTGAGCCGGCTCCTCAAGGAACACGTCGAGGGCCGCACCAGCGACCTGTCCCGACTTGAGGGCCTCGAGAAGCGCTGCTTCATCGATCAGACCACCACGGGCGCAATTGACGATCCGCACGCCCTTCTTGGTCTTGCTGAGCGTTTCGGCGTTGAGAATGTTGCGGGTGGCATCGATCAGCGGGGTGTGGAGGGTGATGAAATCGGCGCGGTCGAGCAGA
>JBGTUK010000307.1:0-2753 GCA_041939225.1 Devosia sp.
GGGCAAGCAGCTCACCAATATCCGCACCCAGTCCAAGGACGAAGCAGTGCGCTTGACCACCCCCAAGAAGCTCACGCTGGAGCAGAGCCTGGGCTACATCGCCGAAGACGAATATGTCGAGGTGACGCCCAAGTCGATCCGCCTGCGCAAGATCTGGCTCGACCCGAATGATCGCAAGCGTATGAGCCGCGCTGCCAAGTCGGCCTGATCGGATACCCCCTCCTGACCTCCCCCTAATAGGGGGAGGAACCACATCGGGATGTGACACATTTTGCTCAGGACCGCCGGCGAGACTTCTTCCCCTCACAGGGGGAGTTCGGGTGGGGGTTCTCGCGGAGGAAATGACATGACTGACTGGATCATCCAGATCATCATCGATTTTGGCTACGTTGGCATTGTCCTGGTCATGGTGGCCGAGTCGATCTTTCCCCCTATTCCCTCGGAATTGATCATTCCCTTTGCTGGCTTTGCCGCAGCCAATGGGGATCTCAACCTGTTTGGCGTTCTGGCAGCCGCGACATTCGGGGCGGTGGCGGGCATGCTGCCCTGGTATTTTGCCGGACGACTATTCGGCCTCGACCGCGTCAAATGGCTGGCCGACCGCTATGGTCGGCTGCTGACCATGAACGCCGGGGAAATCGACACCGCCGTGGAGTTCTTCCGCCGCTACGGGCCCATCATCGTGCTGTTCGGCCGCCTGATGCCGATCGTCCGCACGCTGATTTCCATCCCCGCCGGCCTTTCCGCCATGCCCTTGCCGCTGTTCCTGCTGGCCTCCACCGCCGGCGCGCTGATCTGGAACACCGTTCTGACAATGGCCGGCTACATTCTGCATGACCACTACGAACTGATCGAAGTGGTGCTCGATCCGCTGAGCTATGTGGTGCTCGCCGCCGTGGTGCTGCTCTACTTGTTCCGGGTCGTCACCTGGAAGCCAGCCCAAGCCGGCGAATAACGTCGCGTTTTGCAAGGCGCTTGCAATTTGCAGCGGGCTGGATTGACGCAAAATGCGAATATTTACAATCATTTAATCTTTCGCCCCGGTTTTCCGGGGCCCGCAAATTGGCACGCTTTGTGCACTGCTGTGCGGGTCCGGATAGAAGTGTTCTGCGTACCGGGCCCAAAGTCATTCGGGGCATCGCATCGCGTTTCTGATGCGATGCCCCAATGCTTCGAGCGGCCCGAAGGGGGCAAAACTCCCCGGTGGGGAGACTTGAGGCGAGAAGGCCATGAGAGCTGTGCTCGAAAGGCCATCCACCCTTGCCCCAAGCGTCGGCAGCAACTAGATATTTCGAACCGTTTTTCTGCCGCGTTTACCAACGCCTTACCGGAGACGCCCATGCGCGCCGTGCTCGACATCATCCTGATCCTGCTCCAGCTCTACTGGTGGGTGTTGCTCATCATGATCATCATGAGCTGGCTGATCTCGTTTAATGTTATCAACACGCGCAATCAGTTCGTGGCCACGGTCTGGCAGGTGCTCAACCAGCTCACCGAGCCGGTGCTGCGGCCGATCCGGCGCTTCATGCCCAATTTCTCGGGCCTGGACCTGTCGCCGCTGATCGCCTTCCTGTTGATCTTCTTCATCCAGTCGATCATCGGCTACTATATCTATCCGGCGGTCCTCCGCGCCGGCATCTAGCCACTTTGTGCACGTCGCCCGGCTTTGCCCGGAAGACGGCAACCGGGCTCTTGCTGCATCTCCGCGTTACGCCCAATGCCGGGCGCGACGCTATTGAGGGCAGTCAGGTACGCGCTGATGGCTCTGTAGTGCTGCGCGTCCGCGTCTCCGCCGTGCCCGACAAGGGGCGCGCCAATGCCGCTGTCATCGCGCTGATTGCCAAGGCGCTGGGTATCCCAAAAAACTCGATCTCGCTGGTCAGTGGTGACACGGGCCGGCTCAAGACGGTGTCCGTCGCCGGCCCCGCCCAGGCTCTGTTCGCCCGCGCATCGGCGCTTGCGGGCTAGCGCTTGCGACAAAATAGCGCAACTCCCATTGCCTAAACCATTATTCCCGCTAAGCTCACCTTTCAGAGGGGGCCCGATGGAGGGCGGGGATTGGACCGGGCGAAAAGACCTGGCCAGCACCAGCGCGGGTCCCCGGAGGAGAACATTTCGAGGGACTTCTTATGGATCTGGCACTTTGGCTGATCGTTGCGTGCGGCGGCCTGTCTATCGTCTATGGCGTGGTGACCACTCAAGGCCTGCTCAAGGCCGACGCAGGGTCGGCACGCATGCAGGAAATCTCGGCGGCCGTGCGCGAAGGCGCATCGGCCTATCTCAAGCGCCAATATACCACCATTGCCATTGTCGGCGTGGTCATCCTGATCGCCGCCTGGCTGCTCCTGGGCATTTATGCTGCCATCGGCTTTCTGATCGGCGCGGTGCTGTCCGGCGCTGCCGGTTTCATCGGCATGAATGTGTCGGTCCGGGCCAATGTGCGCGTCGCCCAGGCCGCCGTCGGCTCGCTAGGCAGGGGGTTGGACCTGGCCTTCAAGTCCGGCGCGGTCACCGGCATGCTGGTGGCAGGGCTCGGCCTCTTGGGCGTCACGCTCTATTTCATGGTGCTGACGGCCATGGGTTTTGCGGCAACCAGCCGCACGGTGATCGACGCGCTGGTGGCACTGAGCTTCGGTGCTTCACTGATTTCCATCTTCGCTCGTCTCGGCGGCGGCATTTTCACCAAGGGTGCAGATGTCGGCGGCGACATGGTGGGCAAGGTGGAGGCCGGCATTCCGGAAGATGACCCGCGC
>JBGTUK010000308.1:0-2733 GCA_041939225.1 Devosia sp.
AGGAGTTGCTGGTCATTTCGCAGGACACCAGCGCGTACGGCCTCGACATCAAATATGCGGCCAGCAAATATCGCGGCCGCGAGGTCAAGGCCAAGTTCTACGATCTGGCCAAGGAACTGGGCGAGCTCGGTGCCTGGGTGCGGCTGCACTATGTCTATCCCTATCCCCATGTCGACCAGATCATGGAACTGATGACCGAAGGCCTCGTCCTGCCCTATCTCGACATCCCTTTCCAGCACGCCTCCCCCAAGGTCCTGAAGGCCATGCGCCGCCCCGCGCATCAGGAAAAGACGCTCAATCGCATCCTCGACTGGAAACGCCAGGTTCCGGACCTAACCGTACGCTCCAACTTCATCGTCGGCTTCCCCGGTGAGACGGAGGAAGACTTCGAGATGATGCTCGACTTCATTGAAGAAGCCGAGATCGACCGTGCCGGCTGTTTCAAATACGAGCCCGTCACTGGCGCCACCGCCAACGAGATTGAAGGCGTCGTGCCCGACGAGGTCATGGAAGAACGTTTCGCCCAGTTGATGGAAGTGGCGCAGAACGTGTCCTTTGGCCAGCTGCAGAAAAAGGTGGGTCGCACCATCGACGTTATCGTCGACGACGTCCGTCCCGAGCAGAATCGTGTGATTGCCCGCTCCAAATGGGATGCCCCGGAAATCGACGGTCAGGTCATCGTGGATCAGGCGGACGGCATCAAGATCGGTGACATCGTCCAGGTCACCGTCACGGACAATGACGAATACGACCTGTTCGCGGTGCCTGCCACGGCTTGAGCCCCCCAAATTCGTGATGGCCTCGCGCGGAACGGACGCGCGGGACCGGCGTTCGGTGATGCAAATGGAGGCTCACATGGAACGCTATTTTTTCAACCACCGCGATCAGTCCGGCGACCTGCAGATCGATATCGACGGCATCATGCTGCCCTCGCTGCATAGCGCGGTCGACGAGGCCAGCTTTGCGGCCAGTAATGCGCTTGGCCTGTCCGATGGCCCGATCCGCGGCTGTTTCGAAATCGAGGACGGCGCGCGAAAGCTGGTTGCCAGGGTCCCCTACGCGGTAACATCCGACGAGTCCTAGCGCGCAAACGCGTTGAACGGATTATCATGCGTCAACTTCGTGATGGTCTGTTCGCTCACCCCCGCGCTACGCAGCTTGGGCAGGAAATGCTCCACCAGATGCGTGTAAGGTTGAGGCGTGCCCCCACCCGGCTTGGCAGGATCATACCAGCCCCTGTCATGGCTTAGGAGCAACCGCTCCCCCTGCCCGGCATCAAGCGCGCGCATGACGAGCCCCACAACATCTGCGTCCGGCGCCCGGCCGATATGGTCGAATTCCAGCCAGGCACCTCGCCCGAACACCTCCCGATGCAGGCCGAAATCCTTCTCCTCCTGGGTATGGATCGAAAGGAAGCGGCCGGCCGATCCGCCCTCCGCCTCGATAATGTCGAGCTGATCCAGCACGACCCGGCCCCTGATCGTGTGCGAACCGACTAGCGCTCCAGTCTGCGCCGAAGCCCGCGCCGCCGCCCGCAGGATCTTGCTCTCCATCGGCGTGATTCCATCATCGCCCGCGCTCACCTTGATCCAGGCGGCAACAACCCCGGTGTCATCGACCCCTTTGGTTAAATGCCCCACCATCCAAGCCTCGAGCTCGGCTTCGCTGGCGCTCGCCACCCACTCGGGAATCCACGGCTCGCGGTAATTGCCGGTCGGCACCACGATGGGAAATCCGGTCGCCTGCGACACCGCCAAATCCAGATCCACGCGCAACCCAACGCCGCCGGTGGAACATTCGATCAGCGCCGTCACGCCCTGCGCCTTGATGGCCTCGATCTGCGGCGCCATCAGCGCTACCACCGCTTCGGCATCGGCTTGGGCATAGCCCGGCTGGTCGGGCGTCCGTAAATCCACGAAAACATGTTCGTGCGGCAGAATCAGTCCGAGCTGTTCCCGCTCAAGCGGCCCCAAAGTAGTATGTAATGTCGTCATCAAGCCCTCCCGGAGTGGCAAGTTTTCCATACCCCCCTCGCGGCGGCAATCGCCCCCGGTCTATAACGCTCCCTGCTTGCGACTTTCATGGCGCCCTTTGCGTTATGGCCGTTCGGACCCGGAGTAGCCCATGACAATCCCGCAATTGCTCGCATTTCTGATTATTGCGGGCATGATGGTCGCCTTCATCATGAGCCGTTGGCGCTATGATCTGGTGGCGGTCTGCGCCCTGCTTGTCGGGCTTTTGGTCGGCGTTGTGCCGTTTGAACGCGCCTTTATGGGCTTTTCCAACGACATCGTCATCATCGTGGGCAGTGCCCTGGTCGTCAGTGCTGCTGTGGCGCGCTCCGGCATCATGGAAATCCTGATCCGGCGCTACCTTCCGCGTATGAGCAGCCCTCGGGTGCAATTGATCGTGCTGGTCACCATCGTGACCGTTCTCTCAGCCTTCGTGAAAAATATCGGCGCCCTGGCCATCATGATGCCAATCGCCTTCCAGATGGCGCGGCGTTCGCGGGTCTCGCCGTCGATGTTTCTCATGCCCATGGCCTTCGGCTCCCTTTTGGGCGGGTTGATGACCCAGATCGGCACCTCACCCAACATCATCGTCTCCGGCGTGCGTCAGGAGCTGACCGGCACCGCCTTCACCATGTTCGACTTCACCCCGGTAGGCGCCATTCTGGCTGCAGTTGGCGTTGTCTTTCTCGCCCTGTTCTACTGGCTGTTGCCCGAGCGCCGA
>JBGTUK010000309.1:0-2729 GCA_041939225.1 Devosia sp.
CAGCCCCAGATCGGCCAGATGCCGCCTCTGCCGCAACATGGAAAACAGCTCCGTTTCCATATCCGCCAGTTCACGCTCGAGAATGCCGATTTCATCGGATCGGCGGGACGGAATCAGGATCAGGGCGGCATTTTCGGGCGCCTTGCGGAAGGCCAGCATATTGCCGGTCACCCGCAGGACCGGGTCGATGAACAGGCGGCTGACCAAAACATAGAGCACAAAGGCCGTCACCGCCGCGATGCCAAAGGAGACCAGCGCAAAACTGCGCGAATAATCGATCATGTCGCGTCGCAGCGGTGTCTCGGGCATCAGCAACTCGACCAGGCTTTCATTGAGATCGCCCTCACCCACAACGCGCAGCGTGCGTCCGGCGGGCGCGACCAGCGTGTCGAGGGCACCCCAGACGCGGCTGGGCAGGTCGCCCTGCCGCAGATCGGCGGTAACCACCGTTTCCGGCATGACAGGAGTAGTCAGTTCGATAAGCTGGCTCTGTCCTTCGCGACGATAAACAATGGCATGCGCGCCGGCCGAGTTGAGCAGCCTGTCGGTCAGGCCGCGCGGCAGCGCCATCACGTCGGGCACCGCGTCGAGCACCCGCGCCGCCACCACGCCGATTTGCAGGCGGTCTTCCAGCCAGGTGGTGCGAAAGCTTGCGACCGAGGGGAGAAAGATGACGATTTCGACCAGCAGGATCACCCCGATGATCGTGGCGATCAGCTTGCTCGAAAGTCCGGGAAACCGGCCGGCCATGGCATTGGGCTGGTCTTTCATCCTCGCAATCCTGCCAATCCCTCTCGCCCCAATTGGTGGCCACCTTAGCGCAATGGCGGCTTGCGCTCCTTATACCCGGAGCCGCCGCCGCAATGCGCCGATGCGCCTTGCAAAGGAAGATACGGTCTCGGCTCCACTATGGTTTTCACCCAAAGCGGCCAAAATCGCCAGAAGGCTTGGATGGGGCAGGCTGAGATCGGCCAGTTGCGCCAGCGGAATGCCTTTTTCCATCGCCAGCGCCAGAACGCCGGCCAGCTCCCCGGCCTCCGGCCCCGCCAGGCTCGCGGCCATCACCTGCCCCTTGGGATTGACAAGCACCTTGACCAGCCCCCTGTCCTGCCCGGCTGCACGTGCCTTGCCATTCTCCATCAACCCGCTACGCAATATAGCATGCCCCGCTGCCAGCGGCTTTGAGTCGGAGGGCCAGCGGCCGATCTGAGCCAGGGCCGGCTCGGTCTGCACCAATTGTGGCTGATGAGCCGGCTGATGCCGCGATGTGCCAAGCACCAGCGTTTCTATCACCGCCCGGCCATGACTGAGCGCGTGGTGCCACTGCCCGATTCCCGCCCCGGCGCCGACCACCCGGATCCGCCGGTTGCTCGTCTGGCCCAAGGAGCCAATGGCAAATTGCCGCGCCTTGCCGCGCAGGGGGCGCAGGCGCGCCGCCTCCAATCCAATATCGTCCAGGCTCGCCTGAGTGCCAGCGCACACCAGCACATGCGAAATGTCGAGCGCTTCACTCGCCCCATCGGGCAGCGTAATGGTGGCGCCAATACCCTGTGACCGGGGATGGATCTCCTCCACCATGCCGCCGTCGACCACCCGCACCCCTTCTTCACCCAGGCATTGCAGCACGACGCTGGCGGCCTCGATATCGAAGCCGGGTAGTGCCGCACCCTGCGGCACCAGCGTCACGTCCGATCCCAGCCGCGCAAAGGCCTGTGCCAATGCCAGGCCCTCCGGATCGGCGCCGATCACCAGCAAATGGGTGAGCTTGCGGCTGTTCTCGAGAATGCTGTCGGGTGTGAAATAGCCAGCCTCATCGAGGCCGGGAATCGCCGGTAGTAGCGCCGCGCCACCGACCGCCAGCACTATTGCCTGGGGGCGTACCTGCACATCGCCCACCGCCATGGTCATGGCATCGACAAAGCGAGTTGCACCTCGCAACACCGAGATGCCCAACCCGGCCAGCCGCTCGCGACTGTCGAGCGCGCTCTGTTCGGCGGCCAGGCCTTGTGCCCGCTCCTGCACTGAACGCATACTGATTTTGGGGTCGGCACTGGCCAGGCCCAGAGCGCCGGCCTGCCGCATGGCTTGGGCGCGCGACGCGCTCGCCACTAGCGAGGCGATCTGCAGGGCCCGCTGCGGCCCATCGCCCGGTTCGGCATGGCCTCTGTCGATAAGCGTGACCTCAGCGCCAAGGCGCCGGGCATGCTGGGCCAGCGCGATTCCGAGCGCTCCTGCGCCCACAATGCAAAGCTCGGGTCGAGTAATCTCAGCCATGTCCGCCACAGGCCAGAACCATTGCCGTTCTTATGCGGGGGAAAGCGCGGCTTGACAACAGGGCTACATAGGCCGTTCTGCGTGCCAACACGCGTTGACTTAGGCATGTCTTTTCCCTATAGACCCCATCAACGCGAAGGCGGCGCGCTTGCCCGCCTCAGGGATTATTCTGCTTTCAAGCAGCACCAAAGAAGAGGAACCGTGCGACAGCGCGGTCTGATGTTATGAAGCGTACATACCAGCCTTCCAAGCTCGTGCGTGCCCGTCGTCACGGTTTCCGTGCCCGTATGGCCACCAAGGACGGTCGCGCGATTCTCAATCGCCGCCGCCGCGACGGCCGCAAGAAGCTTTCGGCCTAAGGGATTTTTGGCCGGATGACGGCCGAACAGTCCACGCGTCAAGCGACATTGCGCCGCCTCAAGCGGCGCGCGCAGTTCCTAAACGCCGCCCGGGGC
>JBGTUK010000310.1:0-2723 GCA_041939225.1 Devosia sp.
GGCCACTGCCGCCATCTTCACCTTCATTTGGACCTGGGACGACTTCTTCGGTCCGCTGATCTACCTGAGCGAAATGAAGTCCTACACCGTCATGCTGGGTCTGCGCACCTTCACTGACAGTACGGGCGAAAGCGACTTTGGCGGCCTGTTTGCCATGAGTGTGCTCAGTCTGATCCCGATCTTCCTCTTCTTCCTGTTCTTCCAGCGCATGCTCATCGAGGGCATCGCCACCACCGGTATGAAACGCTAAGACTATGTTCGATATTAAATTCGCCGCCATCGGTATCAACCACGCCCATATCTACGGGCAGGTGGAGTGCCTCAAGCGCGCCGGCGCCCAGTTCGTCGCCTTCCACGCCATCGAGGACGATCTTGCCAAAACCTTTGGCGAGAAATTCCCCGAGGCAAAGCGCGTCGCCGATCCGGCCGCCATTCTCGAAGACAGCAGCATTCACGTGGTCGTCACCGCGGCTATTCCGGGCGACCGGGCCGAGATCTGCCTGTCCGCCATGCGTCATGGCAAGGATGTGCTGACCGACAAGCCGGGCATGACCACCTTTGCCCAGCTCGAGGAAATCCAGAAGGTACAGAAGGAAACCGGGCGCATCTTCTCCGTGCTCTATTCCGAGCATTTCGAAGTTCCCGCCGCCGTCGAAGCAGGAAACCTGATCGCCAAGGGTGCCATCGGCCAGGTGGTCAACACGGTCGGCCTGGGCCCGCACTCGCTGCGTCTCAACAACCGCCCCGACTGGTTCTTCACCCGCAAACGCTATGGTGGCATCCTGTGCGACATTGCCAGCCACCAGTTCGAGCAGTTCCTTTTCTTCTCCGATGCCATGGATGGTGAAGTGGTTTCGGCCAGCGTCGCCAATCGCGGCCATGCCGACAAGCCCGGCCTGCAGGATGTTGGCGACGCCCATATCCGCACCGCCAATACTTCGGGCTATATCCGGGTCGACTGGTTTACTCCCGAGGGCCTGCCCACCTGGGGCGACGGGCGCCTGACCATTCTGGGCACCGAGGGCTATATCGAGTTGCGCAAATATGTCGATATCGCCGGGCGTCCTGGCGAGAACCACCTGTTCCTCGTCGACAAGAAGGGCGTACAGCATATCGACTGTTCAAACGTCGACCTGCCATTCGGCCGCCAGTTCCTCGATGACGTGCGCAACCGCACCGAAACCGCCATGCCGCAACAGCGCTGCTACAACGCCATGAAGATGGCGCTGACTGCCCAGCAAATGGCCGAAGTCGGAACGGAGTGGGCCCAATGAGCCGCGTCCTGAACGTTGCCGTCGTCGGCTGCGGCATTGGCCGCTCGCACATTGTCGAGGGCTACCTGCCCAATGCCGACAAGTTCAAAGTGCTCGCCATCTGCGATCTCAACCAGGAACGCCTCGACGAGATTGGCGAGGAATTCGGCATCGAGCGCCGCATCGTCAATTTCGACGATCTGCTCGCCATGGACGATATCGACATTATCGACGTCTGCACCCCTCCCGGCGCGCACTTCTCCATGGTCACCGAGGCCCTCAAGGCCGGCAAGCATGTCGTGTGCGAAAAGCCGCTGGTCGGTTCGCTCAAGGATGTCGATGCCATTCTGGAGGTCGAAAAGACCGCCAAAGGCAAGCTGATGCCGGTATTCCAGTACCGTTTCGGTGACGGCATCGAGCAGGCCAAGACCATCATCGACGCCGGCATTGCGGGAAAACCCTATTGTGGCACGGTGGAAACCATGTGGCGCCGCGAGGCCCCCTATTATGCCGTGCCCTGGCGCGGCAAGTGGAAGACCGAGCTGGGCGGCGTCCTGATGGGCCACGCCATCCACCCGCACGATATCTTCACCTATCTGATGGGCGATATCGCACGCGTGTTCGGCCGGGTCGCCACCCGGGTCAATCCGATCGAAGTGGAAGACACCATTTCCGCCTCGCTCGAAATGAAGTCCGGCGCCCTTGCCAGCTTCACCGCCACCCTGGGTTCGGTGGATGAGATCACCCGCATCCGCCTGCAGTTCGAAAACGTCACCATTGAGAGCGACCACGCCCCGTATAATCCGGGCAAGGAGCTCTGGAAAATCCTGCCGCGCAATGACGAGGTCAAGGCGCGCATCGACGAGGCGCTGGCCAATTGGCAACACGTGCCGTCGCGGTTCCAGACCCAGATGGCCCGCTTCCACGATGCCATCTTCGATCGTGGCGAACTGCCGGTCACCAGCGCCGACAGCCGTCGCGCGCTTGAACTGGTCACCGCCTTTTATCACTCTTCGTCCACCAACACTGAAGTCGCGCTGCCGCTCGGCCCCGATCACCCGCTCTATCAGAGCTGGGTCCCGGCCGAGTTCCGCTAAAGCGAGGAGAACAGAACCATGGCAACCTCCATCCAGTTGCGGCAGATCAAGAAGGCCTATGGCGATGTGCAGGTCATCCACGGCGTGGACCTGACCATCGATCCGGGCGAGTTCACCGTCTTTGTCGGCCCCTCGGGCTGCGGCAAGTCCACGCTGTTGCGCATGATTGCCGGGCTCGAGCCGATCACCGGCGGCGACCTGCTGATCGACGGCCAGCGCATGAATGAGGTCCCGGCGGCCAAGCGCGGCATCGCCATGGTGTTCCAGTCCTATGCGCTCTATCCGCATATGAGCGTGCGCGAAAACATGGGCTTTGCCCTGCGCTTTGCCGGCGCCAGCAAGGCCGAGATCGAGAGCCGTGTGGCCGAAGCGG
>JBGTUK010000311.1:0-2711 GCA_041939225.1 Devosia sp.
TATAAGGACGATGCGCTGGGCGACCCCATGGTCTCCGAAGAGCACATCACGGCCTTCGGCTGGGCCACCCCCGCCGAACTCGACGACATCATGAGCCTGGCCGTTCGCATCAACGACTTCCTGACCGGCCTGTTCATGGGCGTCGGCATCCAGCTCATCGATTTCAAGATCGAATGTGGCCGCCTTTACGAAGGCGACACGATGCGCATCGTGCTTGCCGACGAGATCAGCCCGGACAATTGCCGCCTGTGGGACATCAAGACCCGCACCAAGATGGACAAGGATCGCTTCCGTGAGGGCCTCGGCGGTCTGGTGGAAAATTATCGCGAAGTCGCCCAACGTTTGGGCATTCTGGTTGAGAACGACAATGCGCTGACCACCGGTCCGCGCCTGGTCCAGTAGGTTTTGGAGCGAACCATGAAAGCGCGCGTCATTGTCACGCTCAAGAACGGCGTTCTCGACCCCCAGGGACAGGCCATAGAAGGGTCTTTGGCCGGCCTCGGTTTTGCCGGGGTTGCCGGTGTGCGCCAGGGCAAGGTGTTCGATCTCGAAGTGTCAGGAACCGATGAGGAAGCTGCACGTTCTCAAATCAAAGAGATGTGTGAAAAGCTCCTCGCCAACACTGTGATCGAAAACTACGCGATCGAAATCTCACCTTAACGCCTAACGGCTATAACTAACTCAATTCGCGCCGATCAATGGCGCAGGACCGTATGACTATGCGCAAGACCCAGATCGCTCTCACCGTCATGTTCTTCTCCTCGCTCGGCCTCCTGTTTGCCGCCTATGCCTCCGTGCCGGTCTGATCCCTTAGCCAAAATCTAACCATCTAGCATTTTCCTTAAGCCTGTTCCCAAGCCTTTATGGGACTGGTGAGGACTTGTCCCTATGCTGGCCCGCAACATGATTGCGAGGGCTCAGCGATGGACAAGACGAGGTTGAATTGGGTGGACATGGCCAAGGGCCTGTCCATCTTCCTGGTGGTGACCATGTATTGCGCGGCCAGTGTGGGCGAGGATACCGGCCAGACCGGCTTCCTGCACTGGACTATCGCCTTTGCCATGCCATTCCGCATGCCCGAGTTTTTCCTGCTTTCTGGGCTGTTTCTCGCCAAGGTGATCGGCCGCCCGTGGGCGGCCTTCGCCGACCGCCGCGTGGTGCACTACGCCTATTTCTATGCGCTCTGGGCACTAATCCACATTCTGTTCAAGGAAGCGCTGATCGGTCGCGATCCGACTGGCGCAGCTGCATCCCTCGCCCTGGCGGTGGTGGAGCCATATGGCGTGTTGTGGTTCATCTACATGCTGGCGGTGTTCGGCCTGATCGCCAAGTTCCTGCACGAGATCAAGGCGCCACAATGGGGCGTTCTAGGGGTGGCGGCCATTTTGCAGATGGCCAGCATTCATACCGGCAGCTATCTCGTGGACCAGCTCGCCGAGTATTTCGTCTATTTCTACGCCGGGGCTGTCTTCGCGCCACGCCTTTTCGCACTGGCCGATTGGACCACGTCCCATGTCACGGCGGCACTCAGCGTGTTGGTGGTCTGGGCGGTCGTCAATGCGGCTATGGTATTTTCGCCCGGCTTCCGCATGGACCCGGTCCATATCGAAATGGGCTGGGGCGTCCTGCCCGGCGTTCACCTGATTCTAGCGCTGGCCGGCGCGGCGGCGATATGCATGTTGGCGGCCCTCCTTTCGCGCCTGCCCTTCATGGACTGGCTGCGCTGGATGGGCACTAGGTCGTTGGTCATCTATGTCGCCTTCGTGCTGCCCATGGGTATTGCCCGCATAATTCTGCTGCGGCTGGGGATTGAAGAGGCCAACGTGCTGAGCCTGCTCACCATGGCGGTCGCGATAATATCGCCGCTGGTTCTTTGGTGGGTGGTCCAGAAAATCGGCCGTGGCAAATTTCTGTTCGAGCGGCCGGCATGGGCCCACCTGCCGGGAAGCCGAATCCGACCTGGCGCAAGCGCAGCCCCTGCCGAATAAAAGAAGGGCCGGTTCAGCACCGGCCCTTTTCTTGTCGTTCGCCGTTCAATCCGGCGCCTTGAAAATCGAAGGCACGATGGGCCGAACCCGCGGCAGCTTGGCCGGTCGCGTTTGCGGCTTCATGTCGGTTGCCAGATGCGGCTTGCCATCCTCGCCCCGGATGGTCATCGGTTTGTCTGCGGACGACGGGGTCTGTGTCTGCATGTTCATTCCTCCCAATGTTGCCATGCTGTTCCAACGCCCATAATGTGGCAAAGTTCCAACCAATCGCCACATTGTGCGGGCATTTCGCCACCTGCCCGCGTGCGGGCCCTTGCCTTTTCGGGCAAGAGACACCACAAGGGCCTCGCGCATCCCAGACAGATATAAGGATTGACCGATGAAGGCCGCTGTCATCGTGTTTCCGGGCCTCAATCGTGACCGCGACATGATCGCGGCGCTGACCAAGATCGGCGGCGAAAGGCCGTCCGTGGTCTGGCACCAGGATACCGACATCCCCGATGCCGACCTGATCGTGATCCCCGGCGGCTTCTCTTATGGCGACTATCTGCGCTGCGGCGCCATCGCCGCCCGCTCGCCCATCATGGACAAGCTGCGCGAGCGCGCGGCCAGAGGCACCAGGGTGCTCGGCGTCTGCAATGGCTTTCAGATCCTGATCGAGGCCGGGCTGCTGCCAGGCGCGCTGATGCGCAATAATTCGCTCAAATTCGTCTGCCGCGAGGT
>JBGTUK010000312.1:0-2647 GCA_041939225.1 Devosia sp.
GCATTCCAGGGCCGCCGAAGCCCGGCGAGTGCCAACACCCGATGCACCTCGATCGGGTCTGCTTCGACCTGCCGGAACTTCGTATCTGCATGGCCCACGGCGCCGACCCGTGGTGGGCCGAAGCCATCCGGCTGATGCAGAACTATAATTGGCCGGGCAATATCCGCGAGCTGGAAAATCTGGTGCGCCGTCTGTCGGCGCTTTACGTAGACGAGCAGATTTCCACAGAGATAGTGCAGAACGAGCTCAATATCGTCGATCGGCCCACCGGCAACTCTGCCTCGGGGCCAGTCGATATTTCCATGGCTGTCGAAACCCATGTGGGACAGTTGCTGCGCGAGCACGAGCCGCATTTGCCGCCGGCGGGGATGTATCAGCGGGTGATCGACAAGGTTGAGGCACCGCTGATCGCCATGGCGCTCAATGCCTGTGGTGGCAATCAGATCAAGGCAGCAGACCTGCTGGGGCTCAACCGCAACACGCTACGCAAGAAGATCCGCACACACAGTATCGAAATCGTCAAGCATAGCAGCCGTCGCGGGTAGGGCGCCCTGCGCGCTCAGTCTTTGCGGTCTTCTCGTTTTCGCGGCACAAATGGCGCCGCTCGTCCTGTCGGGCACACCTCAATGCCTCCGGGTCTAGCCCTTCGAGCGGCTTTTCGGGAATAGCTCTCGAGGCCTCCATCGCTAAAACGGTCCCGAGTATTCGTGCCATTCGAGCGTAGTTCTCATGGCCTCAGCCCATAAAATCGCTCCACCGGAGTGATTTCACCCGCGAAGCGGGCCGGGACTGAGTGTCACATTTTGGCAACATTTATCTTGAAGGGTCGGGGGAATTGGGTCAGGCTTCGCTTTCCCCATGGTTCTGCACCTACATGAAGGCTCTCGACGAGCCGCTTAGGTGACTACCATTATCGTCGAAGCGGAGGAAACTACGCAGCCTATGGCCGACTTGGTCTCAGCCAGCGAACATCAAGGCGACCGTGCCGCCGGCGAATCGTCGGCCGGGCGGCGTGGGCTGTTGCGCATTCAGCAGAACTATTCTCTGCGCGTACTCGGCTTTGTCGTGGTGTTTGCCTCGGTGCTGATGTCGTCGGCGTCCTTCTTCATTCTCTCCGGCGTCACCAATATCGAACCCTCGCCAACGGTATGGACTGTCATCTGGGTGGTCACCGGTCTCCTGGTGCTGCTGGTGATTGCTCTGGTAGTGACCGAAGCCGTGCTGCTGTTCCAGGCGCGACTACGCGGCGTGCCCGGTGCAGGGCTGCAGGTGCGGATGGTGGCAATGTTTGCCTTCGTGGCGGCTGTCCCTGCGGCCCTTGTCGCCGTGGTGGCGACCATTGCACTCAACCAGGGGCTGGATCAGTGGTTCTCCGAGCGCACGCGGGCGATGGTGGAAAGTTCGCGGCTGGTGGCCCGGTCTTACATGCTCGAACATGCCCAGGTGCTGCGGGACGACATTATCTGGGTAGCAACCGAGTTGGAGCAGGCGCGCGAGACTTATGAGGAAGAACCGGTTCGGTTCGAACGGATCCTGACGGCCCTGGCGGTGACGCGTTCGCTGCCGTTTACGGCGCTGATCGACAGGGCCGGCGAGACGCTGATGCGCGCGCAGATCAACGTCGCCGGGGCCTATCCCAAATTGCCGGCCGGGGTAACTGATGGCGTGGTCGAGGGAATACCGACCCCGATTGCACCGGGGTCGACGCAGTTCGTGGGATCAGTGGTAAAACTGCGTGGCTATGACGAAACTTTTCTGTTCGTAGCGCGTCCGGTCGATGCAGAAGTACTTGAATATATGCGTCTAACCGACGAGAACATCACGGAATATCGAGAATACGCCTCCAGCCGGCTAGTGTTCCAGATTACCTTCACCATCATGTATGTGGGGCTGGCTGTGGTGCTGCTGCTGGCCGCACTCTGGATCGGCATTGCACTGGCCAATCGCTTCGTCGACCCGATCAGAAACCTGATGATCGCGTCGCGCCGGGTGAGTTCAGGAGATCTGGATGTACAAGTACCGGTACAGGAGGGCAGGGGCGATTTGCGGGATTTGTCCAATGGCTTTAACCGCATGACGCAGCAGCTCAAGACGCAACGGCTGGACCTGCTCAAGGCCAATGAAGTCAATGAGAAACGCCGTCAGTTTACCGAGGCGGTGGTGGAGGGCGTGTCGGCCGGCATTATTGGACTGGATCCCTATGGGGCGGTGACGCTGGTCAATGCGCGCGCTTGTGAAATGCTTGGCCGGACGGAAATCGAGTTGATGGGCGAACCGATGGACCAGATCATGCCCGAACTCGCGGCAACGCTGGACAAGGCAAAATCGGCCCGACGCGGCCAGGTGCGGGACCAGATCCAGCTTGGCAACGAGACGGACCGGCGCATCTATCAGGTACAGCTGACGCGCGAAGGCTCGATCACCGAATCCAAGGGCTATGTGCTGACCTTTGACGATATTACCGACCTCGAATCGGCGCAGCGGACCAGTGCCTGGGCCGATGTGGCGCGCCGTATTGCCCATGAGATCAAGAACCCGCTGACGCCGATTCAACTTTCGGCAGAGCGTTTGCGCCGACGCTATGGCAGCAAGCTCGAAGACGATCGCGATGTGTTCGACAAATGCATCAACACCATTGTGCGCCAGG
>JBGTUK010000313.1:0-2643 GCA_041939225.1 Devosia sp.
CCTGTGCCTGTTCCCGGCTGCTGCCGCCTTCGCGCAGGACAGCGCCACCACGCTGGACAGCATCCAGGTTTCCGGCAGCTGGCTGGGCACCGGCCTGCACGACAGCGTCAAGCGCTTCGCTGGCGCACGCACGGTGGTCGACCGCGAGCGCATCGAGGCCAGCGGCGAGCTTTTTCGACAGGATCGAGGCCGTAATCAGCGCGATAGATTCGACCGTGCCGGTGACGTCCCGAATGGCATAGAGCGTCTTGTCGGCGGGGGCGAGGTCGGCGGTCTGGCCGATAATGGCGCAGCCGGCCTCCTTCACCACATTGCGGAACAGCGCATTGTCGGGTTGGGTTTGGTAGCCGGGGATGGCATCGAACTTGTCGAGCGTGCCGCCGGTATGACCTAGCCCCCGCCCGGAAATCATCGGCACGTAAATGCCAATTGCCGCCAGGATCGGGGCCAGCATGAGGCTGACATTGTCACCCACGCCCCCGGTCGAGTGCTTGTCGGCCACAGGGCCGTCCAGATCGGACCAGTCGAGCACGGTGCCGCTATCGCGCATGGCCAAAGTCAGGGCAACCCGTTCGTCCATGTCCATATCGTTGAAATAGACCGCCATGGCAAAAGCGGCGGCCTGGGCGTGGGAGACGCTACCCTTCGCGAAGCCGGCAATAAAACGGGCGATGTCCTCCGATGCGAGAGGCTCGCCATTGCGCTTTTTCAGGATGACTTCCTGGGGAAGGAAAACCATGAGATTCCTAGAGCTTGTAGAGTCGAACCGGCGGCTTTTCGGCGCGGGCAATGACCTTCTTAGCCTCAAGATCGAGCTGGACCGACTTGACCCACCAACCGGCCTTGTCGCCACCCGGAAACAGATCCTGGGGCAGTCTTGGCTTGACCGCCGCGATGAGCTCGCCGACCGGCATGCCAGGGGCTGCATCGGGCAGGACGTCGAGAACCGCGGTCCGCATGGCCGTAAACTTAGCCGCGTCAACCCGATAGATCTTGCCGGGCTGGCCTACATTCTCGATTTCGAGCTTGTCGGCCATGGATTCAGGCTCCGTAAGGGATCCAGACATTCTTGACCTGCGTCGCCTTGGACAGGAAGTAGTCGCCGGCAAAGCGGGGATCGGCCAGATCGTAGTAGAGACCGCGGCTGGTCCATGTCTGCTTGAGATTGCCCACCGAGGCCTTTTCGACCATGGCGGAGCCCTCCGCCGAACCGGCAAACCACAGACCATCGACACCGTCATGCTCCGCCAATGTCTTGGCTAGGGCGGTGCTGTCGCCAGTGACAATGTTGACCACGCCGCCCGGCACATCGGACGTCTCGAGCACCTGGTAGAGATCGGTCACGGAAAGCGGGCTGCGCTCGGAGGGCACCAGAACCACGGTATTGCCCATAGCAATGGCCGGAGCGAGCAATGCAACCGAACCAAGCAAGGGCCGGGACGGCGGAGCGACGATGCCGAGCACGCCCAACGGCTCCACAAGAGCGGTGGCAATCATCCGCTGGGGCGGATTGTGCACCGCACCATCGAACTTGTCGGCCCAGCCGGCAAAGGCGAACAGGCGTTCCACCGACAGGGCGACTTCCTCGGCACCGTTCTCGCCGGTCTGCGCCTTGATGCGGGCCGCGAACTCGTCGCGCCGGTAATCGAGGTTTTCAGCCAGGTAGTAGAGGATCTGTGCGCGAGTATGAGCTGCAGTCGTGCCCCAGCCCAGCGCCTTGCGGGCAGCTTCAACCGCGTTGCGGATATCCTTGCGGTTGCCCTCACCCACTTCGCCGACCAGATCGCCCTTGGGACCGAGGACGGGACGGTTGTACCCAGAGTCTGGGCGGGCCTGCTTGCCGCCAACATACATCTTGGCGGTCTGGTCGAGATTTCCGGTGTCGAGCGGGTTTGTCGCTGCCGGTTTTGTCGGGGCTGCGGGCGGGGCCGCCTTGAGCGTCTTTTCCCAGGCGGGCTTGAGATAGGCGCTCATACCTTCCCGGCCGCCTTCGCGCCCGAAGCCGCTTTCCTTGTAGCCGCCAAAGCCGACAGCGGCGTCAAAATTGTTGGTGCCGTTGATCCAGATCACCCCGGCCTTGAGTTTGGGCGCGATATCAAGGGCGAGATTGATATTCTCACTCCAGAGCGTGGCCGCCAGGCCATATTTGGTATTGTTGGCCAGAGCCACTGCTTCTTCGGGCGTACGGAAGCTCATGGCAACCAGGACCGGCCCGAAAATTTCCTCGGCGACCAGGGTATTAGCGGGCGAAACATTGGTGACCAGGGCGGGCTTCAAATAGCAATTGCCGCCCGGCAGCTCAAAATCGGGCTCATAGACATGGGCGCCTTCGGCCACGCCCTTTTTCATCAAATCCTTGATGCGTCCGACCTGCACTGGGGCGACCAGCGCACCGATATCAACGGATTTGTCGAGCGGGTCGCCGACACGCAATTTGGCCATGCGCGCCTTGACCTTGGCGATGAAGCGCTCCTCGATGCTCTCCTGCACCAGAAGGCGAGAGCCGGCGCAGCAGACCTGGCCCTGATTGAACCAGATGGCATCCACCAGGCCCTCGACGGCAGAGTCGAGATCGGCATCCTCAAAAACGATATAGGGCGACTTGCCGCCCAATTCGAGCGACAGTCCCTTGCCCGAGCCAGC
>JBGTUK010000314.1:0-2631 GCA_041939225.1 Devosia sp.
CGGGAAAATACGTCTTTCACTTTCAAATTATCAACCCGGGAAACGTGGCCGGCGGCGGCGCAGAAGGTCAGCCCCGCAGGCCAGCTTAACGCCAGCAGGGACCCGATTATCACGGCAACGCCCTTGCCGCCCTTGAAACCGATCCAGACCGGAAAACAGTGTCCGAGGAAGGCGCCGAGCGCGGCAAACCGCGCTGCGTCTTCGCCCCAGTAATGGCGGACGATAAGGATGGGAGCGACAGCCTTGAGCGCATCGAGCACCAGCGTCGCTGCCGCAATGGGGCGGTTGCCGGTGCGCAGCACATTGGTGGCGCCAATATTGCCTGAACCGATAGAACGGATGTCCCCCATGCCTGCCGCCCGGGTCAGGATCAGGCCAAACGGAATCGAGCCTGAGAGATAGCCCAGCACCAGTGCAAAGATCAGCGGCAATATTTCGGCGGGCATGAAAGGACCCCTCCTCACGGCGTTGCGCCAAGGTCTAGCCTCTCAATGCCCGATGTCACAAGAGGGTGAACCGATTTGCGCACCACCGCGTGGCACGCCTGGTTTGGCAAAGCGGCGCCGATCCCCTACATAAGGGCCAGTTTGTAGAAACACTTCATTCATGGCCAAATCCATAAAACCCAAGAACACCTCCGGTCCCAAACGCCCGCGGCTGCCCGTGGCCGAGCGGCTCCCCACGCGCGAGCAATTGCTCGAGGCCCTGGCTCAGGAAGACAATATCAAGGGCAAGCGCGATCTGGCCAAGGTCTTCGGCATACGCGGCGACCTGCGACGTCCCTTCAAGGCCATGCTGGCCGAGCTCGAAGGTGAGGGCATCATTACTCGCACCCGCAAGGCGCTTCGCCGTACCGCCGCCCTGCCCCACGTCACCGTGCTCGATATTCCCGGCGACGCCGACCCCGATGACCTGCACGCCTTCCCGGCGCAGTGGAACCCGGAAGAAGGCGAATTGCCGCGTGTCCGCGTGCTGGTTGGCCCGCATGCCCGCGTCGTTCCTGCCCCCGGTGACCGCATCCTGGCCCGGATCGATGCCGGAGAAGACGCTGTTCCTGACTACACCGCCAAGCCGATGAAGGTGCTCGATAAGCCGCGGCGCGCCCATATTGGCATCGTCCGCAAGGACGACGACGGCGCCCGGTTGATTCCGGTGGATCGCAAGCAAAAAGAAATGCGCATTGCCTTAGGCGATCTTGGCGATGCTGCAGATGGCGATCTGGTGGAAGTGGAGGTGAAATTCTCCGGCCGCCTGATGATCCCACGTGCCCGTGTCACCTCGGTTATCGGCAATCCGCATTCCGAAGGCGCCATTTCGTTGATCGCCATCCACAACCTCGAAATTCCCCATGTCTTTCCGCAAAGCGTGATCCGCGAGGCGGAAGCGGCCAAGGAAGCCACCCTCAAGGGTCGCGAAGATTGGCGCGAACTGCCGCTCATCACCATTGATCCGGCAGACGCTAAGGACCACGACGACGCGGTCCACGCCGCCCCGGACGATGACGAGAAAAACCAGGGTGGCTATGTCGTCACAGTCGCCATCGCCGACGTAGCGGCCTATGTTCGCCCAGGCACCGCGCTTGATCGCGAAGCCTATCTGCGTGGCAACTCGGTCTATTTCCCCGACCGCGTGGTCCCCATGCTACCCGAGCGCATTTCCAACGAACTGTGTTCGCTCAAAGAAGGCGTTCCCCGCGCGGCCCTCGCCGTCCGCATGGTGCTCGGCGCTGACGGTCGCAAGAAGAGCCACAGCTTCCACCGCATTCTCATGCGCTCGGCCGCTAAGCTGTCCTACCAACTGGCCCAGGCGGCAATCGACGGCAATCCCGACGACCAGACGGGCCCATTGCTTGATCCCATCCTCAGGCCTCTGTGGGATGCCTATACGGCTATGGCCTCGGCCCGTGATCAGCGCGGCCCACTCGACCTCGACCTGCCGGAACGCAAGATCCTGCTCGATGAGAAGGGTCTGGTGCGAGACATTCACGTGCCCGAGCGCCTGGATGCGCACCGGCTTATCGAAGAGATGATGATTGCCGCCAACGTGGCGGCCGCCGAAACACTGGAGCAGAAACGCAGCGAACTCCTCTATCGCGTGCACGACGAGCCTTCCTCCGAAAAACTCCAGGCTCTGCGCGAATTTCTGGGTAGTCTCGATATTGCCGTCAAGAAATCGGACAGCGTGCGCGCATCCGACTTCAACGGTATTCTCCATCAGGCTCGCAAGGCAGGGAATATCGAGCAAGTCAGTGAGATGGTGCTGCGCAGTCAGGCGCAGGCCGAGTACTCAGCCGAGAATTACGGGCATTTTGGTCTCAATCTCGACCGCTACGCCCATTTCACCTCGCCTATCCGTCGCTATGCCGACCTGATCGTTCACCGCGCCCTGGTAAGCGCTTTGGGTTGGGGTGATGACGGCCTGTCCGACCAGGAAGCGAGCAAGCTCACTGGCATCGGCCAGCACATTTCGGCCACTGAGCGCCGCGCCATGCTGGCCGAGCGCGAAACCTCCGACCGCCTCCTCGCCCAGTTTCTCGCGGAACGCATCGGCGCCCGGTTCATGGGTCGGGTCTCCGGTATCACGCGCTCGGGCCTGTTTATTCGCCTACTTGAAACCGGGGCAGACGGCTTC
>JBGTUK010000315.1:0-2624 GCA_041939225.1 Devosia sp.
ACGCCTGGGAGTTGAGCTCAACCTCCCGACTGACCTGCCCCAAAGCCCTGAGCGCGGAAACCACTGCAGGGCTGACGTCGCTGCGCTGGGCACGCAATTCCAGGTCGCCTCCCAAAATGAGCCTCGCATCGCGCGCGACAGCAGCTTCGACGCTGCTGCGCACCGAGCTTACTGTCCCAATAGCGGCCACGCCCAAGGCGAGACAGGCGATCAAGATGATGAACCTCTGGGCACTGCCACGCAAATCGATCAGTGCAACGCGCCACCAGCCACCAAGCCGCCTCATCAAATGGCGGCCTCCAACTCGCGCAACTCTCCGTGGTCCATACGCAGATGCCGATCCGCCCGACTTGCAAGGCCATTGTCGTGAGTGATCAGCAGCACGGACATATTGTTGCGCCGCGCGAGGCTGAACAGCAGCTCAATTGCCGCAGCTGCCGTTTCCTGGTCGAGATTGCCAGTCGGTTCGTCAGCCAGGAGAAGTCTGGGCCGAGTCACAATGGCGCGGGCCAGACCCACTCTTTGCTGCTCGCCGCCAGAAAGGGCACTAGGCAGATGAGTCTCGCGAGCGGCCAGCCCGACCTCTGCAAGTGCGGCCTTGGCGCGCGACCTGATCTCGCTCACCGGCAGATCCTCGAACGCAATCTCAAGGGCCAGGGCAACGTTTTCGAGCGCCGTCATGGAAGGGATGAGGTGGAAGTTCTGAAACAGAATACCGATATTTTCGCGGCGCATATCGGCGAGCTTATCTTCATCCAAACCCGTGAGATCGGTGCCCCCGACACAGACCAGGCCGCTGCTGGCGCGTTCAAGGCCGCCCAGTACCATCAACAGGCTGGTCTTGCCGCTGCCCGAAGGCCCGACGACAGAAACCACCTCGCCCGCCTTTATCTCAAACGTGATAGATCGGAGGATATGAAGCGCACTACCGCCTGATCTAAGGTGCAGGTTCATGTCCCGGGTACGGGCGATGGTGTCAATCATGGAGCAAGGCCGGGACGTGGTCAGAACGGGTGCGATGGCGCGTGTGATGCGAACAAAATGGTGGCAGCGCACGATTTGCGCAATGGCTCTGATCGGAACGATTTCGGCACCGGTGAGTGCTGTGTCGGCCGATGAGCCGACCATCCTCCTCTACGGCGACTCTCTAATGGCGGGCCTCGGGCTTTCGTCCGAGGACAGCTTTGAAGGGCAGTTGCAGGCGGCCTTGGACACAATGGGGATTGACGCGAACCTGATCAACGCCAGTGTTTCAGGCGACACCACGGCCGATGGATTGGCCCGTCTGGACTGGAGCCTGGGCGTTCGGCCTGATGCTGTCATTCTGGGGCTTGGTGCCAACGATATGCTGCAGGGTCTCCCTCCGGTCGAGGCACGGGCAAACCTCAAGGCCATTCTGGAGCGGCTCAAGACGCTTGAAACGCCAGTTCTGCTCGTGGGTATGATGGCCAATCGTGGCTTGGGCAGCGACTATGTCGAAGCGTTCGACAGCATTTACCCCGAGCTGGCCAATGAGCACGATACGCTGCTGTACCCCTTTTTTCTTGAAGGCGTCGCGCTGGATCCGGCGCTCAACCAGGCAGACCGGCGCCATCCCAACGCGGAAGGTGTCGCGGTCATAGTGGCTGGTGTTCTGCCGATGGTGGCAAAACTCCTGCAACGGATTGACCCCTGACGTCTCAAGGCAGGAGCTTTTGCACCAATCCGACCCATGCCTTGGACAGGCGGCCGAACAGCTTGGGCTTGTAATAGGCGCTGGCCGCGCGCTTGGAGAGCTCCGAGAGGGTGGGATAGGGCGCGATCATAGAGGCAACTGCGGAAAGCTTGATCTTTTTGGAGATGACCAGCCCCCACAGGCTGATCATTTCGCCGGCGTGAGGTGCCACGATCGTGACGCCAAGCACCCTGCCCCCGCGCGTCAGGATCAGCTTGATGAACCCTTCGGTGCGGCGTTCGGTCTGCGCACGATCATTGTCGTCCATGCGCTCAAGGATAACGTTCAATTCGCCATGCGCCTCGCGTGCCTCGGTCTCTGTCAGGCCAACATGGGCGACCTCCGGGTCCAGATAGTTCACCCAAGGCAGGGCAGCATAGTCCACCTTGGCCGGCAGGCCGAACATCGCATTGCGCACAAAGATGCCAGCGTGATAGCCGGCAATATGGGTGAACTGCGGGCCGCCGGCCACATCGCCGATGGCAAAGATGCGAGAGTTGCTTGTTCTTAGTCGGTCGTCGACCTTAATCCCCTTCCCGTCAAAGTCGACCCCCGCCAGCTCCAGGCCCATGTCCTGGACATTGGCTTCGCGACCTACCGCCGCCAGGACATGGCTGGCGGCGATCTGGTGTCTACCCGCAGCCGTTTCGACGGTCGCGCTGATGCCGGCGTCGTGCCGCTGGGGGTCGACCAGTTTGGCATTCTCAAAAAGCGCGATCCCCTCCTTGCGCAGAACGCCCCGGATCAGGTCGGCGGCCTCGGGTTCGTCGCGGGGCAGGATCTGGGCCACATCGACGATGGTGACCGCAGAACCAAGGCGCCTGAACGCTTGCGCCAATTCGAGCCCTATCGGCCCACCTCCAACAATTAGGAGATGATCCGGACGCTCAACCAGGTCAAACACAGTCTC
>JBGTUK010000316.1:0-1188 GCA_041939225.1 Devosia sp.
GGTCCGCTACATGCACAGCGACGTCGAGACGCTGGAACGTATCGAGCTGATCCGCGACCTGCGCCTCGGCGTCTACGACGTCCTCATCGGCATCAACCTGCTGCGCGAAGGCCTCGACATCCCCGAATGCGGGCTGGTCGCGATCCTCTCCACCGCGGCCAACCCGGAAGCGGCCAAGGCCTTTGTCGACTTCCTGATCTCGGAGGAAGGACAGAAGCTCGCGGTCGAGCAGGGCTACATTCCGGCCCGCGCCGATGCCGGTCTGCCGGAGGGCTATCCGGAGCGCTCGGCGATCAAAGTGCTGACCTACGACGCCGCGGCCGCGCTCGCCGGTGACATGGCCAACAAGGAAAAGTTCACCGAGGTGATGGGCCAGTAAGGCCCTTCAGGCCGCTTGATGGCAGCCACCACCGAATCATCCGCACCGCCCGCGCTTTCCCGGCGCGGGCGAATTGCAAACAGTACGGCCGTGCCCGGTTTCCGGGTCGCAGCCTTCTGCGTTGTCGCGGTCGTTGCCGTCTTGAGCGTACTGCCGATGGCGCGGCTCGTACTGACGGCGGTCGCGCCGGGCGGCGACTTGGACTTCCCCGCTTTCGTCGAAGGCCTCCTGCGGCCGGGCTCGCTGCGGGCCACATGGAACACGCTGGTCACCGCGTCGTTCGGCGCATTGCTTGCGCTGGCGATCGGCGCGCCGTTTGCGATCGCCTTGGCGTTGACGGACCTGCCCGGCCGCAGGCCGCTCGGCTTCCTGCTTCTGTTGCCGCTGATTATCGCGCCGCAGGTAACCGCGCTCTCGTGGCTTCATCTCGCGGGACCGTCGAGCACGCTGCTCGGCCTGCTCGGGCTGGCGCCGGCGCCCGGCACGCCCAACCCGATGCTTGGCCGCGACGGCATCATCCTGCTTTTCGGCGTGCAGCATGCACCGATCGTGTTCGTGACATTGCGCGCAGGGCTGGTACGTGTGCCGAGCGACCTGCTGGAAGCCGCACGCGCTGCCGGTGCAGGCCCGCTTCGCACCTTTGCAACCGTGATCCTGCCGCTGCTGTGCCCCTACCTCGTCGCGGCCGTGGCGTTGTCGTTCGTTTCGGGCATCGGCAATTTCGGCATCCCCGCTTTGCTGGGCATGCCGGTGTGCCGAGACCCGTTTTTGTCGGGCGCGATTCGATCTTTGATAAATTCAGGTTTCTC
>JBGTUK010000316.1:1197-2616 GCA_041939225.1 Devosia sp.
GATTAAAAAAAAGCCCCCTGAAGGGCTTTTTTTATATCGAATAGGATTGATATGTTCCCAGAAGCTTGACCCGGCAGCCGAGGGCTTCCATCTCTTGAACGGCACCGGGAATGAGAACCTGATCCATCGCCTGTTCAATATCAATAATAAAGAAATAGTTGCCGAGACCCGTTTTTGTCGGGCGCGATTCGATCTTTGATAAATTCAGGTTTCTCCATGAAAATACCGCACCGGCGGTGGCCCCCATCCGCGGCGATGATCAGCAGATTTTCAGCCCGCTGTCCGGCCAACTGGTAGCGCTGGACCAGGTGAACGACGATGTCTTTTCCCAGGGGTTATTGGGCCAGGGCGTAGCGATACGGCCGCAGGAAGGGCTGCTGCGTGCGCCGCTGGACGGTGAGGTGGTGACCTTCCTGCCTTCAATGCACGCGGTGGGTATCAAGGCGGATAATGGCGTTGAACTGCTGGTGCACATCGGTATCGACACGGTTAATTTGGCCGGGCAGCATTTTAGCTCCAATCTGCAAATTGGCGACCGGGTCAAGATGGGGGATGAACTGGTGCGTTTTGATCTGGCGGCGATTGCTGCGCTGGGTTACGACCTCACCACGCCGGTACTGGTGGTCAACAGCGAAGATTTCCCACAGTTGAGTTGCCGTCAGCCGGGTCGGATCGGCTTTGGCGAACCCATCATCAGCCTGAATAATGCGCAGCAGGAGCCGGCATGATTTATCAACGACTGAACGATTTCCCCAAAGATTTTCTGTGGGGGGCTTCCACCTCCGCCTATCAGGTAGAAGGGGCCTGGGACGAAGATGGCAAAAGCCCGTCGATTGTAGATATGCTCGATCATCCGCCAGGCACCGCCGACTTTAAGGTGGCCAGCGATCACTATCATCGCTTTCGCGAGGACGTGAAACTGTTTGCCGAGTTGGGGCTTAAGGCCTATCGCTTTTCCATTGCCTGGACGCGGGTGCTGCCCAATGGCACTGGCGAGGTCAACGCTGCCGGGCTGAACTTCTACCGCCAGTTGATTGATGAACTGCTGAGCCATGGCATCGAGCCGGTGGTGACGCTGTATCATTTCGATCTGCCCTATGTGCTTGAGCAGCAGGGGGGCTGGTCTAATCGCGCCACCATAGACGCCTTTGTCGATTATGCCGGGGTGCTGTTCGACGCCTTTGGCGATGTTCCCTCGGCGCGCATCGCCTACTACCGGCTGGAACAGCAGTCGCTCACCGAATGGTGGGAGTGGCGCGACTCTGACGCGCTGCTGCAGGGGCGCTTCTCCGGAGGGCGGCTGCGGCATGTCCCGGCGCACCGCATCGGCACCTTCCAGGCCGTCTATCGCCGGCCGGCCGAGGGACGGCTACAGAAGGATATCCTCGAGCTGCTGAAGCAGAGCAAGCCACTGACGCG
>JBGTUK010000317.1:0-2604 GCA_041939225.1 Devosia sp.
TGTCTGGCGAGCAACAACCCCCTGGTGTCTGCAGCCACGGGGAACTCCCATCCGCTCAGGTTCTACAAAACGAACCCTGACCTTTGCCTGCCGGGCAGCATCGATGATCTCCTGCCGGTCAATGGCGCAGCTCATGGCCTGGCGGACCTTGAGATTATCCATCGGCGGACGCGAAGGGTTGAGCTGGAGCACGTTGTAGTTCAGCACGCCGACACGGTTCAGTTCGAGACCGGCTTCCATTGGCACCAGCGTGGCAACCAGCGGGTCGTTGAGCAGGGCGAAATCGGTCTGGCCGGCGCGCAGCGAGGCCAGGATCGCCATTTCGTCGGGCAGCACCGAGATGGTGATGCCGTCAATGGCCAGCTCGCCACCGGCCCAATTCTCATTGGCGCTCAGCACTTCGCGGGAGTTGGGTTCCCAGCTTTCCAGCACGAAGGGACCCGAACCGACGGCTTCGGTGCCAATCGTGCCTGCTTCGATCTCCGCAGCAGGCAGGATGGCGGCGTTGATCGTAGCCATGGCGACTAGGATCGGCACGTCGGCGGTCGAGAGGTTGAACACGACAGTGGCCTCATCCGGCGTATCGATGCTCTCGATCGAAAGGAAGTTCGAGCGGGCCGCAGCCGAGGTGGCCTCATCGAGGAGGCGCTCGAATGACGCCTTGACGTCGGCCGAAGTCACCGACGAGCCGTCGGAGAATTTGGCATCGGGATCGATCGAGAAGGTCAGCGTCTTGGCGTCGTCGGAGAATTCCCAGCTCGAGGCGATGGCCGGCACCACATTGAGTTCGGCATCCATGCGCACCAGCGGCTCATAGATCAATTCGAGCAGGCGGAGCGAGGAAAAGGCAGTCTGCTTGTGCGGGTCAAGGCCGGTGGCGTCCTGCGACCAGGCCATGCGCAATTCGACGGCCTGCGCGGGCAGCGCAGTTGTGATTGAAGTCAGGGCCGTGGCAACGGCGAGGCCGGCCAGAAGCGTCTTGGGTGAAAACTGGTTCATCGATATTCCCTCACTGTTGAGCCGACCCCGCTTTCGGGGGGCGTGCCAAGGTCGTCAGGTGCCTGTCCAAACCTACGCGGTCCGCTGGCCAGCCGCACCAACCTCTGTGACAAGCCTATGAAGTCCCGGTCCGGGCTGTCAATAATTTTCATGCTTGATGATTGCGTTGAACTTTTGTTTCAATGGGCGGTAGCCGAGGGTTCGGGTATAGGGGCGCAGCACCTGCACGCTCCGGTCCCGGAAGGCGTGCCGAAGGGGATATGATTTGGGCATCCAATCGACGATCGAAGCGTCTGCGGACAAGTTCACGCCGGCCATGCAGCGCGTCGCCACGGTAATCCGCGATCAGCCCCGCATCGTGCTCGATCAGACCATTTCAGAACTGGCCGAAAGCTGTGGCACCTCGGTCGCTTCGGTGGTCCGCTTCTGTCGCGCGCTGGGCCTGTCTGGTTACGCACAACTGCGCATGTCGCTGGCCACCGAACTGGGCAAGGAGGCGGCCCAGTTCGGCAATGATCTCATTCTCGGGGCCGAGATCGCCCAGTCCGACACCTTGCAGGAAATGGCCTCCAAAGTGGCGTCGCTGGAAATCCTGGCGATCGATGAAACCGTCTCGGGCCTCGACTATGGCGTGCTCGAACGCGTGGTGGCAGCGGTTGATCAGGCCGACCGCATATTGCTGTTTGGTATTGGCGCCAGCCAGTTCGTGGCTCAGGATCTGCATCACAAGCTGTTCCGCATTGGCCGCAATGCCTTCCTCCTCGCCGACCCGCACGAAGCCTGGACTGCAGCCTTGCTGTCGCCTCAACGCACGGTCGCCCTGGGTTTCTCCCATTCTGGCGCCACGGCCGACACAGTGCGTTTTCTTGACATCGCCCGCGACGCCGGGGCCCTCACCGTGGCACTGACCGGCGCGCCGGATTCCGCTCTGGCCCAGGCTGCCGACGAGTGCCTGGTAGCCCGCGCCCGCGAAAGCCGACTACGCGCCGGTGCCATGGTCAGCCGCATCGCCCAACTGGCCATTGTCGATTGCCTGTTTCTCGGCGTCGCCAGCCAGCGCTATGAGCAGACCGTGGATGCGCTCAAGCGGACGCGGGACGTGACGCACCCCAAATAGTCTAGCCACCCCAAAGGGCCGAAGCGCCGCCGGCAATCGTGCCACGCTCAAATATCAACCCTTCGGGTCGGTCCTGCTCCAGCAAGAGCGGGCCATCAAGATCGACCCAGCGCGCCTGCGAGGCGAGCAAACGCGCCGGCAGCATCGAGAACGACGTGCTGACCATGCAGCCAACCATGATCGACAGGCCTAGTGCCTCGGCGCGCGCCGCAACCGCCAGGGCTTCCGTCAACCCGCCCGTCTTGTCGAGTTTCACATTGATGGCATCGTAGCGACCGACCAGCGCTTCCAGTCCGGCAAGGGCATGCACGCTTTCATCGGCACAAATCGGCACCTTGCGGTCAATCTCGGCAAGCGCCTCATCCGCATCGGCAGGGAGCGGCTGTTCCACCAGCTCGACCCGGCAATGGGCACAGATATCGATCAGCACCGACAGGTCATCGGGATGCCAACCCTCATTGGCATCGACAACCATGCGTGTGTTTGGC
>JBGTUK010000318.1:0-2600 GCA_041939225.1 Devosia sp.
GCGCGGATCTTGGTGGCGATGATTTCACGGCGGATGCGGATCAGCAACACCCAGACGTAATAGGTAGTGAACGCCAAACCCATTAACAACAGTGGCGTCAGCATCGAGGGGTGGATCGCCGGGCCGCCCATCTTGACGACGCTCGACGGCTGATGGAGCGTGTTCCACCAATCGACGGAAAACTTGATGATCGGCACGTTGACCGCGCCCACCAGGGTGAACACGGCGACGACGCGGGCGGCGCGCAACTGATCATCGAAGGCCCGCCACAGCGCAATGATCCCGAGATAGATGAACAGCAGGATCAGGGTCGAGGTCATGCGCCCGTCCCATTCCCAGAACGTGCCCCATGTCGGTCGACCCCACATCGAGCCGGTGAACAGCGCCATGGCGGTAAAGGCTGCACCCAGCGGGGCGGCGGCCTTCATCGAAACATCGGCCAACGGATGGCGCCAGACCAGCGTACCCAGGGCCGATACCGACATGGCGGCATAGACGAACTGGCTGAGCCAGGCGGTAGGCACATGCACGTACATGATGCGGACCGTATCGCCCATCTGGTAGTCGGCAGGCGAATTGAAGAAGGCGAACCAGAGCCCCACCAGCATCAGCACGAGCGTCAGGGCAGATAGCGGCCAGAGCAGCGGGCGGGTCCAGCTCAGGAACTGGCCGGGATGGGCCAGCCTGCTCCACCAGCGCATTTTCGGGGTGTCATCAGTGCCGTTCAGGTTCATGTCGCGCGCTCTACTCTTCTCCCCAATCTATCGCAAGCGCAGCGGCAAAGGGAGAGAGCGCAAGCGCCATGAGACTGAGTGCCGCAAGGAACAGCATGGCGCTCGATGCCTGGTCGGGTCCACCGAGGGGGGCGATCGCCCCGACACCAAAAATCAGCACCGGCACACAAAGCGGTGCGATCAGGATTGGTGCGAGAAGGCCGCCACGCCGGATGGCCACCGTAACGGCAGCCCCGAAGACTCCGAACGCCGCAAGAGCCGGGGTGCCCAGCAGGAGAGACAGTGCGGTGCGGGCGAAAGTCGGCCCATCCATGGCCAGGATCATGGCCAGAAAGGGCGAGGCGATGATCAGGGGCAGGGCGGTAGTCAGCCAGTGGGCGATCACTTTTGCGGCAACCACGCCGGCCATGGACATATCGGCCAAGCGGTAGAGCGCCAGCGTGCCATCGTCGCGATCGGGTCGGAACAGGCGGTCGAGCCCCAGCAGCATGGCGAGAAACGCCGCGATCCAGATGATTCCGGGCGCGATGCTGGCCAAAAGCACTTGGTCCGGGCCAATGGCAAAAGGCACGATCGCGCCCACAATGATAAAGAACAGCACGAGCGTCAGCACTTCGCCACCGCCCGACAGGTTCAGACGCAATTCGCGCTGCAAAACGCCAAGAAAGCCACTCATGCCTCTGCCCCCAGGGTCAGCGTGGCTGCGCTGGGCAGGGCGATATCGTCATGGGTGGCGATCACGGCCAGCCCGCCGCTCTCCAGATGGTCCAAAAGCAGCGCCGCCATCAACTCGCGCCCTGCCGCATCGAGCGCGGCGCTGGGTTCATCGAGCAGCCAGACCGGCCTTGGCGACAGCAAAAGTCGAGCCAGGACGAGGCGGCGCTGCTGACCCGCCGAGAGATAGCCCGCATCGAGATGGGCGGTGCGCCCAAGCCCGACCCGTTCGAGCGCGGCTGCGGGAGCCAATGGGCCCGATCCATTGAGGCCGGCCCAGAATCGCAGCGTTTCAAGGACGGTTAGGCGCGGCCGCACTGCGTTTCTGTGTCCGCAATGATGGATGAAGGGTCCCGCTTCGGGATCGGCACCCTCGAAAACGAGTGTGCCCGAGAGGGGTCGCAGCAAGCCGGCCAGGGTGAGCAGAAGAGTGGATTTGCCCGCGCCGTTGGCCCCGCGCAGCAGCAGCGCGCTGCCGGCTGCGACCTCCAGCGACAAATCTGCCGCAAGCACAGCGTCGCCCCGACCACAGGCAAGACCCTGTGTCTTAAGATTTATCCGGTGCTGGACTTGCCCTTGCGTCATGGCCCCATCTCGTATTGGACCCATGGTCGTACTGGCAAGGGCTTGGTTGATTGACTATAAGCCCAAGGAGACTGGAGTCATTCCAGAAATGCGCGGATCGTTCATTGGTCCCACGCCCCGAATGGTCCAGCGCACAAGCAGCAAGAAGGGCGGAGCACAAGTGACCTCGATAGATAGCTTCAAATCCAAGCAGACACTGACCGTCGGCGGCAAGACCTACACCTATTATTCGATCGTCGAGGCCGAAAAGAACGGTCTGGAGGGCGTCTCCAAGCTCCCTGGTTCGATGAAAGTGGTGCTGGAGAACCTGCTCCGCTTCGAAGACAACCGTACCGTGACCAAGGCCGATATCGAGGCCGTTGCCACCTGGCTGGTGACCCGCAAGTCCAATCACGAGATTTCCTACCGTCCGGCCCGCGTGCTGATGCAGGATTTCACCGGCGTGCCTGCCGTGGTGGACCTGGCTGCGATGCGCGATGCCACTGCCAAGCTCGGCGCCGATCCGCAAAAGATCAATCCGCTGGTTCCCGTCGATCTGGTCATCGACCACTCGGTGATGGTGGACAG
>JBGTUK010000319.1:0-2320 GCA_041939225.1 Devosia sp.
AGCTGCACATGCACAAAATGCCCAATCTCGCGCTTGTCTTTCGTCTGCAATGACGCTATCACGCGCGCACTTTCGGCAGATGCGCCACCGCGCTGCCGAGGCGCCGCTTTAGCTCAGTTGGTAGAGCACATCATTCGTAATGATGGGGTCGCGTGTTCGAGTCACGCAAGCGGCACCACTTCTCCCTACAACAGACCTATATCCGCGTCGTCTCGGTACTATTGCGTCTTTCCTGTGGGTTGTGACGCTATTTTCCCGACGCCGCGTTCCAACTCACCGCCGATAGAAGCTGCTTTTGGGCACTCTGCAGCATTGAAAAACTCCGCCTGCGTCGGGCGCCAGCACGGGTGACGTTGGACAAGAGCAGGGCGCAGACTAATATCGAGCCGGCTTCATGGGAGAGAGCGACGATGGCAACGCGGCCAGGATCAAAGCTCGATCATCGATCAGAGTATATCGATCGCCTGGCGCCGGCGGCTGTAGTCGGTGCGTTGGTCGTTGTCGTGTATCTGACGATCTCACCATTTCTGCCCGCGATCATCTGGGGCGCGGTTGTCGCCATTGCGATCGACCCATGGTTTCGCTGGCTTGTCAGGAAGCTCGACGGGCGCCGCCTTCTGTCAGCATGGATAGTGGGCATTCTACTCGCCGGAACGGTCGTGAGTCCCGCATTGGGATTGGCGGCGGCAATGCTCAACTTCCTGCCGAATGCGCTTTCGTGGACTGGTCGTCTATCGGAGGTCGGCCCCACTGAGCCTCCCGCCATTCTTGCTGATCTCCCGGCCATCGGCCCTCAGGTTACGGCCTTCTGGCATGATCTGACGACCGATGCATCGCACGCCCTCTCTCTCTTCCGAGACGAGATCAAGACGGGTTTCCTCTGGCTCCTCGGAGAGGTCGAGATATTCGGGGTCTTCGTTGGCGAGTTCGCGATCGGCATTCTCCTGGCCGTGGTGTTCCTCTACGCCGGCGATCGCCTGACGAGTGGCCTCGACAGGTTCTTCGGCAGGCTCGGCGGCCGCTTCGCCCAGGACATTGCCAAAGACTCGGCGCACACAGCGCGGCAGACCGTCGTCGGCGTACTTGGGGCTGCCCTTGTTCAGACCTTGGTGGCAACCATCGCCTTTCTCGTTGTGAGCATTTCAAACTGGATGCTGCTGGCAGGCGTGATGTTCATGCTGGCTCTGATCCAGATCGGCCCGCTCCTGATATTCGTGCCGCTGGCGATATGGCTCTGGGCTGACGGCCATGGATGGCAGGCGGCCTACGTTCTCTTCTGGGGAATCGTGGTGGTTGGCCTCGCAGACAATATCGTGCGACCCATGATTGCCAGTAAAGGAGGTGATGTGCCGGCCTCGCTGGCATTTCTCGGCGCTCTCGGCGGCTTCACACAATGGGGTGTGATCGGGGTCTTCATCGGGCCGGTCATTCTGGCGGTGGGCTATGAGGTAGTATCGAGGTGGAGCGGGTCGCGAACAGATCCACAAGGCGATGCTTTGCAGGACCCGGCGCCGGCGACTGCGGATCGGGAGAACGACCCCCGAACCGAACCAAGGCCGTCGATCTGACAACGGGCTTCAGCCGGCGTTCACGCCGGCCTTTCTTCCTGCGCGCTACTCGCGTCGCGAGGAGACTTGATCACGACACGGTCGCCCGTGCTGCTGCCCTCGGCGCCAATTCCATTGCCAGCCAGCCGGCACGAGAGCCTTGCTAGGCGTTTCCTTCCGAGCCGAGGAACATCAAGTCTGGATCGCGACCGCTGTTTGAGACATTGCAGCGCCATGGCGCGCGCTGCGCTCCAACCGTCATGTAGACGGTTACGGCAGCTTGTGAGGCCTCAGTGCCTACGACTTCGACGCCCGCTTGGGTCATACCCGAAAGTGCGCTCTGGCACGACTGGATCGCAGCGTTCGAGACGCTTGAATCAAATCCGACATCGGGAATTGGGCTTGCTGCCTGCTGGCCCATATTCCCGCCGGAAGGCAGTTGGCCCATGTTGCCGTTACCAGTGTCAGTCTGGCAGGCGGCAAGAGCCAGGACGGCGGAAAAGGCAAATATCAGCTTCTTCATCGCAGGGAATCCTACATTATTGTTGATGGGCCAGGGTTGGCAATTGTCGCCCGAAAACCAGACAAAGCACCCTGTCGGCAAGACCATTCGTTCATCCGTCTGAACGCGTGCCGCTACCGCATTGGTGGTAGGCAACGGCGAGCCTTACCCATTCTGGTCCTTCGTAGTCCCTGCGAAGTAATATCGATGTGGCATATCACTCCCGGCGGAAATTAGCGGTCAAGGCGGCAAAACCTTTGTGCTTTTCCAA
>JBGTUK010000319.1:2330-2587 GCA_041939225.1 Devosia sp.
AGCCCCATCGAGGGCCTTCTCGTAATCAGGCCGGGCGGCTTCGGCGTGCGCGCGGCCCTTGTCGGTGAGCACGGTGTAAACACCGCGCTTGTCGTCCGGGCAGAGGTCCCGAATCGTAAGGCCTCCTCGCTCCAAACGCTCCACCATTCGCGAGACAGAGCTTTGATTGAGCTGCAAATAGGCGGCCAGCTCCTGCATTCGCAGTTCGGATTTCGGCGATCGCGCAAGCACCTCCAGCGCCCGATAGTCCGACAGGC
>JBGTUK010000320.1:0-2564 GCA_041939225.1 Devosia sp.
TGGGGCCGTTGATGCGCTCCTTGAGCAGCGGATAAAGGCCGGAGCGGATGGTCAGCGGCAGATTGTAGCGATAGCCGAAATAGGCCAGCGACAGGCCGACCACGGCATAGATGCCCCAGGCATGAATGCCCCAGTGAAAGAAGGTGACGCTCATGGCTTCGCGCATCGCCTCAATGGTGCGCGGTTCGGCGGTTGGCGGGGCCATGAAATGGGTCATGGGTTCGCCAACTGCATAAAACATCAGGCCGATGCCCATGCCCGCGGCAAAGAGCATGGCGACCCAGGATGTGAATTTGAAGTCGGGGGTAGAATCGTCCGGGCCAAGCTTGAGGCGCCCATAACGGCCCAGGGAGAAGAGCAGGACGGCCACCAGGAAAATGCCGACCGAAAGCAGATAGAGCCAGCCGAAGCTGGTGAGGATCCATGATTGCAGGGCGCTGAAGAACGAACCGGCGCTGGCGGGAAAGATCACGCCAATGGCCAGGAAAACAGCGATGATTAATACCGACCCGAAAAAGACCGGCGGATTGATGACAAAGCTCTTGAACATGGCGCCCCCCTTTGACCCTGAAGGAGGAGTAAATCACAGAAGCTCAATAAGTTCCAAGGCGTGGGTGGCGGAGATACCATGCCGCCGTCGCCAGAACTGCGGAATCAGACCGTTGCCGGCTTGCGTCCTGCGATGAAGGTGGAAAAGCGCTTGTTGATGAAGGGCACGACAAGCAAGACGATGGTGGCCGACATCATCGGGACCAGGATGAGGCTGCGCTGCCAGATGTCCCAGCCATTGGTGAGGGGCATCAGCACGTAGAGATAGAGGGTCACCACTGGATATACGGCGAGGGTCATCAACAGGGTGAGACGGAGACGGGCGGGAAGAGACATGGGAGCTCCAATCGAAACGATACGTTTCGTTATATATCGAAACGAGCCGTTTCGTTCAAGTCTTTTCTCGTTGCCTGTTTTGCGCCATATAGAAGGCCATGAGCGATCAGCCGGATATCAGCGTGGGTAATGACGAGACCGCCAGGCGGTCGATCGGGGCGCGGCGCAATCCGGCCAGCCAGGAAGCAATCCTGGACGCAGCCGAGGCGCTGCTGCGCGAAAACGGCATTGCCGGCTTTTCCATCGAGGCAGTGGCGCGGCGGGCGCGGGCCGGCAAGCCGACCATTTATCGTTGGTGGCCGCATCGCACGGCGCTGATGCTGGATGTCTACAAGCGGTTCAAGAATGCCAAGAGCTTTCCCGATACCGGGACGCTGCGCGGGGATCTTGTCAGCTTTCTCGAAAACCACCTGCTGGGCTTCTGGCGGGGGAGCCTGTGCGGCACGGTCTATCGGGCCGTGGTGGCCGAAGCCCAAACTGACAAGGACGCCGCCGAGCTGCTGCAGGCCTATCAGAGCGAGAGACAGCTCCATTCAGCGCGGATTGTCGAGCGGGCAAAGGCGCGGGGCGAAGTGCCCGAAGAAACCGACGCCGAACTGATAATCGACCTGGTGGTGTCCTTTGCCTGGCATCATCTGCTGCTGGGGCAATTGGATGAGGCGATGAACCGGGTGCCGCAGGTGGTCAATATGATTTTGAAGGGCGTGCCGGGCTATCGGGGGTAGGCTGGAGCCGGACCGCGTACTTGCCGCAAGGACAAAAAACCCGGCGCGGACCGGGTTTTTCAGTTGGGGACTGCGCCGGATTACTGGCCGGCAGCCGCGTTTTCGGCGGCTTCCTGGGCGTCGAACTTGGCCTTGAGATCGGCATCCTCGATGGTGACTTCGACGCCAGCCATCAGCTCCTCAACCTGTTCGGAGAAGGTGCGCATCAGGAGCTGGTTCTGGATCTGCGGAGCCACCTGCTCGAAAGCCGGCGGTGCCGACTGACGCTTTTCGTCAAGCCGGATGATGTGCCAGCCGAACTGGGACTGGACGGGCTCAGAAATGGCGCCTTCTTCGAGCGCAAAGGCAGCCTCCTCGAAATTGCGACACCACCGCCAGCACGATGATCACACCACCGGCAACCGCCGATGGCGCAGGTTTCTCTTGTAAAAACATTGAGATCCAAAGCGGTGCCAGTGCGGTTTCGAGCAGCAAAAACAGCCCCGCATTGACCGGAGAAACCAGCCGTGTCGACATCGTAATCAGCCCCATCGCCAGCGGCATAATTACCGCGCCTTCAAGTGCCATCCATAGCCATTGTTCACCGGCTAAGGCGGGTAAACCATGCAAAACGCTGCCACCGGAAAAAATCACTACACAAAAAGAGGCCAGAATACCGCCCAGTGAAGGCAGCCCGACGGTACCGCTTTCGACTTTCGACGCGAAGATAAACGCCAGAGCCATCGACACCGCCGTGGCCAGTGCAAAATAGTTGGCGACAGGGTCGTGGCCCGTGCTGCGTCCGCTCATCACCACGCCGACGCCCGCCATTCCGGCCAGTGCCGCCAGCATCAGCGGTTTATCAATGCGAACGCGGAAGAAAATCCGCGAAATCAATGCCGAGACAAACGGTGTGGAAGAGATGATCACCAGCACCGTGGCGATACTGCCGCGGTTGAGCGCATTGACGAAACA
>JBGTUK010000321.1:0-2562 GCA_041939225.1 Devosia sp.
CCGTTAAGAATATAGTGTGTGCCTGCTTCGCTCTGTGGTCGATGATTACGGCTATCATATTCACAAAGACTTCCACGCTTGACACGATTACCGATCCAGACGAATTTTCCTGCCGGTTTTCGATAAAAAGTTCAGAAGGATTCCTAATTTCCCTGAGACCGTTGGCAACCATTTCAAAGACCCCGATTTCATTGGTTGATCCAAACCGATTCTTAACAGCACGTAATACACGATAAATCTGTTGCTGCTCCCCCTCAAAATAGAGTACGGTATCGACCATATGTTCAAGAATTTTCGGGCCTGCGATCGTCCCTTCTTTTGTAACATGCCCCACCAAAACAATCGGAATATTCTTACTTTTGGCGAGTAAAAGCAAATGCCCGGTACACTCGCGCAACTGGGTTACGCTCCCTGGAGCAGACTGAATTTGCGCCAAGTATATAGTCTGAATTGAGTCAACCACCACCACCTGCGGATTTAGGTCTGAGATGTGAGACTCTATCTGTTCATAATTGTTTTCGCACAAAACATACAATGAATCGGGGTTTATGTCAAGCCTATTTGCACGCAGCTTTGTTTGGGGGGCAGATTCCTCTCCCGACACATAAAGCACTGGACTGTGAGTTTGGCTAAGCTGGCTTCCCATCTGGAGCAGGAGAGTCGACTTTCCAATACCCGGATCGCCACCGATCAGCGTGGCGGAACCCGACACGATGCCCCCGCCAAGCGCCCGGTCGAACTCGGCGATGCCCGTGCTGGTGCGCGGCGGCAGCGCGACCTCGCTATCCAGCGCAACGAGCGAGATCGCGCGCCCGCCGCTCTGCAAGTCGTGCCGCGCCGAAAAGACGGTCTCGCCCACCTCCTCGACGATGCTGTTCCATTCGCCGCAATCCTCGCATTGCCCCTGCCACCGGCTGGTGACGGTGCCGCATTGCTGACAGACGAACTTGCGCTTTGCCTTGGCCATGACCTGTCATGGCGAAAGCAACGGAACAATTCAAGAACGAAGCGCGGCGCGCTGGAAACATCAGGGCCGCTCGGGCATTGAAACGGCATGAAAACGATCCGTGTCGCCAGCTACAATATCCGCAAGGCCATAGGCACGGATCGACGACGGGTTCCCGAGCGTGTTCTGGACGTGCTGGGGGAGATCGACGCCGACATCATCGCCCTGCAAGAAGCCGACCGTCGCTTCGGCGTGCGGTCCGCCGCCATTCCGCCACTACTGCTCGATAATCTCAGCTGTTATAAATCCGTGCCGATCAACGTGCAGGCCGATTCGATGGGCTGGCACGGCAATGCCATACTGGTCCGCAAGGACGCGCAGATCGGCGCGCATGATGTGCTCCATCTTCCCTATCTCGAACCGCGCGGCGCTACCATGGCGGAAGTGACTGTCAAGAAAGCGACCGTGCGCGTGTTCGGCATGCATCTCGACCTGTCGGGCCTGTGGCGGCGTCGGCAGGCGGCGGCGGTCATCCATGCCGCCGCTCAGGGCGAAACGATGCCCACCATTCTGATGGGCGATCTCAACGAATGGAGCGCGGGACGCGGCTGTCTCGCCGACTTCGCGCGCCATTACAGCTTCGCCCCATGCGGCCGCAGCTTCCATGCCCGCCGCCCCGTCGCCCGTCTCGACCGGATCATGCACTGCGGCAGGCTGACGCTCAGGGACAGCGGCGTCCACGACAGCGCCGCCGCTCGCAAGGCGTCCGACCATCTGCCCATATGGGCGGAGTTCGCGCTTGGCTGACGCGGCTATTCGCTCGGCTGCCGCGCCGACGCCCTCGACAAGACCGCCGGCCTCTGCGACCTTCCCCTCATGAAGGAGCGGGAATTACGGCTCGCGCTGGTCTGCTATGGCGGCATCAGCCTGGCCATCTACATGCATGGCATCACCAAGGAAGTGTGGCGGCTGGCCCGCGCCAGCCGCGCCTATCATGACAATGCGGAGCCGGGCGGCGGCAGCGAGGCGGTCTATCGCGCACTGCTCGGCGCGATCGAGGCGCAGAGTGGCATCCGCCTGCGCATCATGCCCGACATCATCGCCGGCGCCAGCGCAGGCGGCATCAACGGCATCTTCCTCGCCCAGGCGATCGAAACCGGCCAGTCGCTGGAGCCCCTGACCGATCTGTGGCTCGACAATGCCGATGTCGACCGCCTGCTCGACCCGGACGCCCGGCCCGCCCGCGCACTTACCAAATTCTGGGCGACGCCGCTCGTCTGGATGGCCGCGCGCCATCCCGGCGACGCGGTCGAACGCACCGTCGCCCCCGCCACGCGCGAGGAGGTGCGGATGAAATTGTCGCGCTTCATCCGCTCGCGCTGGTTCGAGCCGCCCTTTGGTGGCGAGATCTTCACCACCATGCTGCTCGATGCGTTCGACGCCATGGCCGCGGCCGATCGCGGGCCGCCGCTGCTGCCCGAAGGCCATCCGCTCGACCTGTTCGTCACCGTCACCGATTTCGAAGGCCATCCGCAAAGCCTCAACCTCAACAGCCCGCCCCAGGTCATCGAAACCGAACATCGGCTCTCGATCGGCTTTCGCGCGCGTGGCCGGGG
>JBGTUK010000322.1:0-2548 GCA_041939225.1 Devosia sp.
TTTTTTAAATGACTTCAAATCAGAAGCCACGCCATCAATTTTGTTATCAATTTTCTTAATCTCATCTAATATCGCTTGACGATTCCATCGTGCGCGGCACCACTTCGGTCAAGATCGTGCAGATGATCCGCGAAGCGGGCGCCACCGAAGTGCATATCCGCGTCGCCAGCCCGATGATTTTCCATTCGGACTATTACGGCATCGACACGCCCGATCCTGACAAGCTGCTGGCCAACCAGTATGCCGAGCTCGATGAGATGTGCCGCTATATCGGCGCGGATTCGCTGGCGTTCCTGTCGATTGACGGTCTCTATCAGGCCGTGGGCGGAGAGAAGCGCAATGCCGAGGCGCCGCAATTCACGGATCATTACTTCACGGGCGACTATCCGACGCAGTTGACCGATCTGCATGGACGCACGATGAGCGATCCCAAGCAGATTTCGCTGCTCAAGGAAGCGGGTTGATGACTGACAATACCGAACTGGCCGGCAAGGTCGTCCTGATCACCGGTGCCTCGCGCGGCATCGGCTACGCCGCCAGCATCGAAGCGGCGCAACGCGGCGCACATGTGATTGCCGTGGCGCGGACCGTTGGCGGGCTGGAAGAATTGGACGACGCCATACAGGCGGCCGGAGGCTCGACAACGCTGGTGCCGCTCGACCTGCGCGACGGTGAAGCCATTGACCGGCTGGGCGCCGCTATCTTTGAGCGCTGGGGGCATCTCGATGGACTCGTGGCCAATGCCGGTCAACTTGGCGTGCTCAGCCCGGTGGCCCACATCAAGCCAGACGATTTCGACAAGGTGCTGGCGGTGAACGTGACGGCCAATTATCGCCTGTTGCGCTCGCTGGACCTGTTGCTGCGCCAGTCCGAGGCCGGGCGCGCCGTCTTCGTGTCGTCCGGCGCGGCCAGGTCGGCCAAGCCGTTCTGGGGCCTTTATGCGGCCAGCAAGGCGGCGCTTGATGCGCTGGTCAAATCCTATTCCGGTGAAATCGCGACCACCAAGGTGCGTGCCAATGTCTTCTACCCGGGCATTGTGCGCACCGCCATGCGGGCCAAGGCCATGCCCGGCGAAGATCCCAATACGCTGCCGACACCCGCGGAGGTGGCGCCGAAACTGATCGACATGCTGAGCCCTTCGTTGACCGAGAACGGCCGGCTTTTCGATGTCGGCTCGGGCGCGTTCGAAGACATCTGATTCATGGTGAACCTGCGTCCGTACCGTCCCGACGATCTCGACGCGCTCTACGCGATCTGCCTGCAGACAGGCGACGCCAGCAAGGATGCCACGGCGCTGCACAGCGATCCGCAATTGGTCGGGCACATTTATTCCGCGCCCTATGGAATTCTGGAGCCCGACAAGGTGTTCGTGGCCGAGGATGATGCTGGCGTGGCCGGCTATGTCGTGGGCACCCATGACAGCATTCACTTTGCCGAGCGGCTGGAGCAGGAATGGTGGCCCGATCTGCGCGCCAAATATGCCGACGCCTCAGGCATGACCGAAGCGGATCGAGACCGCATCGCTGCCATCAAGCGACCGGAACAGACGCCGGGCGACATCGTGGCGGCCTATCCCGCGCATATCCACATGAACTTGCTTTCCCGCCTGCGTGGGCAGCGTGTGGGCACACGACTGCTCAAAATGTGGGTTGCACAGGCTAAAGCGGCCGGGGTGACAGGTGTTCATCTGGGCGCCAGTGCCAGCAATAGCGGCGGCATTGCCTTTTGGACCCGCAGCGGCTTCGAGCCGCTGCGGGAAGAGCCCGGCGTGATCTGGTTCGGAATGATCCTCTAATCGACGTCCCGTGGCGTGACAGGCGTCACCAGCACTTTGTCGATGCGGTGTCCGTCCAGATCAAGCACTTCAAACCGCCAGCCATCCTGCTCGAAGCTCTCCCCGACGGCCGGCATATGGTTGATCTGCGCCAGTACAAATCCTGCCAGCGTTTCATAGCGCGCGTCGTCGGGCACGGGCACGTTAAAGCGCTCGGCAAAGTCGTAAACGGGCATCCAGCCGGCAACCAGCCATGAGCCGTCCTGCCGCTGGGTCACCGCCGGTTCATCGCCGGGTCCTTCATTGTAAATACCGGTGATGACCTCCAACACATCACCATAGGTGATGATGCCTTCAAAGTGCCCATATTCGTCGACCACCAACGCCATCTGAGCCCGCTCCTTGCGCATGGCTTCGACGACGTCGAGCGCGTCGGCGTGTTCCATGACCACCGGCACCGGCTTGACCAGCGCGCGCAAGTCCGGCTGTTTCCCGGCAACCAGGGCCGGGAGCAGGTCAGACTGGGCCAGAACGCCCAGGATCGTATCCGCGTCGGCCTCCTGCACCAAAACCTTGGTGTGCGAAGTGTCGAGGATAATCTTGAGATTGTCCTCGTAGCTGTCTTCGAGATCAATCAACACGACGTCGAGCCGTGGGGTCATGATGCCGCGAGCCGAGCGATCAGCCAGTTTCATCACGCCCGATATCATGGAGTGCTCTTCATGCTCGAGAATGCCGGCAGAGGTCGCCTCGGCTATGATGTTGCGCACCTCC
>JBGTUK010000323.1:0-2547 GCA_041939225.1 Devosia sp.
TCAAGAAGTTCGGTGGCGAATCCGTCATCGCCGGCAACATTCTCGTGCGTCAGCGCGGCACCAAATGGGCACCGGGCACCGGCGTCGGCCTGGGCAAGGATCACACCATTTTCGCGCTGGTCGATGGCACCGTGGCGTTCCGCACCCGCGCGAACAATAAAGTACACGTGTCTGTCGTCCCGGCAGAGGCCGCCGAATAACCCGGCAGGCCTTTCAAACCCGCCGGAGACCCGTTCCCCGGCGCCGCGTTTGAGAAAACAAGCAGATGCAAAGGGGGAACCGGTCAGCCGGTTCCCCTTTTTCTTGCCCGGAGCATTTGCCAATGACCATCGTCGCCCAGAGCCTCAAGGATCGCCTGCCCGCCACCATCCGCACCGCGCGTCTGGTGCTGGCGACCCCGACACTGGCCCATGTTCCGGACATGGCCGCGCTGGCCAACAACAAGGCCATCCACGCTATGCTGTCGCGCCTGCCCCATCCCTATGGCGAAAGTGATGGACGCGACTTTGTCGAAAACATCGCGCGCGGCAACACCGAATTTGCTTGGGCAATCGAATGGGACGGCGCCTTTATCGGCACGGTCGGACTGCATATCCTGCCAGAAAAGCTTCCCGAGCTTGGCTATTGGCTGGGTGAACCCTTCTGGGGCAAGGGTTTTGCCACGGAGGCCGCTAAGGCCGTGGTCGCGACTGCCCGAACGGCCGGGGCAGCGGCCTTGTGTTCGCGAGCCCTGAAGCACAACACAGCTTCACGAAATGTGCTGAAAAAAGCTGGCTTTGTCCAAACAGGTGAAGCCGTCGAACCGGACCACAATCTGGCCGGCCAGACCATGACTCTCATGCGACTGGAGTTCGATCCGAGATGACCGAGCTCCATACCTCCCGTCTCCTCCTGCGCCCGGCCCGCCCTGACGACGCACCCTGCTTTGCACTGGGGGTGAGCGACTTTGCCGTCGCCCGCTGGCTGACCCCCCTGCCCTTTCCGTTTACCCTGGCCATGGCCAATGACTGGCTGCGGCTGGCGCCACAGAACGGGCCGGACAAATCCATGTTCATCATCGATCTGCCCGGGCGCGGACTGATCGGCTGCGTTGCCCTGACCAGTGAAATGGGCTTTTGGATCGCCCGCCCGCATTGGGGCAAGGGCTATGCCTCCGAGGCCGCCCGCGCCGTTATCGACTGGCATTTTGCTACCAGCGACCAAAGCCATATTTCCGCCAGCGCACACCACGACAATCGGGTCTCACTACGGGTCAAGGCACGGTTGGGTTTTCAGGAAGTGGGGCGCGACATGCGGTTTTCGCAGGCCTTGCAGCACAACGTGCCACATGTGCTGACCCGGTTGACGCGCGAGCGCTGGATGGAGCGGGAGGAGAAACCATGCGCCTGAGACGCGCGCAACTGGAGGTGATGGGGTGGCAGGAATGACCTCCACAATTCTTACCGAGCGGCTGATCCTGCGGCCGCCCCAGATGGGCGATGCAGAACCAATCGCGCGCTATCTCAACGATCTTGAGGTGGCCGGCAACCTTGCGCGCGTCCCCTTTCCCTATCACATGAGCGATGCTCGGGCCTGGCTCGCTACGCAGCAGGCGCGGCAGGCCGCCAACCAGACCAGTTTTTCCATCGAGCTGGCCGGGGTGGGCTATGTCGGCCATATCGGGTATCAACCCTCAGGCGAAGAGGCGATCATCGGATATTGGCTGGGCAAGCCGCACTGGGGACGCGGAATTATGTCCGAAGCTGCTGGTGCAGCGGTTCGCTGGTTCTTCGAGCAAACTGATGCACAGGCCATCTATTCGGGCGTGTTCCATTTCAACGCCGCGTCTCTGGCCATTCAACACCGGCTTGGGTTTACCGAGACGGGCCGTTCCACCCTGCTCTGCCTTGCGCGCGGCGCCGAGCTGGAGCATATCGACACTAAATTGACACGTGAGCGTTTCCAGCAAGACTGGTCAGCCGGAAAGAAGCCGGCAAGCGCGACAGACCAGGTGCTGGAAGGCACGACAAAGCCATGAAGTTTCTTGACCAGGCCAAGGTCTATATCAAATCCGGCTCCGGCGGCGGTGGCGCCGTCAGCTTTCTGCGCGAAAAATTTGTCGAATTCGGCGGTCCCGATGGCGGCAATGGCGGGCGTGGCGGCGACGTCATCGCCGAATGCGCCGATGGCCTCAATACGCTGATAGATTTTCGTTACCAGCAGCATTTCCGCGCCGGCACAGGCGTGCACGGGATGGGCAAGAACCGCACCGGCGCCGATGGCGAAGATATTGTGCTGCGCGTGCCCGTCGGCACCCAGATCTTCGAAGAAGACCAGGAAACTTTGATCGCCGACTTCACCGAAGTGGGCCAGCGCGTCGTGCTGCTCAAGGGTGGCAATGGCGGTTTCGGCAATGCCTATTTCAAGACCAGCTCCAACCAGGCGCCGCGCCGCGCCAATCCCGGACAGGAAGGCACCGAAAAGGGCATCTGGCTGCGATTGAAGCTGATCGCCGATGCCGGTCTTGTGGGTCAGCCCAATGCCGGCAAGTCCACCTTTCTCTCGGCC
>JBGTUK010000324.1:0-2542 GCA_041939225.1 Devosia sp.
GATGCTGCGCATCGAGGACCGGCACGAGCGCGAATTCCTCTATGGTCCCACCAATGAGGAGATGATCACGGACATCTTCCGCAGCTACGTGAAGTCGTACAAGGACCTGCCGCTCAATCTCTACCACATCCAGTGGAAGTTCCGCGACGAGGTGCGCCCGCGCTTTGGCACCATGCGCTCGCGCGAATTCCTGATGAAGGATGCCTATAGCTTCGACCTCACCAAGGAAGATGCCGTCAAGGCCTATGAGCGCATGTTCGTGGCCTATCTGCGGACCTATGCCCGCATGGGGCTGACCGCCATTCCCATGCGCGCCGATACCGGCCCCATCGGCGGCGATCTTAGCCACGAATGGATCATTCTGGCCGAAACCGGCGAGAGCCAGGTCTTCTGTCACCGCGACCTGCTCGACAAGCCCATTCCCGGCAAGGACACCGACTTCATGGGCGACCTCACGCCCATCTTCAATGACTGGACCTCGCTCTACGCCGCTACCGAGGAGATGGTCGACGAGGCCGATTACGAAGCCGCTGTCCCCGAGGATAAGCGCGTCTCCGCCCGCGGCATCGAAGTGGGCCACATCTTTTATTTCGGCACCAAATATTCCGAGCCGATGAAGGCCAGCGTCACTGGTCAGGACGGCAAGGAAACCGTCGTTCACATGGGCTCCTACGGCATCGGCCTGACCCGCGTCGTACCCGCCATCATCGAAGCCAGTCACGACGAAAACGGAATCGTCTGGCCGGTCTCGGTTGCCCCCTTCGAGGCGGTTTTGATCAATCTCAAGGCCGGCGATGCCGATACCGATGCCGCATGCGACAAGCTCTACGCCGAGCTGAGCGCTGCCGGCATCGACATGCTCTATGATGACCGCGACCAGCCCGCGGGCTCCAAATTCGCCACTGCTGACCTCGTCGGCATCCCCTATCAACTGATCCTCGGGCCGCGCGGCCTTAAATCGGGCGAAGTTGAAATCAAGCATCGCAAGACCGGCGAGCGCGAATCGCTGCCGCTCACCGAGGCGGTCGCTCGCCTTAAAGGCCTGATTGAACCGCAACGGATGACCGACATTTGACCGACAGCGCGCCAATGCCGAGGGGAGGGCGGGCGACCCGTCCCTTCGCCCGTTTCGAATGGTTGATAGCTGGGCGCTATCTGCGCGCCCGCCGCAAGGAAGCCTTCATCTCGGTCATTGCCAGCCTCACCATGGTGGGTGTGGCCATCGGGGTAGCGACACTCATTGTCGTCATGTCGGTGATGAACGGTTTCCGCGGCGAACTGCTCGACAAGATCCTGGGTCTGAACGGTCACTTCACGGCCCACCCAATCGAAAGCCAGTTCACCGACTACAAGGAAACCGTAGCGGCCCTGGAACAGGTCGATGGTGTGTCCTTTGCCGTCTATTTCGTTGAAGGCCAGGTTCTAGCCTCCGGCCGTGGCTCATCCACCGGCGTTTCCGTCCGTGGCATGGATGAGGAAAACCTCAAGAAGCTCGATCTGCTCTACAATTCGGCAGAGCAGGGCGGTTTTGACCAGTGGGACGACAGCAGGGGCGTGGCCATCGGCTATCGTCTGGCCCAGACGCTTGGCGTCGGAATTGGCGACCAGGTGCAGATTATCAATCCCGATGGCGCCATGACGCCATTTGGCTCGACGCCGCAGATCCGCTCCTACCCGGTCAACGCCATCTACAATCTGGGCATGGTCGAGTTCGACAGCTTCTTCATGTATATGCCGCTCGAGGCCGCGCAGGACTATTTCCGTATGGTCGATGAGGTGCTCAAGCCCGGCATGGAGCGGCTTGATCCGCTGGCCAGTGACGCCGAAATCGACGCTGCCTATGAGCGCGTCCCTCGCGCCACGGCCGTCGAAGTATTCATCAACGATCCCGATGAAGTGGCCCTGATGCGTCAGCGCCTGCAATCGGCCCCCGGCGTGCGCCCGCTGGTTCTGACCGACTGGCAGCAACGCAACGAAACCTTCTTCTCTGCCCTGCAGGTCGAACGGGTGGTGATGTTCACCATCCTGTCCATGATTATCCTCGTGGCCGCGTTCAACATCATTTCCAGCCTCATCATGCTGGTGAAGGACAAGAGCGCCGATATTGCGGTGTTGCGCACCATGGGTGCCACACGCGGCGCCATCATGCGCATCTTTTCCATCACCGGCACATCCATCGGCGTCATCGGCACGCTGGTGGGAACTGTCATCGGCCTCATCGTCGCGGCCAATGCCGAAGCCCTGCGCGCCTCAATTTCCAACCTGCTTGGGGTGACACTCTTCCCACCTGAAGTCTTCTTCTTGTCTTCGCTCCCCAGCCGCACCGATCCCGTGGAGGTCACCGTGGTGGTCTGTATGGCCCTGGGATTGAGCTTCCTGGCCACGCTCTATCCCGCATGGCGCGCCGCGCAATATGACCCGGTCGAGGCCCTGCGTTATGAGTAAGCCCCATCTCAAGCTCTCGGGCGTCCATCGCCATTATGGCGAAGGCGACATGTTGGTGCGCGTACTTGAAGCCGCCGATCTGACGGTTGAAAGCGGC
>JBGTUK010000325.1:0-2527 GCA_041939225.1 Devosia sp.
CCTGGTCACGTGCTGGGTGTGCACAAGCAGGGGGCGACGCTGATGGTCTACGTGTTCTGACTCTGCCTCCAGTCAGGCCGTAGCGGGCCGGTCGCCTCCCCCAGGCGGCCGGCCTTGCGGCAGCTCAGGCCGGGCGGGCGGCCAGTACCATGTAGTTGACGGCCATGTCGGGGGAGGCGCGCCATTCGTCGGCCAATGGATTAAAGGTCACACCGGTCTGGTCGATCACCTTGAGCCCGTTGCGTCGCAACTGGGCGTTGATCTCCTCGGGGGTGAGGAATTTCTTCCAGTCATGGGTGCCGCGCGGCAGCCAGCGCATCACATATTCAGCGCCGATGATGGCGAGGGCCCAGGAGCGGGCCGTGCGGTTGAGCGTTGCGGTAAACATCAGCCCCCCGGGCGCGACGAGGTCGGCGCAGCTCTTCATGTAGAGCGGGACATTGTCGACATGCTCGACCACTTCCATGTTGAGGACCACATCAAAGCTTTCGCCGGCGGCGACCAGGGCTTCGCTGGTGGTGGCGCGATAGTCGATCTCGAGCCCTGATTGTTCGGCGTGAATTTTCGCAATGGCGATATTGCGCTCTGCCGCGTCGACGCCGGTGACCGTCGCCCCCAGCCGCGTCAGCGGTTCGCACAAGAGGCCGCCACCACAACCGACATCGAGAATGCGCAGACCTTCGAAGGGGCGCAGTGCGGACGGGTCGCGGTTAAAATGGCGGATCAGATGGTCGCGGATATAGCTCATCCGAACCGGATTGAACTTGTGCAGCGGCTTGAACTTGCCCTTGGGGTCCCACCATTGCTCGGCCATGGCCGTGAATTTGGCGATTTCGGCATCGTTGACGGTGGTCTGGGACATCGGCAGCTCCTTGTGCACCCATATGACCTACAGGCGAGGGCAGGAGCAAGGCACGGCCTGTCGCAGGGGCATTGCGTCGCCGATGCCCATTGATTGCGCATCGGCTTTGTGGCATGTCGCGCCCAACATTAAAGCGTAACGCCGGGTTCGGCGGATCAGCGGGGAAACTGTCTTGGCCCGTATCGTCGTCAAGTTCGGTGGCACTTCGGTGGCCAATGTGGAGCGCATCCGCAATGCGGTGCGCCATATCAAGCGAGAGGTGGAGGCCGGCAATGAAGTTGCCGTGGTGGTTTCGGCCATGAGCGGCAAGACCAACGAACTGGTCGGCTGGGTCAACGAGGCCTCCAAATTCCACGATGCGCGCGAGTATGACGCCGTGCTTGCTTCGGGCGAGCAGGTCACGGCCGGCCTGATGGCTATTGTCTTGAGCGAAATGGGCATCCAGTCGCGCAGTTTCGCTGGCTGGCAGGTCCCCATTCATACCGACGATTCCCACGGTGCGGCGCGGATTACCGATATCGACCCGACCGAGCTCGACAAACGCATGAGCGATGGCTGGGTGCCGGTGATCACCGGCTTCCAGGGCATTTCACCGCATGGCCGCGTGACAACGCTCGGGCGCGGTGGCTCGGATACCTCGGCGGTCGCGGTGGCAGCGGCGGTCAAGGCGGAGCGGTGCGATATCTATACCGATGTCGATGGTGTCTACACTGCTGATCCACGCGTGGTGCCGGATGCGCGCAAACTCCCCGAGATTTCCTACGACGAACTCCTCGAACTCGCCTCTGTCGGCACCAAGGTGATGCAGTCGCGCTCAGTCGAATTCGCCAAGAAGTACGGCGTGAAATTTGAAGTCCGTTCCTCCCTCAACAACAACCCCGGTACTATTGTGACAGAAGAACACGAAGCCATGGAAGCTGTCGTCATCCGAGGAGTCTCCATCGAGCGCTCCCAAGCCCGCGTTACCATCACCGGCATCCCCGACGAACCAGGAATGTCCGGCCGTATCCTCGGTGTGCTGGGGGACGATGAGATCAATATCGACATGATCGTTTCCAATATTGCGCACGATGGCTATGCCCGCCATTCGTTCACGATGCACACCAACGATCTCGGACGTGCCCAGGCTGCGCTCAAGCCGGTTCTCTCTGAACTGGGCGGGGATGCCAACCTTGAGACCGAGGCGGGCATCGCGAAACTCTCAGTGGTCGGCATCGGGATGCGCTCGCACTCCGGGGTGGCGGCCCAGATGTTCAAGGCTCTGGGCGAGGGCGGGATCAACATCGGGATGATCAGCACTTCCGAGATCAAGATTTCGATCACGGTGGAGGAAACGCGGATTGAAGATGCGGCCCGCGTGGTGCATGCGGTGTTCGGCCTGGACAGTGCTCCGGCATAGAATGAGTTGGCCTGCGGGGCCGGAGAGCAAGGTGGGCCCGGGAAGGAGCAGGGTCCTGTTCATGGTTCCTGTCATGCAAATGATGAGAACCTGATAAATCAGCAAGAATTCGCGTTCATTCGGTCGCATTAGGCGTTCTAATCCAGCTGTGTTTTCCACCGCCCTTCAGTCCCGGCTCCACCGCACTCTCGGGGAAATCAAGCAGGCGGGGCTCTACAAGCAGGAGCGTTTTATCGACTCCCCACAGAGTGCCCTCATCACGCTGC
>JBGTUK010000326.1:0-2528 GCA_041939225.1 Devosia sp.
TGGCCGAAATGAAGCGGATCGTGTCTTCCGTCAGGCCCGCAGGGGCGACGTCGGACTCGATCTCGGTTTCGAAGCCGTATTTGTACTTGTCGACGTCGAGCGCCAGCACCTGCTCGACCGTCTCCCGGTCGATTTCTTCCTTGAGCGTCGGAATATCGTAATCCGCCATGCGGCTTCTCCTTTATGTCCCTCGGCGGTTCAAGGCCACCGTGAACGAATAGTCTGATGTGGCGGCTATGCCGCTTTCCCTGCCCGCTTCCGGCGGGAAAGGAGCGTTTCAAATCCGGCAAGGAACGCATCCGCGTCCGCCGAGGTCGAGTTCCAGCCGAAGCTGACGCGCAGCGCGCAATTGGCGAGGTCCCCGGGCACACCCATGGCCGCCAGTACATGGCTGGCGCCCACTTTGCCCGACGAACACGCCGAGCCGGATGAAACCGATAGCCCCATCAGATCCAGCGCCATCATAGCGGTCGCATTGCCCAGGCCCGGCACCGCGAAATTGGTAACATTGCCGATACGGTTTGCGCCCTGACCAAAGATGACCAGATCCGGCACCATTTTCTGCAAACCAGTCTCCACATGCCGCACAAGGCCCGACAGCATTTCTGCATGGTAGTCGGTGGCCGCTGCAGCCGCGCCAAAAGCTGCAATCAGCGCCGCCGATTCCGTGCCGCCACGGCGGCCCTGTTCCTGACCACCGCCGGGAATGAGCCGCACCATATCGGCGTGTGATTTTGCCAGCAGAGCACCAATGCCGGCGGGTGCGCCAATTTTGTGGCCGCTCACCGCCATCATGTCGGGAGCCGAGGAGGCAAATTCCAGAGGAAGCTTGCCAAAAGCCTGTACGGCATCGATGAAAAGCGTGTGACGCGTGGGGCCAACAAGCGCACTTATCTGCTCAATAGGCTGAATGACGCCGGTTTCGTTGTTCACCCAGTGCAGGGCAAACAGCAGGGTCACCCCTTCATCGTCTGCCTTTTGCAAAGCGGCCGCCAGTTGATCGAGATCAATGCGACCGTGGCTGTCCAATGTGATGGTCCACACCGGCAAGCCCGTGGCTTCTGCAGCCTTGCCGACAGCAGCGTGTTCGCCCGCACTCAGAGCGACCGCGCCTGCCGAAAACACCTTGGCGCCTCCCAGGATCGCCTGGGTGATGGCTTCGGTGGCCGAACCGGTGAACACAACCTGCTTGGGTTCGGCTCCAGCCAATTCGGCCACCTGATGCCGCCCTGTCTCAACCAGGTTGCGTAGGGCGCGGCCGTGGGCATGAACTGAAGAGGGATTGCCGACCAGATCAAGCGCAGCAAGCATGGCTTCCCGCGCTTCGGGACGAAGCGGAGAGGATGCATTGTGATCGAGATATGTGGCCGCTCTCGTCATTGCGCTTTCCGGACGCATGCGCGTCCCATATAGCTTCCATGCCTGCAGCGGGACGCTTCCCGCGTCCACGCAATCAAACACTTCTTGAAATTTTACGCCCAACTTCATTACAAGGGGCGCTCCAATGGGCCGGATCGCGGCCCAAAACCGAGTTTCGAATAATTCTAAACTGGTGTTTCGGACCCATGTTTTAGGGAGCAGTCCGCGCATAGTCAAGCCGCGAACCGCTTTCCTCCAAAGGGCCCGAAAAACCAAACGGACAGAGCCAGAAAAGGCCGGAACAAACTTATGCCAGAAGTGATCTTCAACGGCCCGGAAGGGCGCCTGGAAGGCCGGTACCAGCCGGGTAAGGAACCGAACGCTCCCGTGGCGATCGTGCTGCACCCTCATCCGCAATTTGGCGGGACGATGAACAACCAGATCGTCTATAATCTCTTCTACATGTTTGCCGAGCGCGGCTTTTCGGTTCTGCGCTTCAATTCGCGCGGGGTCGGCCGCAGCCAGGGCGTGTTCGATCACGGTGTTGGCGAATTGTCCGACGCCGCGGCAGCGCTGGACTGGCTGCAGATCATCAACCGTGAATCGCGCGGCTGCTGGATTGCCGGCTTTTCCTTCGGCGCCTTCGTGGTCAGCCAGGCGCTGGCCGCGCTGTGGCAGCAGGCCGGCTTCGATGCGCGCTGCGCGCTGCTGGCCGTCGGCGGCTTCGGCCGCGGCGAGCTGTACCCCTACTCCGACATCGACGTGCTGGTGCTGCTGCCGCCCGAGCTGGCCGGCGTGCTCACCGACGACCTGGTGGCTGCGCTGGGCCGCGCCAGTACCGAAGGCCAGTGCAACGGCGACGATGCGTTCAACCCCGCAAATGTGCAGGTCTACCGGCTCACGGAGCGCAAGGTGCTGGAGAAGCTCGACCACCCGTTCGTGGCCAAGCTCCGCGCGGCGTTCCAGACGAGCAGGAAGCTGTTCCTCGTGATGGACTTCTTCGCGGGGGGGGAGATCTTCACGCTGCATGGGCCCTGCTGAACTGGTCGCCAGGCTGGATCTTGGCCTCTCGCGGCCATCGCCGCAAACTGGTGGCGGCTCGCGGGGTCGGTATGCTTGAAGGCGGCTGGATGGGCCGTCCCGAGGAACGAACGGCGAGGAGCCGCCGC
>JBGTUK010000327.1:0-2486 GCA_041939225.1 Devosia sp.
GGTTACCTGCGCATTCTCAAGGCCGGCTTCCGCTATGGCGACAACGCCCCGTTGGCCGTGATCGAATTCGTCGATCGCGACGTCGATGCAAAGGGCCAGGATTCCGGTCCGGTCTTCACGCAGGAAGACGAAGCCGAAGCGGCATAGGCCTTGTCGGCAAGACAGTGATTTAAGGCGGTCCGGGTTTCCCTGGACCGCCTTTTTCGTTCGGGGGAGCGAGAAGTCAGGACCCTTTTGCAGGGGTGGATAGGCTGCGTATTGGAGGTGGCCGAAGGGCGTTCGCGAAAGCCCCACGCTTTGTCGAGGCCCGTAGCCTTGGGCTGACCTCGGATAGGCAGATACCGCCCCGGCGTACCGGGGCGGCGAGATAACGTCGCAGAATTGGTCTATTCGGCCGGAGCCATATCCTTGCCGGTATAGATGCTGTCGACCCAGTACTGCTCGCGGCGGTCGAAGCCATTGAACGGGGTCAGCGAGGCCTGGGTATAGGCGCCCATCAGGCCGAACTCGATCCAGTCGTCCTCGTCGATGTCGCTGGGCAGAGTGAACACCTGGGGCAGCACGTCATAGCTGTCGCAGGTTGGGCCCCACATGGTGAATTCGGAGAACTCGCCATTGTTGTCGTGCAGGCGTGGGCCGCGCCAGACGCGCACCGGCGGGGTGAAGTGCATGAATTTCACTTCCATTAGGGCGCCGTAGGCTCCGTCATTGACGTAGACAGCTTGACCGCCGCGCTGATGCTTTACGCGTAGCAGGAGCGATGTGGAGGAGGTTACGAGAGCCCGGCCCGGCTCAATGATGAGTTCGGGTGCCTTGTTGGGGAAGTGTTCGGCAACTGCCTCTGCGATGGTCTCGAAATAATAGTCCATTGGCGGCGCTTCACTGGTCGGATATGGGGCCGGATAGCCACCACCGATATTGAGGCGCTTCAGCTCAATGCCGGCTTCTTCGACGATGCGGGCTGCAGCAGCAATGTGGCGCGCATAGGCGTAGGCATCTTCGCACTGGCTACCGACATGGAAGCAGAGGCTGGGCGTGTAGCCCATCTTCTCGACTGCGGTGACAATTTCAGCGGCAGACTGTTCCATCACCCCGAACTTGATGCCGAAATCATAGGATTTGAGCGCCTTGCCGGCCTTGAAGCGGGTGGTGACCTCAACATCACGGCTCGGCGAGACAATGGAGGCAAGCTGATCAAGCTGCTGGGGGTGATCGATCGTAAAGCTGCGGACACCGAACTCGTCATAAGCGCGCTCGATTTCTCGCTTGTTCTTGATCGGGTTGTTGTAGTGCATCACCGCGCCCGGAGCGTGGTCGCGCACCAGCTCCATTTCGGTATTGGAGGCGACGTCGAATGCCTTAAGACCCTCAGCGTGCAACTGCGCAATGACATGCGGGCTGGGGTTGCATTTGACAGCATAGGTCAGCAGCCCGTCGAACCCTCTCTTGAACACCCCGATTGCCCTGTGAAACTCGCGTTCCGAAAACAGGAAGGACGGGAAGTCAGGGGCTTCAGCAGCAATCAACGCCGAGGTGTTGGCATGAATGGTCTTCGGCTCGTCGGTCATTGGACAACAGGCCTTTCGGGGCTGGGGGTGAGGGGAAAATTGAGCGCTGCGTATAGGGCCATGTGACCCTGGGCGCAAACGTTTATTTGGGCTGCGAGCCAACTATGTTGAGGCGTCATTTTCGTGACAGATTCGGGGTGTTCTGGTCGCTCCATCCATCGCCTGTGGTTCGGCTCGCAAACTGATTCCAAAGGATTTGTTATGTCCCTGCGTTCGTTGGTGTTTTCGTGCATCGCCCTTCTCGCCTTGGCAGGCGCGGGCAGTCTCGCTCTGGCGCCCTGGAACGGCATGCAGCCAAGCATTGCCCAGCAGGCGCAGTTAGACATTCCAGAAGGGCAACGTGCCATTCCGCAAAGCGATGCACAAATAAAGCTCAGCTTTGCGCCTGTGGTGCAGCGCGTTTCACCCTCGGTGGTCAATGTCTATGCGACCAGGGTCGAACAAAGGGCGGTGTCGCCATTTGCCAATGATCCGTTCTTCTCCCGCTTCTTTGGCGACCAGTTTCTGCAGAGCCGGCCCCGTGAATCCCGGTCTCTGGGCTCAGGCGTAATCGTTGAAAGCAGTGGTGTGATCCTGACTAACCGGCATGTTATCGAAGGCGCAACTGACGTCCGGATCGCGCTCAGCGACGGGCGCGAATTCGACGTCGATGTGGTGATTGAAGACGAGCAGACTGATCTGGCCGTCCTCAGGGTTCGGACAAGCGGCGGAGTGGCCTTCCCCGCCATTGAATTTGCCGATAGCGATAAACTGCTGGTGGGCGATCTTGTGCTGGCGATCGGCAATCCGTTTGGGGTCGGGCAGACCGTGACGAGCGGAATAGTGTCTGCTCTTGCGCGAACCGGCGTGGAGGCTAGCGACTATGAATTCTTCATTCAGACAGACGCGGCCATCAATCCGGGCAATTCGGGCGGCGCG
>JBGTUK010000328.1:0-2475 GCA_041939225.1 Devosia sp.
ACGCACATGAACGGAATTTGTGCTCATCTTGTCGTAAGTTGGCTTGTCTTGTAGGGCCTGTTTCACCAGCCCACCAGATATGGTGGAGAACAAAGTGGTAGCGGTGATTCCGGCCCGATTCTGCCCCTGTTCGTTCCCCGTTTGGACCAGACCTTAAGGCAGGCCGGATGCACCAAGCCGCTTTGTGCCGTGATGGCACAGTCAGAGTGTTTCCAAGCTCGCTATGCGCTGCTGGGAGTCGAAGGTGAGTGCCTGACGCAGCACGGCCGGGCTGCCCGGGAAGGTGCCCGAGACTTCGAAGGTGACGATCGTGCGGTCCTTGTCTGCTTCGACATGCTGCAATTGATAGCGCGGGCGATAGCGCTCCTCGACGCTACGCAGCCAGAGCGCGATGGCTGCTTGCCCGCGGTGCCACTCGCCTTCGTCGTGAACCGAAGCATTGGGCGCAAACAGGGCCGCCGCGTGGAAAGGGTCAGTGCGCTCGAAATATTGCGAGAGCGGATCGGGAATCATCGCGGGATCAAATGCGGACATCCGGGAGATCTCAAAGGTGGTTGATATGAGCTTGTATGCGCCTGCGTCGTGACAGGCTGTGTCAGTGGCCGCTGTCCCATCCCGATACGTCAACTCGAATTTTCCTCAAGCTTGTGCCCAAAAGCCCAAGACTTATGGGCGTGTCGTCGTGAAGATGGAAAAAATATCGGAAGAACAAGCGTTTACGCTTCATTCAGGAATGGCCGATTTTGTCTCCGGTTAACTCTTGGCTAAGCAAGTTGAACGGATTTCGGGCCGGATTGGCCTTGGTCGCGATCCAAAAACGCCAAGCGCTCCAGCTTTAGTGTGGAATCGTGTATGGATGCCACCATATCTAGCCGTGAACAAAGGCAGACTCACTGAGTCGCGCCGATTCGGTTCTGTTTCGTTCCGTCTCCGTTCTGTCGGTGAAGAGGCGTGACAAATTCATGACAAATCTGTCCTTTGCTGGGACAAGTGCGCCATGCCTCTCGCAAGCGGAGCTGGGACCGCCTACATAGGGGGCGATGAGCTTTTCCCCTTCCCATTCGGTCAAGGCGATCCTTGGCCCGACCAATACCGGCAAGACCTATTTCGCCATCGAGCGCATGCTGGCCCATCCCACGGGGATGATCGGCCTGCCCTTGCGGCTGCTCGCGCGCGAGGTCTATCAGCGGATCGTCGAGCGGGTGGGCGAGCAGGCTGTTGCGCTGATTACCGGTGAAGAGCGCATCGTGCCGGCCAAGCCGCGCTATTGGGTGGCGACGGTGGAAGCCATGCCGATGGACATCCATGTCGACTGCGTGGCGGTGGATGAGATCCAGACCGCCATCGATTTCGACCGCGGTCATGTGTTCACCGACCGGATCCTCAAGGCGCGCGGTCTGCATGAAACGCTGCTGCTGGGGTCGGCGACCATGGCGGGGGTGGTCAAGAAACTGATCCCGCATGCCGAGATCATCGACCGCCCCCGGTTTTCCCAGCTTACCTATGCAGGGTCGAAGAAACTGTCGCGTCAGCCGGCGCGCTCGGCGATTGTCGCGTTCTCGGCGCGGCAGGTCTATGCCATCGCCGAGCTGATTCGGCGCGAACGCGGTGGCGCGGCGGTTGTCATGGGCGCGCTCAGTCCCCGGACGCGCAATGCCCAGGTCGAGCTATATCAGAATGGCGATGTGGACTTTCTGGTCGCTACAGATGCCATCGGCATGGGGCTCAACCTCGACATCCACCATGTTGCCTTTGCTGATGACAGCAAGTTCGACGGGCACCAGAGCCGGCCGCTGACGCCATCCGAACTGGGGCAGATTGCCGGTCGCGCCGGGCGCCACAAGCACAACGGAAGCTTTGGCGTTACCGGGGGCACCGAAGGGTTTGACGAAGAGCTGGTGGTGGCACTGGAAACCCATGATTTCCAGCCAATCAAGCAGGTGCAGTGGCGCAATTCAGACCTCAACTTCAGCTCGGTCGAGGCGTTGCGCAATTCGCTTGAAGTGGTGCCGCAGGACCGGACACTGACCCGCGTGCCGATTGCAACCGATCAGCATGCGCTCGAATTTCTCATGCGCAATGAAGCCGGGGCCCTGGCGCGCGGCCACGATGCGGTCAAACTGCTTTGGGAATGTTGCCAAACTCCGGATTATCAGGGGATCTCGCCGGCCGCGCATGGAGAGATCGTTACCCGCATCTATTCGGATTTGAGACGAATTGGATCGGTTCGCGCAGATTGGATTGCCGAGTAAGCCCGATATGATTCGCCGAAAAAAAGCGTTTCGCGGCGCACGCTTCGCCGGGCCGAATCCTCTTTGCATTGCTGCTGCTTGTCGCAGCCGTCTGCGCAAGTGCGTCGTACTCCCGCCTATCGCGGGGGCGAACCGTTCCCCCATTTCCAGCTGCTGATGCACATACTCCTCGCAGTTCGCGCCTATTGTCTTCTTCACCTCCTCACTTGCTTTTCTTAACCCT
>JBGTUK010000329.1:0-2428 GCA_041939225.1 Devosia sp.
TGAAAATGAACCGGTACGGCAGCCCGCTCGGGGCCTGGGAACGCTCATCGTAAACCCAGGCTTTCCAGGCGTAAGGCACCAGAACCTCAATCATCAGCGCCACAACCGGCAGCGCCAGAATCACAATGCACAGCAGCTCGACCACGGCCTGGCTGCGGGGCGAGAATTTTTCCCGGAGCACGTCCACCCGCACATGGTCATCACGCACCACGGCGTAACCCAGGGTCAGCAGGGTGGCGGTTCCAAACAGATGCCAGGACAGCTCTTCCAGGGCAATCGACCCCTGGGACAGGGCATAACGGGAAAACACGTTGATCAGCACCACAATCAGCACGCCGATCCAGAGCCAGGAGCTCCACTGGCCGATGGTCGCCACCAGCGCGTCCAGTGTGCGTATCGCCTCGTTGTGGGTAACATGCTTCTGCGCCTGGGAGGGCATGATATAGGGCAATAGAAGATTGGGAGTTTGTTCCACGGGCCGGGTTCCTTATCTTGAGCGACCGGCAAGAGAGTACGGGGTATTCCCGACGCGTGGATAAACTGCGCTTGAAGTGACCGGTCTGCGCCTTGACTTGGCCATTTGCCTATCGCAAGGACCTGCCGACCGAACGGGAATGACATTGCACATGCAGCACAAACGCGCCTTACTTCCGGAAATTCAAGGACTGCGCGCCGTCGCCGTCGGCCTTGTGTTGATCTTCCACATATGGCCGTCTGCCCTGCCTGGCGGCTATGTGGGCGTGGACGTGTTCTTCGTCATTTCCGGCTATCTCATCACCGGCCTTCTGGTTCGTGCGGCGTTGCGCGATAGGCGCATCTCGTTGCTCGATTTCTATGCGCGTCGTGCCCGTCGGCTGCTCCCGGCTGCAACGGCGGTCTTGGCGGCAACATTCGCCGGCATGTTCGTTTTTCTGCCGGAGGCCCGATGGGAAGAAACCGCGAGGCAGATCGCCGCAAGCGCTCTCTATGTCCAGAACTGGATGCTCGCCTGGCTCTCGGTAGATTACCTGGGAGCCGAAAACGCGGCCAGCCCGGTTCAGCATTACTGGTCTCTGTCGATCGAGGAGCAGTTCTATTTCGTCTGGCCGCTGGTGATGATTGGAGCGATTTACCTTTCGCGGCGGTTCGATCTTTCGCTGCGGCGCACCTTCGTCGTCGCGCTGAGCTTTATATTTGTCGCGTCGCTTGCGACTTCCGTGCTCCTGACCGCGCGTGAGCCCGCCCAGGCCTATTTCGTCACCCATACCCGCATGTGGGAACTGGCGTTGGGTGGGCTGCTGGCTTTGACGATCCATCGTGTCCGCGTCGATTCCCAACTCCTCCGTGCCGGCATGGCACTCGTGGGGCTTGCTGCCATTGTCTGGTCTGCATTTGCTTACTCCCCGGCAACGCCTTTTCCGGGGACTGCGGCACTTGCGCCGACTATCGGTACTGCGCTCCTCATCGTGTCGGGCGACGTGCGGCTCGGCTTCTTCCGGGGGCTGAATGCACAATGGCTGACGTGGATCGGTGACCGGTCCTATTCGATCTATCTTTGGCACTGGCCGCTGGTCGTCTTCTACACTGTGGGCACTGAGACTGTCGGTTTGATGGATGGCCTCGGCCTGCTTGCGCTTACGCTTGTCCTTTCGCATCTGTGCTACGAATATATCGAACAGCGCTATCGGCACGGACAGACCAATGGCGAGTGGAAGCCGCTTGCCTATGGCCTCGCCTCTATCGTGGGCTGCGTTGCAGCTGCCGGTGCCCTGCAGTATTCCATCGTCTCGCAGGCCGCCATCCACGTAGATATGGCGGACGCGCGCTACCCTGGGCCGGCTGCTTTGCTAGCATCAGCGCCGGTGCCGGAGGGCGTGGACGCGATCCCGTCGCTGGCAGCGCTGAAGCGCGACCTGCCGATCGTATATGCAGAGAAATGTCATCAAAACCAGACTGATGTCGAGCCGATTAGCTGCACACTTGGTGATCCAGATGGCGAGACCATCATGGCCATCACGGGAGATTCTCATGCTGCGCACTGGGTGCCAGCGTTGGATCGGGTCGCAAAGGCCAGTGGGGCCAAGCTTTTGACATTTACGAAATCCGCTTGCGCATTCAGCCGTGTTGAGGTGCGGACGCAAGGAAAACCATATACGTCCTGCGGTGAATGGCGGGAAAACGTCGTCGATCGGATCAAGGAACTTGGCGTCGACACCCTGTTTACGAGCCAATCCCGCTACTCGTATGTAGATGAAAACAAAATGGCAGAAGGCTTGCGCAGCGTTTGGGCCGAATTGGTTGACGCAGGTGTTGAAGTCGTTCCAATTCGAGATACGCCCTGGATGCCGTTTGAACCCGGCGATTGTCTGGCCGCTGGCGATCCATCGCTTTGCACAGATCGATCGTCTTTTTCGGTATGAGAGACTCATCGTCAGCTCGAAGCGTTTCC
>JBGTUK010000330.1:0-2404 GCA_041939225.1 Devosia sp.
AAGGTGCACACCGCCCGCCGCAATGGCGAATTACGCACTGAGGAGATCAACGCGCTCTGGCTCGAAGTGCAGGCTGAGTCACTGGGAGACGGCATTATCGCCAATGAAGGCTATGAAACCTTCTGGGCTTACATCCCCCATTTCATTCACTCGCCTTTCTACGTCTATGCCTATGCCTTTGGCGACTGCCTTGTGAACTCGCTTTACGCACAGTATGAGAAGGCCAGTGAAGGCTTTGCGGAGCGCTATTTCGAGCTTCTCAAGGCCGGGGGCAGCAAGCATCATTCCGAACTTCTCGCGCCTTTCGGGCTCGATGCCAAAGATCCCCAATTCTGGTCGCTCGGCCTGTCCATGATCGAGCGGTTAATCGACGAGCTGGAAGCCACCGCGCCCTGAGTGGGACTTTCGGCGTAACACGAATAGACGACTATACTTTCGAGGACCCAATGGCCAAAACCCGCCCCGAACACCACCCCGAGCCGGTACTGGAATCAGGCATGGACTACGCCGAGCACGAAAAGACCTACAACGGCTTCATTACCGCAGTGAAGTGGTCCGTGTATGGCACGGCGGTGCTGATGATCATCCTCTATTTCGTGATCAATCCCTGATCGCAGAATAATCCGCAGGCACACGAAACGCGCCTGCCCCCGGGCAGGTGGGCAGGAGAGTTTCCCATGAAGATTGCCGTTTTGCGCGAACGGTTCGAAGGTGAAAGCCGCGTCGCGGCAACACCCGAAACCGTCGCCAAATTCATCGCCCTGGGCGCCGAGGTCGCCGTCGAGGAGGGAGCAGGCACCGGCTCGCGCATTTCCGACGGTCAGTTCAAGGATGCAGGCGCTGCCATCGGCGCCACACCCGCCGCCACCCTCAAGGGTGCCGATATCGTGCTCTGCGTGCGCCGTCCGTCCGCCGCCGAACTCAAGGGTGTCAACACCGAGGCCCTGTTGATCGGCGCGCTCGACCCTTATGGCAATGAAAAGGACGTCGCCGCACTCGCCAAGGCGGGCGTAGTGGCCATGACCATGGAATTCATGCCGCGCATCACCCGCGCGCAGGTCATGGATATCCTCTCTTCCCAGGCCAACCTGGCCGGCTATCAGGCAGTCATCGAGGCGGCAGCCGTCTTCGACCGGGCCATGCCCATGATGATGACTGCAGCTGGCACCGTCCGTCCAGCCAAGGCCTTCGTGATGGGTGCGGGCGTGGCGGGTCTGCAGGCCATCGCCACCGCCAAGCGCCTCGGCGCCGTAGTGTCGGCCACCGACGTGCGCGCTGCAGCCGGCGAGCAGGTGGAATCCCTGGGCGGCAAATTCATCATGACCGAGGCTCTCAAGGACGCCTCGGGCACCGGCGGCTATGCCCGCGAGCTGACCAAGGACGAACAGGCGGCACAGGCCGAACTGGTCGCCGGACATATCTCCAAGCAGGACATCGTCGTCACCACCGCACTGATCCCTGGGCGCCCGGCGCCCAAGCTGGTGACCAAAGCCATGGTTGAATCCATGGCTCCGGGTTCGGTGATTGTCGATCTTGCAGCCGAACGCGGCGGCAATGTCGAGCTGACACAGCCGGGCCAGGTTATCACCCATAATGGCGTAACCATCATCGGCTATACCAATCTGCCCGGGCACATCCCCACCACCGCCAGCCAGCTCTATGCGCGCAATCTCCTGGCCTTCATCACCACGCTGATCGATGCCAAGGAAAAGAAACTCGCCATCAACTGGGACGACGAGCTGGTCAAGGCCACTGTGCTGACCCGGGAAGGCGCCGTCGTGCACCCGAATTTCGCCGCGCCCAAGACTGACCCGGCAAGCGCCACAGAGGCCAGGCCCGCGCCAGCCAAGAAGCCCGCTGCGAAAAAGCCAGCGACACGCAAGACCTCTGCCAGCAAGGCCTCAGCCAGCAAGGCGGCCGCAGCACCCAAGGCCGAAGCCGGCCAGCCCTCGGCTGACAAGCCGGCCCCGCGTAAGTCAACGGCCCGCAAGCCCGTCGCGAAAGCCGCGGCCGCCGACGCGGGCCCGCAGACCGAGGCAGCGGCCAAAGCACCCACGTCAAAGAAACCAGCCGCCAAAAAACCGGCTGCCCGAAAGCCAGCAGCCAAGAAGCCCGCTGCTGACAAACCTGCCGCCACCGACGGAGGAGACAAGTAAATGGACGCTACAGCAGAAACTGTCGCCAACGCTGCGGCCGTGGCCCATGGAGCCATCGGCGGTGCCATCGACCCCTTCACCTTCCGCCTCGCCATTTTCGTGCTGGCGATCTTCGTGGGCTATTTCGTGGTCTGGAGCGTCACCCCGGCACTGCACACCCCGTTGATGAGCGTCACCAACGCGATTTCCTCGGTCATCGTGGTGGGCGCCCTGCTCGCGGTGGGCGTGCAACTGGCCACGGACGCCAG
>JBGTUK010000331.1:0-2385 GCA_041939225.1 Devosia sp.
TCGCAAAAAACTGCGCGGCGTGGTGCTCGAAGAGGGCGGGGCCACGGCGCACGTGGCCATTGTGGCGCGCTCGCTCGGAATTGTGGCCGTGGGGCAGGCGCAATCGATCGTTTCGATGTGCGAAGGTGGCGACGACATCATTCTCGATGGTCCCTTGGGCCAGGTGCATTTGCGGCCCACGCCCGATGTCGAGCAGACATATATCGACAAGGTCCGGATCTCGGCGCGGCGGCGCGCGCATTATGCCGCCCTCAAGGACAGGCCGAGCGTTACCAAGGATGGCGTAGAGATCACGCTGTTGCACAATTCGGGCCTCGTGGCGGACCTGCCCATGCTAGATGATACCGGCGCGACCGGGGTGGGGCTGTTCCGGACCGAGTTGCAGTTCATGATCGCGAGCCGCCTGCCGCGTTTGCAGGAGCAGGTCGACCTTTATGCTGAGGCGATGGAAATCGCCGGGGATCGACCGGTGGTGTTCCGCTTGCTGGATATTGGCGGCGACAAGGTGGTGCCCTATCTGCGCTCTGCGGCCGAGGAGAACCCGGCCATGGGCTATCGTTCGATCCGGCTTGGGCTCGATCGTCCCGGGCTGCTGCGCACCCAGATCCGGGCGCTGCTGCTGGCCGCGCGGGGCCGTCCGCTCAAGATCCTGGTGCCCATGGTCACCGAAACCTTCGAGTTTCGGCAGACCAAGCAAGTGCTGTGCAAGGAAATGGACCGGCTCAAGCGTGCCGGTCAAGCCGTGCCTGAAAAGGTCGAGATCGGGGCGATGGTGGAAGTGCCGTCATTGCTGTTCGAGCTCGACCAGATCATGCCCGAAAGCGATTTTGTCTCCATTGGCTCGAACGATCTGGTGCAGTTCCTGACAGCGGCCGATCGGGCCAATCCGCGTGTCTCAAAAGCCTATGACCCGATTGCTCTGCCTCGGCTGCGGGCCCTTCGGCTGGTGGTCGATGCGGCGGCGCGGCACAACAAGCCTGTCACGATGTGTGGCGAACTGGCTGGCAAGCCAATGGAGGCGCTGGCGCTGATGGCCATTGGCATGACGCGGCTGTCCATGGGCCCTGCTTCGATCGGTCCGATCAAGGAGATGATCCTCAATCTCGAACTTGAGCCGGTCAAGGCCGCCATCTCCGAGGCGCTCAGTGTTGGGGCCAATGGCCATTCGGTGCGCAATTTGCTGACCGAATGGGCGGATAAGCAGAACCTGCCCATGGGGTAGGGGCGGCATTGGCCGCTTGATGTTGCGGCCCGGGGTCATTACACCCCGGCGTGTCGCCGCGGCTACCGACCGGGGCGCATCTTGAGAGATACCAGCGCGACCGTTCTCAAGATGGATTCCGGTCTGCGGCGGGATGACAAACAAGAACGCGGTTGCCACGCTGAAAGACCAAGAATGCCCAACCTGCCCCAGGACAAGCTCGACGCTCTCGAAACGCGGTTTCAGTATATTGAAGCCGCGCTCAGCGGAGGCGCGAGCCCCGATGAGCTGGCCAAGCTGTCCAAGGAGCACTCGGACCTTTCCGAAATCGTGGGGCAGATCACGGCCTACAAAAAGGCTCAGAAGGATTACGCCGAGGCCGAAACGCTGCTCAAGAGTGGCGACAAGGAACTGGCCGAAATGGCCGAGATGGAGATCGAGGCGCTCGATGAGACCATCGAGCAACTAGAGCACTCGATCCGCATCATGCTGCTGCCCAAGGACGAGGCGGACGAGAAATCCATCATCCTGGAAATCCGAGGCGGTACGGGCGGCGATGAAGCGGCGCTGTTCGCCGGTGATCTGTTCCGCATGTATGAGCGCTACGCGTCGGCACATGGTTGGAAAGTGACGGTGATGGAAGAGAGCCCCGGCGAAATGGGAGGCTTTAAGGAAATTATCGCCAATGTGTCGGGCAAGGGCGTCTATGCCCGGATGAAATATGAAAGTGGTGTGCATCGGGTGCAGCGAGTGCCTGCGACCGAGGGCTCGGGCCGTATTCACACCTCGGCGGCGACCGTGGCGGTGCTGCCCGAAGTTGAAGACATCGACATCGAAATCCGCAATGAGGATATTCGTGTCGATACGATGCGCGCCTCGGGCGCCGGCGGGCAGCACGTGAATACCACCGACTCGGCGGTGCGCATCACACATATCCCGACCGGGCTTGTGGTGACCTCGGCCATGAAGTCACAGCACCAGAACCGGGCCCAGGCGATGATCGTGTTGCGCTCGCGGCTCTATGAAATGCAGCGCGAAGAGCGAGATAATGCCCGTTCGGCCGAGCGCAAGGGGCAGGTGGGTTCGGGCGACCGATCAGAGCGCATCCGCACCTATAATTTCCCGCAGGGGCGCGTCACTGACCACCGCATCAATCTGACGCTCTATAAGCTCGACAAGGTCAT
>JBGTUK010000332.1:0-2360 GCA_041939225.1 Devosia sp.
CCACGCAGTCGGTACATTTGCAGGCAATGCAATTGTCGGTGACGATATAAGTCATCTAGGAGGCGATCCCATCTCGTTGCGGCCCGATCCCTGGGGCAGGTCAGCCCGCCTGTCTCAACGGGTTTGGTGCTAAACCGTTTTCTTGCGCATCGCAAGGCCGTCCGGAGGGACGGTTTGGCGCATGGCGCAGGCTAAGGGAAAGACTTGCCTAATCGACATCGCCACCGCGCAATCGATCCGTCTCGCGCCGCTCTTTCTTGGTCGGACGTCCCGCTCCGGCCGGTCTTTCCGCTATCGCCGCGTCATATGGCGACAGTTCTGCCCTGGGCACTGGCGGCGGGGAAATATCTTCGTAAAGCCCCTGCGCCTCGCTGGCTGGGCCCCGCCGCGTGCCGCAATCGAGAATGCGCCAGACCACAATACGGTTGTGCAATGACATGGTCAGCACATCGCCCGCCCCGACCTTGAGATCGGTACGCTCGGTCTTTTCCGAATTGACGCGAATAGCGCCGCTTTCAATGATCTTCTGCGCCAGGGTGCGCGATTTGACGGCGCGCGAAAAGAACAGGAAGCGGTCGAGCCGCTCCTTGCGGAGCGGTACCTGCTCCAACCCTGCCAACTGCTACTCCGACTTGTCGCGTAGGGCCGCCAGCGCCGCGAACGGGCTGTCCGGATCGAATACCGGCTTGCGATCCTCACGGGGCGGACGGCGATCCTTCCGCTCGCCCCGTTCCGCCTTGTCAGGACGACCCTTGCCATTGGGGCGCGGCTGCTGGCCTGCGCCCTCGGGTCGGCGCGGCCCCTTGCCATGACGCGGGCGATTATTCGAGCGCTGGCCCTCAGCGTCCCCCTCACGGCGCTGACGCCCGCGATGATTGTTGTCATTGTGACGCCGACCGCCGGGGAACCAGACCTCGTCAAACTCCGGTTCAGCCGGAGCGGCCGGCTCTGCGGCAGTCTCAGCAGGTGCGGCATCCAGCACGGCGCCTTCCCTCGGCTCTGCGACCACAGGGGTTTCGGTTGTGTCGGCTGCGGCAGCGTCTTCAGACGGTTCCGCATTGACGGCACTATCCTCCAGCACCTGTTCAAGTGCTTCGGTGGTTTCGGAAGCCTCAGCCGGCGCCGGCGTTTCGACCACCTTTGGTGTGCGGCGGACTCGATAGCCCAAGGATGACAGGATGGAGGAGAAATCATCGCCCGAGCAGCCCAACAGGCTCGTCATTTCTACCGTGACGCGGAAACCGTTGCCTTCGGCAGCACCAGCGGGCAATTCGCCCTGATAGGGACGGCCAGCATCCAGTGCCACCAGCGGCCGGATGATGTCGGCCAGACGCTCGAGAATGTCGACACGCACCGCCCGGCTGCCGGCCACCTTGAAACCGGCAATTTCATAAAGCCGCGTATCGACTTCGGGGTCGACCACAAAAGAGGTTCGGCCCGAGAGCACGATATGGGGAATATCGGTGACACCCGGCTGGCGCACACCACCATTTTTCAGCGCAAACAGGATCAGCGCCAGCTCACGCGGCGCGGGCTTCAGGGAAAGCGGCAGATAGATGTGGTAGGCACCGAACTTGATGCCAAGCTTGCGCAGCTTGCCGCGCACATCCTGATCCAGCCCCTTGACCTCATCGGCCACCATAGCACGCGGCAACAAACCGATATGCTCGAAGAGCTGATAGGCCAGTCCCCGCGCGCTGCCCTCCAGATCAGCCGGCGCTTCGAGCGCCATGACCTGTTCAAGCACAGTATTGATATGGTGACGCAGCCAGAGCGAAAGGCGGTCCTGTACCTTTTCCAGATCCGGTCCTGTCAGCGTCTCATCGGCCAGCAGCAGGATGCGGGGGCGATAAAGGCTGTCGCCTTCGGCCAGTTCAGCCACCACTTCGCCGCGCCAGCGCAGGCGGCCATCGGTGGCCAACACGAATTCTTCATTTGGCGAACCGGCCAATCTCTCGGCACGATTGTGTATCTCGGGGGCGACCACTGAATCGGCTGCGCCGCGCAATCCCTTGGCGTCTGTATCGCCATCATTGCGGGCCAGGGTGAAACGGAAGCCTTCGAGCGTGCCGATGAGGTGGCCTTCCAGCCGCACTTCGCCGCGCTCATTGATTTCGGGAGATACCATACGTTTGTCTTTCAGATGGCGGAGCAACACGCTGGTGCGCCGGTCCACGAAGCGCTGGGTGAGCCGCTCGTGCAGAGCGTCACTCAGGCGGTCCTCAATGTCTCGCGTCTTTTCGCGCCAATAGGTAGGGTCTTCAAGCCAGTTTTTACGATTGGCGACAAAGGTCCAGGTCCGGATCTGCTTGATCCGATTACTGAGTGTATCAATGTCGCCCTCCGCATTGTCGCAAAAC
>JBGTUK010000333.1:0-2344 GCA_041939225.1 Devosia sp.
CATGCGATTGGTGCCGGCGGCGATCTTGGCCTCGAAGGTTTCGCGGGTTGTAGTCAGCGGATTGGTATTGGGCATTTCGAACACCCCCGTCACCCCGCCCATGACAGCGCCCAGCGAACCGCTCTCAAGGTCCTCCTTGTGGGTCAGGCCAGGCTCACGGAAATGCACCTGGGTGTCGATGACGCCGGGCAGGATGTGCAGGCCCTTGCAGTCTACCGTTTCCGCCGCGCTGCCCTCGACGGAGCCGAGCGCGACAACTTTGCCGTCCTTGACCGCGATATCGGCCAAGCCCTCCCCATCCTGATTGACCACGGTGGCATTCTTGAAAATCGTGTCGTACTGCGCCATGTCTTTCATCCCGCCGCTGGTCCATGTTTCGGGTCGGTTTAACACGGGCGTCCGACGAGGCAAGTCTCATGACCATCCATCTGCGCGCAGACCGCGCACTGTTCCGCTTTTCCGGCCCCGAAGCGCATCGTCTGCTCAATGACGTGGTTACAGGGATCATGCCTGATAGCGCAGACAGGCTGGCGCATTGGTGGGCCCTGCTCTCACCGCAGGGCAAAATCCTGGCGGAGGGGCTCGCCTGCTGGTCAGACGGGGCGATCTGGGTCGATGTGCATGAGAGCGTGGCCGACGATTTCTTCAAACGCATGCGCATGTACAAGCTGCGCGCCAAGGTCGAGATCGAGGATTGCAGGATGACCCATCATGTCGGCTATTCAGCCGAAGCGATGGATGGTGCCTTTGCCGATAGGCGGGGTCCGGTTCATTTGGGCTGGCAGGTCATCGCGCCGCTGTCCGAGACGGAGAACTGGTTCACGGATGACGGGGCATTCCAAATCGCCCGTATCGCTGCTGGCCTGCTCACCCAGGGCAATGACTTTCCCGCCAATGACGTTTTCGCCCACGATATCGGCATGGACATTCTCGATGGCATAGACTTCGCCAAGGGGTGCTATGTCGGTCAGGAAGTGGTGTCGCGCATGAAGCATCGCGGCACGGCGCGCCGCCGTCCCATCATCGTTTCAGACGTAGAGTCGCCGACTGGCAGCGCCCTTGTCGCTGGGAGCAAGGAAGCGGGAAGCATCGGCCAGGTTGTTGACGGCATGGCAGTTGCCATCGTTCGGCTGGACCGGATCACAGATCCCGCTGCGGTGAGGGTGGACGGCAAGCCAGTCGACATCGCCTTGCCGGTTTGGGCCACGTATGCTCTTGGCGGAGCTGTTTCCGAAGACGAGTAGCCACCATTCTCGAATCGCGCTGATCTGCTAAAGCTGGTGGAACCAGTCCACTAGCTCGTCTGATGCCGATGTCCCGCCAAAGCACTCGTGCCTGGCAGCGTATGCTGTCCGGGCGTCGTCTCGACATTCTCGACCCCTCGCCGGTTGATGTGGAGCTGTCTGACATTGCCCATGGCCTGGCGCGTGTGGCGCGATGGAATGGGCAGACGATCGGGGATTATCCCTTTTCAGTGGCGCAGCATTCAGTGCTGGTGCTCGAACTGTTCCGTGCTGCCAACCCTGAGGCCGACCCGGTGGCGCAGATGCAGTGCCTGTTGCATGACGCGCCCGAATATGTGGTGGGTGACATCATCTCACCCTTCAAGGCGGTAATCGGCGGCAGCTACAAAGATGTCGAAAAGGGCCTGCTGGCCGCTATCTTTCTGCGTTTTTCGCTGCCCGCGACCATGCCGGCGGCGGTGAACAAGCTGGTGAAGAAAGCGGACCAGGAAGCAGCGTTCTTCGAAGCGACCAATCTGGCAGGCTTCGACCCGCCCGAGGCTCGACGCCTGTTCGGCGTTCCCAATCAGTCTGCCTTCGACGTAGAGGCCTTCGACAAACTCATCCGCCCCTGGCCAACCCAGCAGGCGCATGAGCGTTTTATTGGGGCTTTCGAACAGATCAGCCGCGATATTTCTCTAGCCTGACCGGTCTGTGCACATTAACCATAAATTAAGTATGACGGTGCGGGCCCGGCACTTCATGGTTACTGCTTCGTTAAGCCAAGTGTGCCGAAGTGGAACAGTCCGGAGCGCCTGCCATGAACCTGCCGACACGCCAAATGCTGATGGGCATGACGCTGGGCGCCATCTGCGCAACGGCTCTGGCTGCCGTCGGGCCGGGCTTCGTGCTGAAGAGTTTTGCCGACGAGATGCCAGCCGGTTTTGATACCAGCAAACTGGTGAAGTTCGACGGTCGGGAATACGAGGTCGACTACGCCGACTGGGTGTCGACCGATCCGCTTTCGAGCGCCACGATCAAGAAGATCGAGGCCGGGCGCGTGAGCCATGTGAGCATCACCACCACGGCAACAGGCACATATTCCACCGATGGCCTGACCT
>JBGTUK010000334.1:0-2200 GCA_041939225.1 Devosia sp.
ATTCGAACAGCATCTGCAGCGTGCCCTGCGAGATTTCGGGCTGGTAGGGCGTGTAGGCCGTCAGCCATTCAGAGCGCTGGATCAGATGGTCGACCGTGGCCGGCACATGGTGACGATAGGCGCCGGCGCCGACAAAGAACGGGCCGTCGCCGCCTACCCGATTCTTGTTCGCGAGAGCGCGCATATGCGCCTCGACCACGAATTCAGGGCTGTGGTCGGGCAGGTCTAACTTGAACGATTTCAGCGCCGTTTTCGGCACGGCGGAAAATAGCGCCTCAATATCGGCGGCGCCGATAATGCCGAGCATCTCGGCGCGCTCATGGGCGGAGTGGGGGAGGTAGCGCATGGACGTCCGGTCTTTTTAGAGGGTCAGTTCGGCATAGCCGTCGGCATCGAGCAGTTTGTCGAGTTCGCCGACATCGCTGACCTCGATCTTGAACATCCAGCCGCCAGCTTCCGGGTCAGCATTGACCAGCCCCGGCTCGCCATTGAGCGCGTCATTGACCTCGGTGATGGTGCCCGAGACCGGGGCATAGATCTCTGAAGCGGCCTTTACTGATTCCACGACTGCGGCTTCGTCCCCCTTCTTGAGTACTTTGCCCACTTCGGGGAGCTCGACAAAGACAATGTCGCCCAATTGCTCCTGGGCGTAGCTGGTGATGCCAACAGTACCGGTGGTGCCTTCAACGCGGATATATTCATGATCGGGGGTGAATTTGGTGGTCATGGCAGGGGCCTCAGACTGACTTACGGAAATAGCGATGGGGAACGAAGGGCGTGGGCACGACCTCGGCCGGCTGCGCGCGGCCGCGCACCGAGACCTGAAGTTGCGTGCCAATGGCAGTGTGGTCGGGGGGAACAAAGCCAAGGGCAATCGCTTTGCCGAGCGATGGAGCGAATCCGCCGCTGGTCACCACGCCAATGGCCGTGCCTGAAGCGTTGAGAATTTCAGAGCCTTCACGGGCTGGGGCCCCCTGGACGATCAGACCAACCCGCTTGCGAGTGAGGTGGCCATCGCGCTCGGCAAGTATGCGGGTTGCGCCGGGAAAGTCAGCGGACTCGCGGCGACGCTTGGACACGGCAAAACCCAGACCGGCTTCGATCGGGGAGACGGTTTCGTTCAGGTCATGGCCATAGAGTGGCAAACCAGCTTCCAGACGCAGGCTGTCGCGGGCGCCCAGACCAATCGGCTTGACGCGTGGGTCAGCCAGCAATTCGTCCCATAGACGGGGCGCGTTTCCGGATGAGCAGAGGATTTCGAAGCCATCTTCGCCGGTATAGCCGGAGCGTGAAATGATGAGTTCCTCGTCGTTCCACTGGAATGCACCAAACTGCATGAAACCAAGTTCGACGACGCCCGGCACCAGGGCAGCGAGCACGCCGACGGCTTCGGGCCCCTGGAGCGCCAGCAGCGCATTGTCATCGACGCGCTGAAGATCCGCCTTCTCTCCCGCAGCTTTCGCCAGAAGCGCAAAGTCGGCTTCCTTTGTGCCGGCATTGACCACGATGTAGAGGGCGCCGGGAAAGCGGGGCGAACGGGCCACCATGAGGTCGTCAAGGGCGCCGCCGTTTTCGTTCAGCAATAAGGTGTAGCGAACCTGACCCGGTTTGAGGCCGGCAATGTCACCGCAAATCAGCGGTTCGATCAGCGCGGCGACGGCGGTATGATCGGTCTGGGCATCGCCTCTGCGGTTCTTGAGGGTGAGAAAGCTTGGCCCCATATGGCTGACATCGAACAAACCGGCCTGCTCGCGCGTCCACTTGTGCTCGGCCATGATGCCGGTGGGATACTGCACTGGCAGGGCATAACCGCCGAACGGCACGATCCGGCCACCGGCAGCCACATGACGCTCGTAGAGCGGAGTACGCAAAAGATCTTCGGAACTGGCTTCAGCCATGGGCACCACTCGGGTTCAAAGGCGACACGTCAATGCTCCGCTGCAAAGCGGAAATACGTGCCCCCTCTGTCCTTGCCCTGAGAGATTTCCCGGCTGAGCGCCGGTTGCTCCTTCGGAGAGGCGGTTAAGCCTGCTTTCCAGAGTGTTTGACCTAACTGCGGTCCGTTGGCCTGAGAGTTTCCGGGGCGGTTGCTCCTTCGGCGCCGGGCGTGCCCGATCTCTCCCATGTCGATGGCGGCGGGTATCGGCCGGGGCGGGGGCGCTTATGCAGCTTTTCTCCGTATTCTTTCGCGAAATCCAAG
>JBGTUK010000335.1:0-2157 GCA_041939225.1 Devosia sp.
CGTGGCGCGAATCTGTCCGCGCTGTCCGAGGTGCAACGCTGGCTGGGCGCATTGCCGCCAGTGGTGACATTGGACGAGGGCGCTTTCAATACCGCCTTTGTGCCCATGTTCTCCGGTGCCCTCGAGCGTGAGGGGCAGGAGGGCGCAAAACTGCTCGCCGCGCGCATCATGAGCTGGCTGGTGGTGATGCTTATCATCATCACCCTGCTGGCCGAAATTTTCATGCCGCAGGTCATGGCCGCCTTCGTGCCCGGCTTTGCCGATGACCCCGAAAAATTCGAGCTGACCGTGCTGCTGACACGGATCATGTTCCCCTATCTCGCCTGCATGTCGCTGATGGCCGCCTATGGTGCCATTCTCAACACGCTGGGGCGATTCTTTGCAGCCGCTTTCGCGCCTGTACTGCTCAACCTGGTCACCATTGCAGCGCTGGTCCCTCTGGCCATCTGGTTCGTGCAGACGCCAGCCGAGGCCACCATCTGGGTTGCCATCGCCACCATGACCGGCGGAGTGGCGCAATTGGTGCTGGTCTGGGTGGCGATCGAACGGGCGGGCTTCCGCCCGGCTTTTCGCCTGCCGCGGCTCGACCCGGAGGTGCGTCGCTTCTGGATGCTGGCGGTGCCGGCGATCCTGGCCGGCGGCATCACCCAGATCAATATATTCGTGGGCACCATCATCGCCTCGGGCGCCGACAACGCCATTTCCGTCCTTTCCTATGCCGACCGGCTCTATCAGCTCCCGCTTGGCATTATCGGCATCGCCATCGGCACGGTGTTGCTGCCCGAGCTGAGTCGCCATCTTAAAGGGGGGCGAACGCTTGAGGCGCGGCAGAGCCAGGATCAGGCGCTCTTCGTTTCCATGCTGCTCACCATGCCCGCAGCGGTAGCCCTGGTGGCCCTAGCCGAGCCTATCGTGCGCGTGCTGTTCGAGCGCGGCGCCTTCGATGCTCTCGCCACCACCCAGACCGCCGAAGCGCTCGTCGCCTTTGCCACGGGTCTGCCCGCCTATGTGTTGATCCGCGTTTTACAGCCGGGCTTTTTTGCCCGCGAGGACACGCTAACCCCTACCATTTTTGCCGGGATCAGCGTGATCGCCAATATCGCCATCTCGCTCACTCTGTTTCCCAGCCTGCTCCATGTCGGCATCGCCATCGCCACCGCGGCCTCATCCTGGCTTAATGTCATGTTGCTTGTGGCCACGCTGGCCGTGCGGGGCCATTTCCGCCTGACCTGGCCGCAATGGCGGGCGCAATTGGCTATCCTCGTGATCAGCCTGATCATGGGCACGGCCCTCTGGCTCTTGGCGGCCGAGGGCGCCGCCCATCTGGCCAGCGGTGTCCCGCTCTGGCGTCAGGCCGGTGTCCTCGCGGCGCTGATTACCTTCGGCGTCGCGGTCTATTTCACCCTTGTCCATGTCAGCGGCACGCATGATCTGCGCCTGCTGGCGCGCCGCATGCGCCGCCGCGCGTGACGGTTCCATTCTTCGTCTTGCCCGTATAGAACGGGCGCCTGATTTCGTTTCTGTTATCGAAGGGCATCATGACGTTCAGCCCCCGCGTCTTTTCCGGCATCCAGCCATCCGGCGATCTGCACCTCGGCAATTATCTCGGCGCCATCCGCCGTTTTGTGCCGCTCCAGGACACGCATGAGACCATCTATTGCGTGGTCGACATGCATGCCATCACCGTCTGGCAGGAGCCCGAGGCCCTGCGTCGTGCCACCCGCGAAGTCGCCGCCGCCTTCATTGCCGCCGGAGTCGATCCCAAGCGCTCCATCGTCTTTAACCAGTCCCAGGTGGTCCAGCACGCCGAATTGGCCTGGGTGTTCAACTGTGTCGCGCGCATGGGCTGGATGGCCCGCATGACCCAGTTCAAAGACAAGGCCGGCAAGAACTCCGAGAATGTCTCGCTCGGCCTGTTCGCCTATCCCTCGCTGATGGCCGCCGACATCCTGCTCTACAAGGCCACCCACGTGCCGGTGGGCGATTGTTGCAAATATTCCCTGATGTGACCGGGTGGTCGGGGTCTCCCTGAATGTTAACGATTTTTCCGTCTTTTTTTGTCACAAGCAAGCCGCATTGATCGGGACAGTCTAGTGAGCATACCGACTTAAAGACCCCGTTCGGCTGTGTTGCAGCAGAATTCATAGCCCATTTCTC
>JBGTUK010000336.1:0-2138 GCA_041939225.1 Devosia sp.
CCACGCATGGACGGCAAAACCCGCTCACTACGACGCCGTGCATTTTCATAGTGACGATTTGTATGATGCCGGCTGGCCCACCACTGCAGAGCTGTGTTTGCCTACTAATCTCGACAGCGGTATCTACGCCTTTCGCTTGCGAACTGACCACGGCGAGGATCGCGTTCCGTTCTTCGTTCGCCCGGCCAAAGGGGCACCAACGGCCGATATCGCGCTGCTCATGCCGTCGTGTACGTATATGGCCTATGCCAACCACCGGCTGGGCATGGATGTGCCGGTGGCGCTGGGCGTCGGCGACGAACGGCTGGGGCAGGCGGTGCGGCTGTTGCTGCGCGGGGGCGATCGCGGGATCATCGACGCTGTCGCCACGCATCTGAAAAGCGAACTGCCCAATTTCATGCAGCCCAAGGACATCATCGTGCTTCCCGAATTTCCCCGCAATCCCAATGGCAAGATCGACCGGGTGGCGCTGGCCCAGGAGCATGGCGCATGAAGCCGATGGGACCCGTGCCGCCCTGGTTTTCGGCCGAAGAGGGCATGTTGCTGATCGGCGGATGCGGCGCGGAAAGCCTGGTGGACGAAGCGGGCGACACGCCGCTCTTCGTCTATGACATGGGAATCGTGGAAGCGCAGGTGCGGCGGTTCCGCGCCGCCATGCCCGAAGCGATCGACCTTCATTATGCGGTCAAGGCCAATCCCTTCGCGCCCCTGCTCGCGCGCATGGCGGTGCAGGTCGACGGCTTCGACATCGCGTCGGGCGGCGAGCTGGAAATAGCGCTGGAGGCGGACATGGCGCCCGATCGCATCAGCTTTGCAGGACCCGGCAAGCGCACCGACGAACTGACCGCCGCCATTTTCGCGGGCGTGACGATCAATCTGGAATCCGAAGGCGAGGCGCGCCGCGCGATCGCGGCCGGCGCGGCGATCGGCAAGACGCCACGCCTGGCCGTGCGGGTCAATCCGGATTTCGACCTCAAGGGGTCGGGGATGCGGATGGGCGGCGGGGCCAAGCCCTTCGGCGTCGACGCCGACCGGGCCGCCGCGCTGGCGCGCATGGTGATCGACGAGGTGGCCGAGATCGGCATGGCGACCGAATCGCTCGCCGACTATCCGGACCTGGTCACCCTGCCCTGCTACGAATGGCAACACGTGCTGGTCGTGCCCGCCACCCATGCGCTCGCAAAAAAAGAGCGTCTGACGCTGGAGGACATTGCGGCGGAGCCACTTATTACCTACCACCCCTCCTTCACCGGCCGCACCCGCATCGACACCGCCTTTGCCCAACGCAACCTGGCGCCGCGCATCGTGCTGGAGGCGATTGATTCGGACGTCATCAAGACCTATGTGCGCCTGGGGCTGGGCATTGGCATCGTGGCCGAAATGGCCGTCGATGGCGACAAAGACCCCGATCTGGTCACCCGCCCGCTCGGCCAGCTGCTGGGCAAGAACGTCGCGCGCATCGCCCTCAAGCGGGGTGCCTACCTGCGCGACTTTGTCTACCACTTCGCCAGCCTGCTGTCGGATAGGCTCGACAAGGACTTGATCCTGAAGGCCATGAACGGGCACGTGGCCGACTACGAGCTGTGATCGACGACTATAGTATTGATAGCTGCTCGCGCTTGTCCCTCAAGCGCTGGCGCCGCTTTTTGATCTGAAGCTGCCGCAGCCGGCGTCACGATCTCCGCCTTGGCCGCCTTCAGCCCCGCCAGCGCCTGAAACGCGCCGCGCGCTTCGCCACCCAGCTCGGCTTTCAGCGCCGCCAGGTTGCGCCCCTGCCCGCGCTGGCGCATAATGTGATCTCTTCAGTCTTCCCTTCTGGCTCAGATATCGAGGGCGAGGTTGGCTTTTCCAATGGTGATATGGCTGTTGACCTGCTGATCGAAGTGTTCGACGCCGCCGGTTCCAAATTGGGAGAGACCCGGACCGATGCGGATGGCTTTTTCCTCTACACCCCGACCCAACCGGTAACCCACATCTTCCGCGGAGACCTTGGCGCGGGCCATGTGGCCGAAGTGATCATGGACGCAGCGGAAGTGGCCGAATTGATGGGACAGAGCCCCGTTGCAGCCCCCGCAGGCAACAAAAACGCCAATGCACCTATCGCAGCAGCGGACAGCGGCAAGCTCTCTGATCAGACC
>JBGTUK010000337.1:0-2131 GCA_041939225.1 Devosia sp.
CCCTCGCTTCGCCTCGCTCCGTGGGGGAGAAACATTTCACAAACAAAAAGGGCCGCAAACGCGGCCCTTTTCGTGAATATCGGTGAAAGCAGCGCCTAGCGCGGGGCCATGACCATGACCATGAGACGGCCTTCCATTTTCGGCTCGAACTCGACCTTGGCGGTCTCTGCGAAGTCTTCCTTGACCCGGTTCATGATTTCCATGCCGCGGTTCTGGTGCGCCATTTCACGCCCCCGGAAACGCAGGGTCACCTTGACCTTGTCGCCGGCCTCGAAGAAACGCGTCATGGCCTTGGTCTTTACACCATAGTCATGCACATCAATGTTCGGACGCATCTTGATCTCCTTGATCTCGACGGTCTTCTGCTTCTTCTTGGCTTCAGCCTTCTTCTTCTGTTCCTGATACTTCAGCTTGCCGTAATCGACGATCTTGCAGACGGGCGGATCAGCGTTCGGTGATACCTCGACCAGATCCAGGCCAACCTCTTCGGCCGCTTCCAGCGCGGCATCAGTCGGCATGATTCCCTGCTTTTCTCCGTTCTCGTCGATGAGAAGCACTCGCGGTACACGAATGTCTCGGTTGATGCGTGGCCCTTCTTTCTTGGGCGGTGTCGCAACGTGTGGTCTACGGGCTATGGCCTTTTCTCCCTTGTGGCCGGCAAACTGTCGCCTAGTAATCCTCCCGCAAGCCTTTTGGATCAAGCCCCCAAGGGGCAAAAATCCTCAGTCAGCATGCGGGAAAGCGCGCACTATGGTGAATTGAACACATTAAGCAAGTGTGAGACGCGGTCAGGCGACCTCGGGCGCACCCGCAAAGCCACCGGCGAATTTCATGGCTTGCATCGCTTCCGCCGGAGAGACCTGCGCCAGGGTCGGCGCGTGCATGAGGATCACCGGAGCGGAACCGCGCGGTGCGATATAGGCAGGATCCTCGACATTGCAATAGAGCGCCAGGGTCGGCGCGCCCGCGGCCACGAGGGCATGCATCAGCGGCGTATCCTCGGCGAAGACAAAACGCGTGCGCCGGGCCAGGCCGGCCAGCTGCGGCAGCTTGGCCTTGCCGGTGATGTCGCGCGCACCGGGAGTGACATGGCTGACATAACGGCCCACCTCGCGGGTGTCCGGTCCGCCAACCAGTGCCGGCGTGATACCGACCTGCATCAGCTCGTGGGCCAGTGCCGCCCATTTCTCCTTCGGCCAGCGCAATTGCGCCTTCACGTCCTCGCCCGAGGGACACAACAGCGCATAGGGGCCGGACAGACCGAAATATTCCGGCTCCAGCATGCGTGATTTCTTGGCCAGGTAATCGACCCAGGATGCATCCGGCGGCGGCGCCTCACCCAGCTGGTACCGGGTCGGCTGATACCCCAGCGCCGCGTTCAGCTGGCCGGCGACATCATCGACCGGATGCTGCCCGGACTTGGCGTCGGCCACGACCTCGATCCATTCGCACTTGGAAAAACGGAACAGCTTCTTGAGCTTGCGGCTGTCATTGCTGCCAACAAGGTCATACACCCGCACCGGATGCGCCGCCTTGATGCGCTTGTCACGCATGGACACCAGCGGGCGCTGATCTGGCAGGGCATCGATCTCGATGGCGTTGAAATAGGGCAGGTCTTCCCGATCGAACACGAGGTAGTCCGAGCGTCGCACCTTCGGGATGCCATAGATCGGGAAGCACACGCCCTGGTAGGTCGTGACGAACAGATCCATCAGCAGGAACGGGATCCAGCCGAAATAGATCACCGGCGCGGTGAGGACGACGAGCAGGTTGGACTGCCGCAGCAAACGAACCAGTCCCACCCTGTGGCGGCGCTGCTGGCGCGCCACGCCAAAGCGATTTTCGAAAACCTGGAATACTTCGGCGACCACGACACCTCAAACCATTTGTCCAACAACGGCCGTGGCCTTTACCGATTGGGCTTGGCGCTGGGCATCGATTGGGCGGCAGACGCCGGGGCGCGCATCCTGTACCACCTCGGCCATAGCCTCGGCCGCGATCCGGCAGCTGGCCCGAATTTTCTCGATCTCCCTGGCGGATTTCAGGTGAATCATTTCGCTTTGCTGTCAGCCGCTTGCGGTGTCTGGCAATGAAGCGCGGGGGTAGAATTGTCCGGTTCAAATTCGCGTCT
>JBGTUK010000338.1:0-2122 GCA_041939225.1 Devosia sp.
CGAAGCGGTTCGTTTGTTTGACGACGCTTTTTTTGCAGAGAACTTGACGGATTGGACGTTTCTCGGTGCGATTGCGGGGGCGGACTCCGGCGGTCTCGGGTCATTCGGCTATATGTGGGAATGTTGCCGCCGCCGTCTCCGGGGTCAAGCTGGTTACGGCCAAGGGCGAAACACTGAGTCTGAGTCGTGGAGACGCCGATTTCGACGGCGCCGTCGTCAGCCTCGGAGCGCTCGGGGTCATCTGTGAACTGACGCTGGATATCGTTCCCAGTTTCGAGATACGCCAGAACGTCTATCTGGACCTGCCGGTATCGGCCGTCATCGACAACTTCGATGCGCTGATGTCCCGTGCCTATAGCGTCAGCCTTTTTACCCGCTGGCAGGGCGCGGCCATTGACCAGATCTGGGTAAAGGCGCTGGCGAGTGCCGGGGAACCGCCGGCTGACGTGCTCGGAGCTCGTGCAGCGACAAAGGCCTGCCACCCCATTCCTGATATGGATGGAACCAATTGCACCGCTCAGTTCGGCGTGGCCGGTCCGTGGCACGAGCGGCTGTTTCACTTCGCCATTGGCAACACCGCCTCTGCGGGGGCGGAGCTGCAGTCGGAGTTCTTTGTAAAGCGCAGCGATGCCCCCGCCGCCATCGCAGCACTGCACGCGGCCCAGGAGCATTTCTCAAAGGCATTGTTCATCTCGGAAGTCCGCTCGGTGGCCGCCGACGCGCTGTGGCTCAGTTCTGCCTATGAACGGGACACAATTGGCTTTCACTTCACCTGGCACCCAGAATGGAAGCCAACACTTGCTGCGGTGAAGGCGGTAGAAGCGGCCCTGACCCCATTCAATCCGCGTCCGCATTGGGCCAAGCTCTTCACCCTGCCCGCTGCCACGATTGAAGCTGCATTCCCACGCCTTCCGGACTTCCGCGAGCTCGCCAAGCGCCATGATCCGGAAGGAAAATTCCGCAACAGGTTTGTTACCGAACTACTCTTCAGCCAACCGGCTTAGCTACAGGCTACTGGCGTCTGCCGTGATGACGCTACGGCCGAACACTCCGTCTGCCTTGGGCACCAGACGGACCACCGAGTAACCGCGCGCCTCCAACTCGGCCAGAAAGCCCGGGAGCAGGTCGACGGTACGCTGGTGTATGTCGTGGAATAGAACGATGCCACTGCCCCGCGCTTCCAGCCGATCCAGCGTGCGATTGGCGACGGTCTGCGCACTTTGCTTGTAATAGTCCTTGCTGTCGATATCGACATCCAGCACCACCATGTCTCCGTGTAGAAGACTGGTCCGGAGAAAGCCGGTTTGCGCCAGATAGGGGAAGCGGAAGAACGGGGCCAGCTGCCCTGACCCACCTAGGGCTTCGGCAACCGCTGCCTCCCCGCGAGCAATTTCAGCAAGCGCCGCTCGGCGAGGCAAATTGGCCAGATTGCTGTGATCGAAGGTGTGGCTGCCCACGCTATGGCCGCGCCGCGCAACTTCCTGGGCCAGCGCCGGATTGGATTTGGCCGCTGAACCGAGCATGAGGAACGTCCCCTTCACGCCGTATTGGTCGAGCGCATCAAGAATTTTCTGCGTCTTGCCCGGCCGTGGACCATCATCGAAAGTCAGGATGACTTCACCCGGGCGCAAAATGATATCGGTGGTTGAAGCGACTTCAAGCGTTCGGCCAGCAAGCTGTCTGGTGCCGAATATTCGGCGCGGCATCGCCTGTTCCAACCGAGCCGACGCGCTGCGTGCTGCGCTACCTGTGATCACCTCATCGCTGCTTGCGGAAGGTGAGTTGGCAAGAGTATTTTGGCTGATTGGCTTGGCGCAGCCAGCCAAGGTCAAAGCAAGTAGGCCCGAACACAAAAGCGCTGAAAACAACCGCAAGACTGAGCCCACCCGTCCAAATCAAGTGGGTCTACTTTTCGCGATTTATGGTTAACAATCCCCTCGCAAGACCTTAAGATTTACTTACTCGCCAGAGTTTTGGCCCGACGCCCCAAAGTATCGAGGGCACTCAGAAAAGCCGATCGGTCCGCAGGACGAAAGCTCGCATTGTAGCCGGAGATCTCACCGGTCTCGCGCAGGTGCTGCTTGAGATCACGCATGGCCACCGCCATCCCGATCGAGGCCGG
>JBGTUK010000339.1:0-2062 GCA_041939225.1 Devosia sp.
AATTAACCGACCGCGGCGGCAGCCAAAGCTGGACGTATCCGGCTGATTCGGATAAAGCCGGGCGAGCGAACGGTCCGAATCCATCATGCCTTCGGCGAAGCTGCCGATCGCGCCACGCGCTGCCTCGCCTGCACCGGTTTTCACCGTGACCCGGTCGTCCGGATAGCGGTTCGGCTCATAGGGGCCGTGGTTCTGCAGGGTCACCGCGAATGCGAATATCGGGTCAGCGGAGGCGTCGACTTCCTTGATGATCAAGTCGGTCAGCGCCGCGTCGGAGGCCAGCCGACCACGCTTTTCAAGCGGCTCTATGTTTTCTTCGGACAGGAAACGGTCGAAGCCGAAGGCCTCGTAAACATTGCCACGGTTCCAGAACCAGCTCTGGAAAGCATGCATGGCGAGCGTGGCGTAGCCCTTCTGCGAGAGAAAGCTTGCCAGCGACGGCATCTCGCCACGCACATATTGCTGATACGGGATGCTGCCATAAGGCAGGAAGGCGTTGGAAAAGCCGGTCAGCGCCTCGAATTCGACATTGGCGGTCATCCCGCCGAACTCTGGGGAGAAGATGTGGCCCGACTGCATGGAGCGTGTAACGGCAATCGGGTCGGGCGTGATGGTCACACCTGGAAGCCGCGTCGGGTCCCAGAACGACTCGCTCATCACCATGACGATGTCAGGCCTGCGCGTCGAGGCGTAAGCGACGGGCGCCGGCGCCGGGATCGCATCCACCGAGGCAGGACCGTATCCAGCCGGCGGGCTCACATTGGCCATCGGCACATTCAGGGCGAAAGCCATGACGAGGCCGTTGTGACGGTAATTCGCCGCTTGGTCCCACATCATGGGCTCGATATTGAGGGCTGAGCGCAACGGCGAATGGCGCGCATAGTCCATCTGCATGGCAAACAGGATGAGAAGAGGCACGGCCAGGGCCAGCCGCACGATTCTTCCCACGGGGCTCGTTATAGGGAAAACCCGCGACCGGAACCACATTGCCGCCAGCGCAGCCCCGGCGGCTATCGTACCGGCGACGATTAGCAGCCCGGCGATGGGACGCTCGGCGACCATCAGGGGCAGCAGTTCCACGATCTGGCGCGCGTAGAGGAAATCGGTCGGATAGGGCGGGTCGCCAAGATAGAACCGTTTCTGGGAGCCCACCCAGGCCAGCAGCAGAAGCAGGGGAGCCAGCAACAGCACCGACTGGCCACTCCGACGCGTGAAAGCGTCGAGCACGAGCAGAACAAGAGCGATTGTGGCGATCGTTGCCAGTGCCGGCCTTGCCGGATCAGTAATGAAACCGAAGGCGTCGCCTGCGGATCCACGCAGGATCGTTTCTATAAGGAACGTCAGCGTCACGGCCGCCAGCACGATCGCTGCCACATAGGCGAAACCATGCGCCAGCCTGTTCAGGCTGTTGAAAGACGAAGTATCGGTTAGGCCCGGAGTGACCGGGTCGACGATGCGGCTCAATCCACGTTTCCTTGTGCGGGCGCGTGACATCTAGTTGTCATAAAACTGTCATCCAAGCCAGAGGTTGCCTTGGCCGGCAAAGAAGTTTCGGATTGCAGACAAATGCGCGACACTTGACCTGTAGCCGCGCTTGCGCCACACGCTGGCGCAAAGAACGCAGGGAGAAACGCCATGTCGATCGCCTTTACCTTTCCCGGTCAGGGCAGCCAGGCCGTGGGAATGGGCAAGGATCTCGCAGATGCCTTTCCCGAGGCGCGGGCGGTCTTCGATGAGGTCGATGACGCACTCGCGCAGAAGCTTTCCAAGCTGATGTGGGAAGGGCCGGAAGACGAACTGACGCTGACGGCCAACGCCCAGCCGGCGATAATGGCCGTCAGCGCCATCAAGGTCAGCGAAAGCCGCGTCTTAATTGTTACTTTCATATTCATACACTCTCTACTGGGGTCACTGGGTGAACGCAGATGGCCCGAAAACAGGATTGCGCATTGATATTATTGTTATTTTCCAATGCCGAGCCGCCTGTGGCAGCCCAGTTTGACGTTCGTCACTAAATCCCAACGTCAGGGTAAGGCTTCATTTTATACCGAACTGGCAGATT
>JBGTUK010000340.1:0-1990 GCA_041939225.1 Devosia sp.
CTTCACCCTGACGGGCGCCCAGGCCCAGGCCGTCGCCGAAATCCGCCGCGACCTGGCCTCCGGCAAACAGATGGGCCGGCTGCTTCAGGGCGACGTCGGTTCGGGCAAGACCGCCGTCGCCGCCCTGGCCCTGGCCGACGCGGCCTCCAGCGGTTTCCAGTCCGCCCTGATGGCCCCGACCGAAATCCTGGCCCGCCAGCATTATGAAAAGCTCGGTCCCCTGCTGGAGGCGGCCGGCGTCGCCTCCGTCCTACTGACCGGCCGCGACACCAACGGCCAGAGACGCGAGAAACTGGCTGCCCTGGCCTCCGGTCACGTCCAGGTCGCCATCGGCACCCACGCCCTGTTCCAGGACGCCGTCCGTTTCGACCGCCTCGCCCTGGCCGTCATCGACGAACAGCACCGGTTCGGCGTCAGCGAGCGCCAGCGGCTCCAGGCCAAGGGCGATCCGCGCCTGGGCGCCGTCCACCTGCTGACCATGTCGGCCACCCCCATCCCCCGCACCCTGGAACTGACCCAGTACGGCGAGCTGGAGGTCAGCCGCCTGATGGAGAAGCCGCCGGGCCGCACCCCCGTCACAACCGCCGTCGTCCCCCTGGCCCGCATCGGCGAGGTCGCCACCCGGCTGAAGACGGCGCTGGACGCCGGCGCACAGGCCTATTGGATCTGCCCCCTCGTCGCCGAATCCGAGGCCATAGACCTCACCGCCGCCGTCGACCGCGCCGACGACCTGCGCCGCCTGCTGGGCGTCGAGGTCGGCCTCGCCCACGGCCAGATGCCGGGCGCCGAGCGCGAAGGCGTCATGGCCGACTTCGCCGACGGCCGCATTCCCCTGCTGGTCGCCACCACCGTGGTCGAGGTCGGGGTCGATGTGCCCAACGCCTCCATCATGGTCATCGAGCACGCCGATCGCTTCGGCCTGGCCCAGTTGCACCAGCTGCGCGGTCGCGTCGGCCGCGGCGCAAAGGCCAGCTCCTGCATCCTGCTGTACGGCGGCCAGGACGGCGCTCTCGGCGAAACCGCCAAGGAACGGCTCGAAACCCTGCGCCGCACCGAGGACGGCTTCGTCATCGCCGAGGAAGACTTCCGCCTGCGCGGCGGCGGCGACCCGCTGGGCCTGAAACAGAGCGGCTTCCCCGCCTACCGCTTCGCCGACCCGATCCGCCACCGGTCCCTGATGCTGGCCGCCGCCGACGACGCCCGCCTGATCCTGAACCGCGACCCCGACCTGGCGTCCGAGCGCGGCCAGGCGGTTCAGGTGCTGGAGGAGTTGTTCGACTGGAAGGGGCATAAGTCGGGGTCGGATTGAAGGGGCGCCGCGCCCACGTCCGTCATCCTGGGCCTTGCGCCTAGGATCCAAAGACTCGACCGGCTAGAACGCCCCGGATGTTGCGCCTGTCCGAACTCAAACTGCCCCTCGATCACCCGCCGGAGGCCTTGCCCGCCGCGATCGCCGCCCGGCTGGGCGTGCCGCCGCACGATCTTGTCTCCTGGTCGATATGGAAGCGGGCGCACGACGCCCGCCGGAAATCCGCGATTCTGAAAGTCTACATCCTCGACGTCGAGGTGAGGGATGAAGCGGCGGTGCTGGCCCGCCTTGCAGACGACGTGCACGTGGCGCCGACGCCGGACGTCGCCTACCGCCCGGTCGCGGTCGCGCCCAGGACCGAGCGCCTTCGGCCGGTCGTGATCGGCGCCGGGCCGTGCGGCCTGTTCGCCGGGCTGATCCTGGCCGAGATGGGGTTCAAGCCGATCATCCTCGACCGCGGCAAGGTGGTTCGGCAGCGGACCAAGGACACCTGGGGCCTGTGGCGGAGCAGCAAGTTGGACCCGGAATCCAACGTGCAGTTCGGCGAGGGCGGCGCGGGCACCTTCTCCGACGGCAAGCTCTACAGCCAGATCAAGGATCCGCGTTTCCTGGCCCGCAAGGTGTTGACCGAATTCGTCGCGGCCGGGGCGCCGGAGGAAATCCTCACCGAGGCCCACCCGC
>JBGTUK010000341.1:0-1540 GCA_041939225.1 Devosia sp.
TGACTGCGGCGGGCATCTTCTGTTCCTCTCCCCCTCGGGGAGAGGTGGTTCGGCGCAGCCGAGACGGTGAGGGGCTTGCCTCCATGCGCGTATTGCCATCCCCCTCATCCGGCGCTGCGCGCCACCTTCCCCCCGAGGGGGAGAAGAATAGTCGGAGCTTTCCATGATCCTGTTTCCTGCCATCGACCTCAAGGACGGCCAGTGCGTGCGCCTCAAGCTCGGCGACATGGACCAGGCCACGGTCTTCAATGACGATCCCGCGGCCCAGGCCAGGAGTTTTGAGGACCAGGGTTTCGAGTATCTACACGTGGTCGATCTCAACGGGGCCTTCGCTGGCCAGAGCGTCAACGGCGCGGCCGTGGACGCGATTCTGAAGACCGTGAAGTTCCCGGTGCAGCTCGGTGGCGGCATTCGCAATCTGGGACATATCGAAGCCTGGCTCGATAAGGGCCTGGCCCGGGTCATTCTCGGCACGGTAGCGGTGCGCGACCCAGCGCTGGTCAAAGAGGCTGCCCAAAAGTGGCCCGGCCAGGTGGCCGTTGGCATCGATGCGCGCCAGGGCATGGTGGCTGTCGAGGGGTGGGCCGAGACCTCTGAACTTTCGGTGATCGAGCTCGCCAAACGCTTTGAGGGGGCTGGCGTGGCTGCCATCATCTATACCGACATTGATCGCGATGGCGTGCTCGCCGGCATCAACTGGGACTCGACGCTTGAGCTGGCGCGAGCGACCGCGATACCGGTTATCGCCTCGGGCGGTCTTGCCTCGATGGACGATATCGAGCGCATGACCCATCCCGATTACCAGGTGCTTGAAGGGGCCATTTCTGGGCGGGCGCTCTATGACGGACGGATTGATTCACGTGAAGCATTGGCGAAGCTGAGGGCGGCGTGAGCACGGAACGGCCGGCGAACTTCCCCTGGCGGGTCTACTGGCTGCTGTTTGGTGTGATCGTTATGTTTGCACTGGCCCCCATTCTGTCGGCCCTGTTTTCGGGCCTGCTGGCCGAGGTGAATGGCTGCACGCTGACAGAACACGATATGCATCCCTGCGTGGTTGGGGATATGGAGTTCGGCGGGATTATCAGCTTCTTTTTTGTTCTGGGCCTGTTTGCCCTGGCCACCCTGCCCTTGGGCGGCGGAGCGCTGATCGTTTGGCTGGCTACCCTCATCATCCATCGCATCGCCTGGGGGCAGATGCAGAAGGCAAAAACACCATGAGCCTGAAAACAAGAATCATCCCCTGCCTGGACGTGTCCGGCGGCCGCGTGGTCAAGGGGGTCAATTTCGTGGACCTGATCGATGCCGGCGACCCGGTCGAAGCAGCCATGGCCTATGACGCCGCGGGCGCCGACGAATTGACCTTTCTCGACATCACCGCCAGCCATGAGGGCCGCGACACGATTTTTGACGTAGTGGCGCGAACGGCAGAGCATTGCTTTATGCCGGTGACGGTGGGCGGTGGCGTCCGCACCATTGAAGACATCCGCAAGCTTTTGCTGGCCGGGGCCGACAAGGTAGCGATCAACTCGGCCGCGGTGAA
>JBGTUK010000342.1:0-1506 GCA_041939225.1 Devosia sp.
GCGCGAGACGCCAAGGTCGAACCAGCGCTCCACCGCTTCCCGGTTGCGGATGCCGCCGCCCAGCTGGACATGGCCCGGAAAGGCCTCGACGATCGCCTCGACCGCTTGCGCATTCACCGCATGGCCCGCAAAGCTGCCGTCGAGATCGACGACATGCAGATGCTGGGCGCCGGCGCTGGCAAAGAGCAGCGCCTGGGCGGCGGGATCATCGCCATAGACGGTGGCGCGATCCATGTCGCCTTCGGCGAGGCGGACCACCTGCCCTCCCTTGAGGTCGATGGCGGGGAAGACGATCAGGGACATCACAACATCCGTTCGAGTGGCTGATGGACGATCACGGCCGCCAGTCCAGGAACCGCGCAAGGAAGGACAGGCCGTAGCGCTGGCTTTTTTCCGGGTGGAACTGGCAACCGATGATCGTGTCGCGGGCGACCGCGGCGACCAACGGGCCGCCATGGTCGGTGACGGCGGCGACATGGGCGGGGTCGGCCGCTTCGAAATGATAGCTGTGGAGGAAATAGGCCTCGCCCGGTTCGAGCAGGCCCGCAGCGCCCGTCAACGTCACATCGTTCCAGCCCATATGCGGGATCTTGATCGCCGGATCGGCCCGTTCAACCAGACGCACCGTGCCGGGGATCCAGCCCAGGCCGTCATGCCGGCCAAACTCCTCACCCGCATCGGCGAGCAATTGCATGCCGACGCACACGCCCAGGAAGGGCGTGCCGCGCTGGTTCACGGCCTCGCCCATCGCCTCCACCATGCCCGGGATCGCCACCAGGGCGTCGCGGCAGGCGCGGAAGGCGCCGACGCCCGGCAGCACGATGCGGTCGGCGCGCGCCACCAGATCGGCATCGGCGGTGATCGCCACATCCTGCGCGCCCGCCTTGCGCAGCGCATTGTGCACCGAATGGAGATTGCCCGCGCCATAGTCGATCAGGGCGATGGTCATGCCAGCAGGCTTTCCATCGTCACGCCGGTCGCCGCCTTGACCGGCACGAACTCGATCAGGTCGAAGGTCGAGAGGCCCTGCGCGAAGAAGGGATCGGTCGCCGCTTTGGCCTCCAGCTCCGCGCGCGCGCCCCGCGCCAGCAGCACGCCGCCATCCCGGGGTTCACGCGGGCCGGCGAGCAGCAGCCAGCCGTCGGCAATGCCCTGGTCCAGCCAGGCGCGATGGTCCGCCCGCACCCGGTCCAGCTGATCCAGCGGCGCGGTATAGGTGAGGGAAATGAGGAACATCGCGGATTGGGCCTTCGGTTGGGGTTACAAAATGCCCTTGGTCGACGGGATCGCGTCGGCCTTGCGCGGGTCGATCTCCACCGCCTGGCGCAGCGCGCGAGCCAGGCCCTTAAATGCGCTTTCCACGATATGGTGGTTGTTGCTGCCGTAGAGCAGTTCGATATGCAGGGTGATGCCGCCGTGGGTCGCCAGAGCGGTGAAGAACTCCCGCACCAATTCGGTGTCAAAGGCGCCGATCTTCTGGGTGGGGATATCGACATTCCAAACCAG
>JBGTUK010000343.1:0-1324 GCA_041939225.1 Devosia sp.
CACAGATCATGGCGCCGGAGGGCGCGGACAGCATCCAGACCCTGGCCTTGGCCCTGAAGTTCGGCATGACGGCACGGGAGTTGGGCGAGACGATCTTCCCCTATCTCACCACAGTCGAAGGCTTCAAGCTGGCGGCCCAGGGCTTCGAAAAGGACGTGACCAAACTCTCCTGCTGCGCAGGCTGAGGGCGCGGGAGATGGTTATCGCACCGGACGGGCCGGCGGATCGCGCCTGTAACCGCCGTGCACTGCCATTTGAACAAGGAGGTAGCAGAGACCGTGACCGAAGTTCTGAGCGACCAGCCGGCACGGTCGGACTTCGCCAGATGGCGCCGACCCGACTGACGGCCGGGGGCGTCGCCGAAGGCTTGGTGGCCGGTCGGAGTGGTGCGGCGCCATATGCCATCGCGTGCCCGGAAAACAGCTTCGCCTTCCTGTCGGTCTGGCATCTCGGCCTCCACAAGTAGAAGGACACACAATGCGCCAAACATACGACCTCATTGTCCTGGGCGCCGGCATGGCCGGCATCACGGCGGCGAAGAAGTGCGCTTCCGAAGGCTGGACGGTGGCGATTGTCGATCGGCTACCCTATGGCGGTACATGCGCGCTGCGCGGCTGCGATCCCAAGAAGATTCTTCGCCGCGGCGCCGAGATCGTCGACAGCGCCCGACTGATGCAGGGCAAAGGGATCGAGCCCGGCTCGCTGGCCATCGACTGGTCCGATCTGATGGCACACAAGCGCAGCTTTACCGAACCGATGCCGGAAAAGATGGAAGCGGGCCTCGCGCGCAGCGGTGTCGAGACCCTGCATGGCAGCGCACGCTTCACCGGACCGAATGCGCTGGAGATCGACGGCGCTCCGGTGACCGCGCGGCATGTCCTGATCGCCACCGGCGCGCGGGCCCGCAGGCCGGACATCCCCGGGACCGAGCACATGATCGACAGCGCCGCTTTTCTGGAACTCAAAAGCCTGCCCCGGCGCATCCTGTTCGTCGGCGGCGGTTTCATCTCCTTCGAGTTCGCGCATATCGCGGCGCGGGCCGGCAGCCGGACGGTGATCGTCGATCGCGGCGAACGGCCGCTGAAGGCGTTCGATCCCGATCTGGTGGAGATGCTGGTCGAGCGCGGCAGCGCGGCCGGGATCGAGGTGCAGCGCCGGACCGAACTCCGCGCCGTCGCGCGCTCGCCGGATGGCTTCGCCGTGACCGTCGAGCAGGACGGCCGGCAGCGGACGGTCGCTGCGGATCTGGTGGTGCTCGGCGCGGGACGCGTGCCGCAGCTCGGCGATCTGGACCTTGAGGCGGCGGGCGTCGAACACGGGCCCG
>JBGTUK010000344.1:0-891 GCA_041939225.1 Devosia sp.
GCGAACCCGTTGCGGTCGATCCGACGATCCTCGCCAATCTGACGAAGGACAATTTCATCCCGGTGGTGGCACCGGTGGCGCTCGGCGCCGATGGCGCAACCTATAATATCAACGCCGACACGATGGCGGGCGCGATCGCCGGGGCGCTTGGTGCCAAGCGCTTTTTCCTGCTCACCGACGTTGCCGGGGTGCTCGACAAGGCGGGCGCGCTGCTCACCGACCTCGACCGCGCGGCGATCGATGCGCTGAAGCAGGACGGCACGATCACCGGCGGCATGATCCCCAAGGTCGAAACCTGCGTCGCGGCGGTTGACGCGGGGGTCGAGGCCGCGGTTATCCTCGACGGGCGCATTCCGCACGCGATGCTGCTCGAAATTTTCACCGCAAGGGGTGCGGGCACGCTCATTCACCGCTAAGAAGCGGGGCTATCGACCAATCGGCCGGAGACCTTCCTTGTATTTCATGTTTCTCGATATTCTGGCGATCCTGCTCAACATCCTGTGGTGGCTCATCATCGTCCAGGCGGTGATGTCGTGGCTGATCGCGTTCAACGTCATCAACACGCACAATGATTTCGTGGGTCAGCTTTGGCATGTGCTCGACCGGATCACCGAGCCGCTCTATCGTCCCTTTCGCCGCATCATGCCTGACTTCGGCGGTATCGACCTGACGCCGATGGTGGTGCTGATCCTGCTCATCATCCTGCAGGGCCCGGTGATGGCCTATCTCTACCGGCTCGGCATGCAGACGGGGATGGCCTGATCGATGACCGGTTCCGCCCCTGACGCCAAAGTGATCGATGGCAAGGCCTTTGCCGCGCGGCTGCGCAATCGGATTGCCGATGCGGTTCCGGCGTTCAAGGCGGCGACGGGCCGCGTGCCGGGGCTGGCC
>JBGTUK010000345.1:0-856 GCA_041939225.1 Devosia sp.
CGCCGTGGATGTGGGGGCGGTATGACCGGGCGCAGAACCGCGGCCTCCGCCGTCGCGCTCGCCGCACTGCTTCTGACGGCGTGCACCGGCGGCAACGACGGACTGGTCGAGCAGTACCAGCAGGGCGGCGACAAGGGCTACATCTCCGGTGACGGCACCGTGCAGGAGATCGCCCCCGCCGACCGCGGCGACGCCGTCGCGTTCACCGGGACGGCCGTCGACGGGTCGACCGTGACGAGCACCGACTACGCCGGCGACGTGCTCGTGCTGAACTTCTGGTACGCCGGGTGCGGTCCCTGCCGGGCCGAGGCGCCGATCCTCGAGGAGAGCTTCCAGGCCACGAACGTGAAGGGCGCCCAGTTCCTCGGCGTCAACATCTACGACGGGCCCGAGCAGGCGACCTCGTTCGAGAAGACCTACGGCATCTCGTACCCGTCGCTCCTCGCGAAGGACGACGCCGACCTCAAGCTCGCGTTCGCCGACTGGACGCCGCTGCAGGCCGTGCCGATCACGCTCGTGCTCGACCGGCAGGGACGTGTCGCGGCGCGCTTCGTCGGCCAGGTCGAGAGCGCATCGATCCTCCAGACGATCGTGAACGACGTGCTGGGAGAATCCTCGTGAGACGCGAGTCGCAGCCGTGAACGCAGGAGCGGTCGTCTTCGACGGGGCGCTGTGGCTCGCGGTCCCGATCGCGATGCTCGCGGGGCTGATCTCGTTCGTCTCGCCGTGCGTCCTCCCGCTCGTGCCGGGCTACCTGGGCTTCCTGGGCGGCGCGAGTGCCTCGGCATCCGGCTCCTCGCGCTCCCGCGGCGTCGCGGGCGGACGCGGACGCCTGCTCGCCGGTGTCGCTCTGTTC
>JBGTUK010000346.1:0-764 GCA_041939225.1 Devosia sp.
CTTCGTCCTGGGCGTCGCCACGGGGCTGACGATGGAATTCCAGTTCGGAACGAACTGGTCCTATTTCTCCCATTATGTCGGCGACATTTTCGGCGCGCCGCTGGCGATCGAGGGGCTGATGGCCTTCTTCCTCGAAGCGACCATGGTGGGGATCATGTTCTTCGGATGGGACCGGCTCTCGAAGCTTGGCCACTTGTTTGTCACCTTCCTGGTGGCGCTGGGCACCAACCTGTCGGCCTTGTGGATCCTCATCGCCAATGGCTGGATGCAGAACCCGGTCGGCGCGACCTTTAATCCCGATACCATGCGCATGGAGGTGAGCGACTTTGGCGCCGTGCTGTTCAATCCGATCGCGCAGGCCAAGTTCGTTCATACGGTGAGCGCGGGCTATGTGATCGCCGCAGTGCTGGTGCTGGGCGTCTCGGCCTATTGGCTGCTCAAGGGCCAATTCGTGCCGATCGCGCGCCGCTCCATGACCGTCGCGGCCGCCTTCGGCCTTGCCGCCTCGCTCTCTGTCGTCGTGCTGGGCGACGAAAGCGGCTATGCGCTCACCGACAATCAGAAAATGAAGCTGGCCGCCATCGAAGCGGCCTGGCACACCGAGGAAAGCCCGGCCGGCCTCACCATCTTCGGCATGCCCGACACGGTGGCGCGCACCACTCGCTATGAAGTGCAGGTACCCTGGCTGCTCGGCCTGATTGCCACCCGCAGCCTGGACGGCACCGTCGCCGGCATGTCCGAACTGGTGCTCAAGGCGCAGGAAC
>JBGTUK010000347.1:0-760 GCA_041939225.1 Devosia sp.
AAGGACCTGCCCGGAAGACGGCGCAGACCCCTCGGTTGTCCTCTATTTGGCGAGGCCAAGGCCCCGTTTCAATACGGCCGCGGCGGCGGCTAGCGGAACAGAAGGACCGGGACCTTGCCGGTGCGCACCATGGCGGTGGTGGTCGAGCCCACGATCAGTTCGCGGATGCGCGAGTGCCCGTAGGCGCCCATGACCAGCAGGTCGCCCGCCCCCTGGCGCAGCTCGCCCTTGAGCGCGGCCTCCACCTCGCCCTCCAGCGCCTTCACCTCGGCCCCGGGCCGGCCGGTCAGGCGCGCCCTCGCGGCGGCGACCCGCTCGTCGCGCGGGGCGCCTGGCGCGCCGACGATGGCGACGGTGACCGGCAGGCCGTCGAAGGCGGGGTTCTGCAGGACGTGGTCGAGCGCCCGCGTCGCGCTGGTCCCGCCGTCGAAGGCGACCACGGCGCGCGCGATGGGCATGAAGACCCGCGGCGCCACCAGAACAGGCCGGACGCTGCCGCGGACCACGCGCTCGACCTTGGAGCCCAGATGCCCCTCGGCGAAGTTGTGGCTCTCGCCGCGCTTGCCGATCACGACGAGGTCGAAGCCGGGCTCCAGTTCGATGATGGTCTGCGCCACCTCGCCGTGCCGGTGGATCAGGCCGACCTCGGCCACGCCGGCCTCGTTCAGGCGCCGGGCGGCGCCCTCCAGCATGGCGCGGCCATGGGCCTGGGCGGCCTGCGCCCGGACCTCGTCGGCCTTGGCCAGCTGCTCGAGCAGGG
>JBGTUK010000348.1:0-744 GCA_041939225.1 Devosia sp.
GCTTTTGCCGACACTGTGTCTTCGAGGTATACGTAAAAGCTCGGAGTCCGATCGTGGGCAGGCGTGATTTTAACGGCGTAATCAAATGTATAGGCTGAAGTGCCGTCTTTCATTTCAATCATTTGATCAAGTTTGTTGTACGTAAAGCTGTTTGTTCCTTTTTGGCCGCCGTGGCTCCATGAGAAAGTTTTCAGCTTATCCGAATCAGCCGGATACGTCCAGCTTTGGCTGCCGCCGCGGTCGGTTAATTCGGTCAGGCGGTTTTTGTTGTCAAAGGTGCGTTTTTTCGTTGTATTTTGTTCTTTGTTTGTGCGCCCCGCCAGCATCGACAGCGCCCTGCGCTACGACGCCATCCCATGCGAAGTTTTGCACCTTGCCCCTGAAGCTGCAGTCGTTGCAGTTTGCGAACGACACCGCGAATGCGTAGTTTGCTGCCAAGCGTCCATTATCAACGATGCTGCCATAAAGCTCTTCGTCCTTGACGATCTGACCGTCGAACAAGATGTTTTTGCCGATATGGATGCCGGTGCAGGCGTTAAAGCTAAGGATGCCTTTCGGGCCAACCTTGACCAAGGCCCCAAACCCCGTCATGCGCTTACCGGATAACCCCGGGAAGAATGCTGAGCGAGTGCGACCAACCGCAAACCACTTGCCGGTGCGGCGCAGACGGCGGCCGGCTTAGCGGTCAAAGCGCGACTCGACTGGCGTGATAAGGCGCAGGTTTGCCGGTTTTTCTCTGCAAAT
>JBGTUK010000349.1:0-723 GCA_041939225.1 Devosia sp.
CACAGTGTCGAAAACCTGCATAATTCTAAAGTCAACGTGCTGACACCGTTTGTTCCCGCTGAACTTGTCGGCTGCCTTCCAGGCTGGCTCCTCCACCTCTGGGGAATAACCGGCGAACACTTTTGAAATGGTGCCGCCGGTGCCGCCGATCCAATTGATGTAGAAGATCCGCTTGCCCGTTGCCGCCTCGATACCGGCGTTGATCTCGGCCTTGAGTTGGCGGAAATAATTGCGGCGGTGATCGCCGATCGTTGAGTCCGCGTGGTTGACGACACGGTGGTTGTGATGCGAAGCAATCGAGCGCGTTGAAGCCATACCCATGGCGGCGCCCGTACCCGTGTACCCACCCCAACTATGTGCCACGACCTGCCCAACATAAAGCATCAAGTCCGACTCAAGGAAGCGACGGTTATGTTCGACGACGACGCCGCCTGGAGTGCGGCCGAAGTCTATGAGGCCGGCTGGGTCCAGGCAGTCGTGATTGGTGATTTGGCCGGTCGGGTGAAAAGCATTAAAAATCTCATCGCCCAAGAAATGGCGCAGTTCGCTATCCGTCCATTTCTTATGATTGCCGTTCGCGCAAATGAAGACGATGTCTTCCTTGCGCAGGGTGCGCTGGGTGTCTTCGGCGTCCAGCGCCAGGCGCATGTTCATCTTGACGCGGCCAACGGCCGACAGGTCGTAACGCTCGCTGTCAAAGTAAAAAAAGCTGCCGGGCGTGTC
>JBGTUK010000350.1:0-710 GCA_041939225.1 Devosia sp.
GAAGGGCGCGGTCCAGGGGCGGGAAGGCGCGCTGGGTGCAGTCGGTGCGCTCGCAGATGCGGCAGCTGACGCCGATCCGGGCGGCGGGACCGTTCAGGTCCAGGCCGGCGGCATAGACCAGGGATCCGGCGTGCTCGACCTCGCAGCCGAGCGACAGGGCGTAGCGGCGGTCGTTGGCCAGATAGGAGCCGCTGGGCTTGGACACCGAGCGGGCGATGGAGATGTAGCGTGAGCCGTCGGGCATCTCGGCCAGCTGCACCCCGATCCGGTCGGGCGTGGCGAAGGCTTCGTGGACGTTCCACAAGGGGCAGGCGCCGCCGAAACGGGCGAACTGGAAGCGGGTCGCGCTGTGGCGTTTGGTGATGTTGCCGGCCATGTCGACGCGGGCGAAATAGAAGGGCACGCCGCGCCAGCCGGGCCGTTGCAGGGTCGAGAGGCGGTGGCAGACCTGTTCGAAACTGACCTGGAACCGGGTGCGCAGGCGGTCGATGTCGTGTTTCTCCGCCCGCGCCGCCTCGAGGAAGGCGCGGTAGGGCAGCAGAAGCGCGCCGGCGGCGTAGTTGGCCAGGCCGACGCGGGCCACGTCGCGCGCGGCCTGGGTGCGGAAGGCGGCGCGGTCCAGTTCCGTCTCGATCCGGTCGCGGAAGGACATGAGGGCCAGCTGGTGGGCCAGTTGGTAGGAGCGGGTGGCGCCGGGCTGCCAGGCGTCG
>JBGTUK010000351.1:0-664 GCA_041939225.1 Devosia sp.
TGTCCAGTTCCTATGGCTATCGCCGCGACCCGTTCAATGGCCATGCGGCTTTTCATGCGGGCCTCGATTTTCCCGGCCATCGCGGCCAGCCGATCAACGCCGCCGCCAATGGCAAGGTCAGCTTCGTGGGCCAGCGCAGCGGCTATGGCAATGTCGTGGAGGTGACCCATGGCAACGGCCTGATGACGCGCTACGCGCATTTGTCGGGCTTTGCCGCCCATGTCGGCGACACGGTGGCGCGCGGCGCCATGATCGGCCGCATGGGCTCGACCGGCCGCTCGACCGGCCCGCATCTGCATTTCGAGGTCCGGCTGAACGGTCAGGCCATCAATCCCCGCCGCTTCCTGGAGGCCCGCAAAGATGTTCTCCAAGTCCAGCAAATCGCCAAGGCCCGTTTCGCCGATGTCGGCAACCGGGGGTAAGTCCATCCCCTTTTCGCTGATCGGCGGGGACGTGACGATCACCGGCAATCTTTCGGCCAGCGTCGACCTGCATGTCGACGGCCATGTCGAAGGCGACATTTGCTGCGCCGCCCTGGTGCAGGGACCCGACAGCCGCATCACCGGCCATGTGACGGCGCAAAGCGCCCGCCTCGCCGGCCTGGTCGATGGATCGATCACCGCCGGCGAACTGGTGGTCGAAAGCAGCGCGCGGATCACCGGCG
>JBGTUK010000352.1:0-653 GCA_041939225.1 Devosia sp.
CTGTTGGGCGTACTGCTCATCGGCTTCGCCCTGACCGACGGCTTCGACCTGGGCGTCGCCGCGCTGCTGCCCTTCGTGGCGCGCTCCGATGTCGAGCGGCGCCAGGTCATCAACAGCATCGGACCGACTTGGGAAGGAAACCAAGTCTGGTTCATCCTGGGCGGCGGCGCAATCTTCGCCGCCTGGCCATTCGTCTACGCCGTCAGCTTCTCCGGATTCTACCTGGCGATGTTCCTGGTCCTCTCCGCACTGATCCTGCGCCCGGTAGGGTTTAAATATCGCTCCAAAAGGCCGGACCCGCAGTGGCGCACGCGCTGGGACTGGGCGCTGTTCGTCGGCGGGTTCGTGCCCGCCCTGGTGTTCGGCGTGGCGGTGGGCAATGTGCTGCAGGGCGCGCCCTTCCGCATCGACAGCGATCTGCGCTCCTTCTACGAAGGCGGCTTCTTCGGCCTCTTCACGCCCTTCACCTTGCTTTGCGGGCTGCTGTCCGTGGCGATGCTGGTGCTGCATGGATCGGCCTGGCTGGCGATCAAGGTCGCGCATGGGCCGGTGCATGATCGCGCCCGCCAGTTCGGTACCATCGCCGCGCTGCTGTCGATCCTGCTATTCGCCGCCGGTAAAGTTCCGCCTGCACATCGCCACTGTGTCGGATC
>JBGTUK010000353.1:0-409 GCA_041939225.1 Devosia sp.
TTGGACATACAGGTCGTTCAGGCGACGGCGGATACGCAGGATTTCCTTGGCCTGGATCTCGATGTCGCTCGCCATGCCCTGCGCGCCGCCCGATGGCTGGTGGACCATGATGCGGGCGTTCGGAAGGGCGATCCGCTGGCCCTTCTCGCCGGCCATGAGCAGGAAGGAGCCCATGGACGCCGCCATGCCCAGGCACACCGTCGAGATCGGGCTCTTGATGTACTGCATGGTGTCGTAGATCGCCAGGCCGGAGGTCACGATCCCGCCGGGCGAGTTGATGTACATGGAGATTTCCTTCTTCGGGTTCTCCGACTCCAGGAAGAGCAGCTGGGCGCAGATCAGCGCCGACATGCCGTCTTCCACCGGCCCGTTGAGGAAGATGATCCGCTCCTTGAGCAGGCGGGAGAAG
>JBGTUK010000353.1:419-649 GCA_041939225.1 Devosia sp.
CTGTTCGACCACCATGGGCACGAGGTTGAGCGCGGTGGTCACATGGTCACGCATAAGCAGGAAGCCCTTCTCGATGGGCGATCGCACCGATCGCCGTCGTCCTCTCCGATATCGCGTCTCGCAGGGAGGGATGCAAGGCGACCCTCGGGGCAAGCGCGTTTCCGAACCCCTAAAGACGCACGATCCCGGCGCTGCGCCAAGGCCGCGCCGGGATCGGAAGTCTCAAAGCT
>JBGTUK010000354.1:0-644 GCA_041939225.1 Devosia sp.
AGGCTTACCTTTCTTATGAAAAGGTATCTGTGTCGGACCTGGTTCTTTCTCCCATTCGTGCCTATAAGACTTATCTCTAGGAACCCAACCTGGGTGTGGATCTTCGTAAGCTTCTTGTGGCAATTTACACCACAAGGTGTCCAGTAACTCTTTACCAGATATGGGGCCAAATTGGTCGTAAACTTGGCCTTGCATTTTATCGGCTAGGTGTTCTAACTTTTCCTTATTGTATTCCTTCTTACGTTGGAAATCCCAATAAGGCTTTAAGTCTTCGTATGATTGTTTTGTAATCATATAGTTATTTATTAAAGGTGTGCATTAAAAAAAATTGCTGGCGGTTTTTTGAGGAAAAGGAAGTGTCTATTCTACTTGTGTCTGTTATTGCATTTATAGATTAGATTTTTTTATAATAAGCAACAATGCCGACCTATATAGAAAATTTTTAAATAGATATTTGCCAAGTTGATATATATGTTACGTAGCAGCAGGCCGCTCACGTAGCAGCAACTAATTCAAATCTATCGTGGCTCCACGGTGTATAACGGACATAGTGGTGTTAGATGTTTTAGAGCCTTCTATGGTTTCTCTCTTACTGCCATCTATCTTACTTATGTAATTTCCTTTTACTTTCAAATTATAATCGC
>JBGTUK010000355.1:0-643 GCA_041939225.1 Devosia sp.
TGAACAGCGGCACGCCGCAGAGCGCCATCGTGCCGATCAAAAACGTCCAGTACGTCTTGGGCATCCGCTCTCGCAGGCCGCCCATTCTCCAGATGTCCTGCTCGTGATGCAGCGCCACGATCACCGAGCCAGCCCCAAGGAACAGCAGCGCCTTGAAGGAGGCGTGCGTCGTCAGGTGAAACATCGCCGCGTTGGGCGAACCCAGCCCAACCGCCATCACCATGTAGCCCAACTGTGAGAGTGTCGAGTAGGCCAGGATGCGCTTGATGTCGTCCTGCTGCACCGCCATCAGCGCGGCTAGCAGAGAGGTCAGGCCGCCGATCCACGCGATCGCCTCCATCGCCCACGTGCCTTCGATCAGGAAAAACACGCGGCACAGCATGTACACGCCGGCGGCCACCATCGTCGCGGCGTGGATGAGCGCGCTGACCGGCGTTGGACCCGCCATGGCATCGGGTAACCAGACAAACAGTGGGATCTGGGCCGATTTTCCCGTGCAACCCAGAAAAAGGAGCAGCGTTAATGTCGTAACGGCAAATCCCCCGAATTCAAAGACTTCAGGTGCCTTTGTTACCACTTCTGAAATGTTTAATGTTCCGCAGTACTGAAAGATCATGAACATTGCCAGAAGAAAACCGACGTC
>JBGTUK010000356.1:0-631 GCA_041939225.1 Devosia sp.
CCGCGATCAGCGTCTCGATATCGGTGCAGTCGCCTTGACTGCGATGGCCATAGGCGACAAGGCCCAGATCGGCGGTGGCATAGGCGGCCCAGGTGGACACGCCGTATTCGGCCTCGATCCGGCGGCGCTTGGCCATCCAGTCGCCCATCTCACCGCCGAGGAAGGCTGTCTTCACCTTCCATGCGTCGCGGCCATAGGTTTCGATCACCTTGTCCGCCAGCGTCAGGAAAAACGCGGTCGAAGCGCAGATCGAAGTCACGCCGGTTTCGGCGATGATCTGTGCCTGAAGCTCCGTATTGCCGACGCCTCCGGGGATCACCGTGGCGCCTGCGGCCTGTGCCGCTTCGTCGAACAAAAGCCCCGCGGGCACCAGATGATACATCCAGGTGTTCAGGATGATATCCCCCGGCCCCACGCCTGCCGCCTTGAACAGCCGGTCAAGGCCGTGGCCGCCACCGTCCGAAAGGGCCGGTTCGAAAATCGGGCCGGGGGACACGTAGATCCGCCCGACATCCTTCAGATCCGAGGCCAGGAACCCGCCAAAGGGCGGGTTCTCGCGCTGGATCTTCAGAAGCTCTTCTTTTTTCATCACTGGAAGACGCGAGAGGTCCGCCACCGATGTGACAGCTGC
>JBGTUK010000357.1:0-625 GCA_041939225.1 Devosia sp.
ATCGACATTTCGGCGATCGGGACGGGGCAGGCGATCAAGACCAGCTGGCGCAAGCAGCCGGTGTTCGTGCGCAACCTGACCGCGGCCGAGATCGCCGAGGCGAACAATGTGCCGATGAGCGACCTGCGCGATGCCCAGACGCTCGCCGAGCGCACCAAGCCCGGCAAGGAGAACTGGCTGATCACGCTCGGCGTCTGCACCCACCTCGGCTGTGTGCCGCTCGGTGCGGCGGAGGGTGAGAATCGCGGCGATTTCGGCGGCTATTTCTGTCCGTGCCACGGGTCGCACTACGACACCGCAGCGCGCATCCGCAAAGGCCCGGCGCCGACCAATCTGGTCGTGCCGCCTTATGAATTCACCAGCGACACCGTCGTGACGATCGGCTGAGGAGCGAGATAAGATGAGCTTTCCCTGGGCCAAGCACTATGAACCCAATCCGTCCGGTGAAAGCTTTTCGCTGGAAACGGAAACGAAATGCTATGAAAACATTCAAACGTCGCTGATCGGCATTCACCAAAGGCAGAATGCGGCATTGGCGATATTGGCCGCTGAATGGATGAATCGTCTGGGTGCGGGCAAACTAGCGCGCGATCCGGCTGACTGCGTGAACAAGGCCGGCAACCCT
>JBGTUK010000358.1:0-615 GCA_041939225.1 Devosia sp.
AAAGAGAGCTGACCGATTTGGCGGTGATCTCCGCCATCGGTATTGACCGGACCGAATCGGGAAAATACGTCTTTCACTTTCAAATTATCAACCCGGGAAACGTGGCCGGCGGTCTGCAGGGCGGCGGAGCGGGCTGTCGCACTGCCGCCCTCTAACGGAGGCAATACAGATTTCTTAACACCGTCTTTCGCTTCGTGTAGCAGCTTAACAATGTCGCTTTCTTCACGAAAGTTTGCGAGCTCTTCGTACTTGTAATCGATGCCGATAAATGCTTTTGCTTCTTCAATGACTTCGTCAGGGAGATCACCCGTTTCCAACGAGTACGTTTTATCTGCCTGTTTAAAGTGAACCGCCTGACCTACGAGTGTGTAATCCGGAAGGATCTTCTTCGCAGGTTTCTCGGCCTTGTCATAGTCGTCGATTAAATTGTTCGCGTGGAACTCAGCGATATCAATTACGCGATAGGTTTTATATTTCGGATCGTAGACCGGAATCATAAAAAACATCTTACGTTGCGCACCGGCTTTGCACGAAATGCATTCAGCCTTACCTGGACGGAACTCCGTCCATTTTTATTTTATTATAATGCGCAAAACGCTTTTCGTAAATACGTAA
>JBGTUK010000359.1:0-589 GCA_041939225.1 Devosia sp.
TCCGTTTCGTGCGCCGGTTGCCGAAGCTGTGCGCCGCCCGGTCATTGATTCTTCCGTACGCCGCCTATCGTATTCCGTTTACCGTGATTCTGATCCGTTCCTATTTTTTGTCGATTTCCAAAGCTCTTTGTTTAATCCCAGTCCTAAGTCATTTGCGAAGTCGACGGCATTATCTTTACCGGCTGCTTGATATGCTTTCAGAGCCGGAATGACGGATTTTCCGCCCTTCCTCCAGCCGGATCGGAATATTTTGCAGGTTCGGATCCGTTGTTTGAATAGTCTTATTTTTATACAAGTTTAATGGGATTGCTGATTTTAATTGACTCCAGTACCTTCTATCCATTTACCCGTGTTTTAACTTGTATTTTTAGATTTTCATCTCCAATATGCTACAAAATCTTTTTTCAAGCTGGCTGGCTCAAATTCAAAATGACGATCTCTGAAATAGCAAATCTGCTCCGCGCTCGCGAATTCCATTATAAGGACCTCGAGGTGCACAAATGTGGGAAAGCTCGCTCGCTGCGCTCGTGAATAGCGTGGTAGACTCCAAAAGTCGGAATCCTTCAAAAACACACTACAGGTCCATCAT
>JBGTUK010000360.1:0-578 GCA_041939225.1 Devosia sp.
GAAAAGATGCCCGTCGCCCGCGATGCAGCCATTGGTGGGATCAAAGCCGATCCAGCCGCGCGTCGGGCCGCACCAGAGCATGACCCAGGCATGCATGGCGTCGGCCCCGACCAGGCGCGGCATGCCCGGCGGCGGCAGGGTGCGCAGATAGCCGCTGACATAGGCGGCGGGCAGGCCGGCGAGGCGCAGCGCGATCACCATCACATGGGCGAAATCCTGGCACACGCCATGGCGCGCGGCGAAGGCGTCGGCGACGGGCGTGTCGGCATCGGTGACGCCGGTGCGATAGGCGAAATCCGCCTGGATCCGCAGCGCGAGGTCGAGCGCGGCGGCGACGATCGGCCGATCGGGATCCAGCGCCGCGCGCGTCCAGTCGCCGATCTGCGCCAGCATCGGCGTGCGCGCGCCGGCATAGAGATAATGAGCAGGCGCGGCCGGGCCCATGGTGCGATCCGTCAGCGCGGCGCGCGCCACCGCGCCGATCACGGGATCGTCGGGCTGGGGCGTGATCGCCCCGCCCTGCACCCCCGCGCGAAAGCGGCTTTCAATGCTGAGCTGCCGGATCGGGCTTTCGATCA
>JBGTUK010000361.1:0-564 GCA_041939225.1 Devosia sp.
TGTCGCCACAGCGCCTTGTTTGCCTCGCGATAATTGGCGTAGCTATTGTCGCCCGGCAGGCCCATCAGCATTGGCGGCACGCCGAACGCCAACGCGATTTCCCGCGCCGCCGCCGCCTTCAGCCCCACGAAATCCATCTCGGCGGGCGTCAGGCTCATCGCCTTCCAGTTAAGCCCGCCTTCCAGCAGCATCGGCCGCCTGGCATTGGCTGCGCCGGCAAAGGCCGCCTCCATCTCGCGCTTCACGCGCTCGAATTGTTCGGGGCTCAGCACGGAGCCATCGCCCGGCTCGTAGACCATCGCCCCGCTCGGGCGCGCCGCATTGTCGAGCAGCGCCTTGTTCCAGACGCTCGCCGCATTGTGGATCGCCACCGCGCCCGCCGCCGCGCCGACGCAGCCCAGCCCGTAATGATCGTCCAGCGGATGCAGCGCCTTGACATGCAGCACGCTGGTCCGCCCGCCCGCATCCTCAGGGCTCAGCCGCGTCACGCTCTCGCCGACACGGTACAGATAGGCCGCCGGCCATCCGCGCGCATCCGCCTCGACGCTGACTCGCTCGGGCCGC
>JBGTUK010000362.1:0-561 GCA_041939225.1 Devosia sp.
GGCGAGCTCCACTGCATCGGCGCGACGACGCTCGACGAATATCGCAAGCATGTCGAAAAGGACCCCGCGCTCCAGCGGCGCTTCCAGCCGGTGTTCGTCGGCGAGCCGACGGTCGAGGATTCGATCTCGATCCTGCGCGGCATCAAGGAAAAATATGAACTGCACCACGGCGTGCGCATCACCGACGGCGCGATCGTCGCCGCGGCGACGCTGTCGAACCGCTATATCTCCGACCGTTTCCTGCCCGACAAGGCCATCGACCTGGTGGACGAGGCGGCCAGCCGCGTGCGCATGGCCGTGGATTCCAAGCCCGATGAGCTGGACGAGATCGACCGCCGCCTGGTCCAGCTGAAGATCGAGCGCGAGGCCCTGAAGAAGGAAACCGACTCCGCCAGCCAGCAGCGGCTCGAACGGCTGGAGGATGAGATCGGCGACCTGGAGGCCGAGTCCGAGGACCTGACCGCCCGCTGGAAGTCCGAGAAGGACAAGGTGGCCGGCGGCGCCCAGCTGCGCGAGACCCTGGACCGCCTGCGCATCGAACTGGCGAACGCCCAGCGCGCC
>JBGTUK010000363.1:0-560 GCA_041939225.1 Devosia sp.
CACGCGTCGGCCGCAGGGCGGCGGCGGGCACGTTGCGGCGGACTGATTTCGCGCAATGTTGCGGGCCCGTTGCGGGGTCGTATCCAAAGCTTGAACATAGGTCCGGCGCGGTTGACCGCCCCGGCACCGGTGCCTAACTTTCCGGCATGACCGCCCCCACCATCCTCCTGGTCGAGGACGATCCCGCCCTTCGCACCCTCACCACCCGCGCGTTGCAGGAAAACGGCTATCTCGTGCGGCCCGCCTCCGCCGCGCCCGAAATGTGGCTGGCGCTGGAGGCGGGACCCGTCGACCTGATCCTGCTCGACATCAATCTGCCCGACACCGATGGCCTCACCGCCCTGCCGGCGCTGCTCGCCGCCAGCAACGCGGCGCACGTGCTGGTCGTCTCGGGCGCGCTGAACACGGGCGGCGACGTCGCGCAGCAGGCGCTCGACGCCGGCGCGATCGACACGCTGTTCAAGCCCGAGGCCGGCCAGCGCATCACCCAGTTCAGCGAATCGCTGCTCGGTAAGATCGATCGGCTGCTGGCCGTCGACTCCGCACCCGCCACGATCGAC
>JBGTUK010000364.1:0-560 GCA_041939225.1 Devosia sp.
GGGCGACGGCGTCGTCCTGGCCGGGGTCGGTGTCGATGAGGATGGGCAGGCGGTTCATGGGGTGTCCGGGGCGATGTCGAGGTCGATGGCGCTGGCCCCGGCGAACAGTCGGTCGAGGTGCCGGTCGAGGAAGGCGAACCGGTCGTGGTGGAGGCGGATGCCCTCCCACACGCCGTCGCCGATGAGAAATCCACTGTCGAACACCGACACCTTGGCCTCGGCCCGGGGGAAGAACTCGTCGTTGATCCAGACCTGCACCGAGGCGTTGCGCTCGTCGGCGAGTGCCTGATGGGTGCTGCGTGCCATCGCGGGGAACCTATCCAGTCGCCGCGCGTTCAGTCACTGCGACGTCCGACGAGGAAGACCAGACAGGCAGCGAGGAAGAACAGCGTCGACACGAGGAACAACACGTCGCGCTCCCGGATTGCCATGGCCGTGAACCCCACCGAGCAGGCCAGGAACAGCCACCAACTGAGGGCTTCGGAGTCGATTCGCACGGCCGGCATCCTCGCACGCGCCACCGGGGGGAGCGAAGCCGACGCGTTCAGGCGCCGTCCTGC
>JBGTUK010000365.1:0-560 GCA_041939225.1 Devosia sp.
GCGGTCTCATGACTTCCCTTTACGCCCAAGTCTCCGCCTTGGCGAGAGGCTGCGCCATGGTCCAATCGAAATCTTGAAAAGATTTCTACCCGCTTTCTTTTCAAGAAAGCGTCAATAAAAACTCTGCGGATCAATATCGACTGTAAGGCGCATCTGTGCGGGCAACTGCACCTGCGCGACCCACTCGGATACCGCCGCCTGCAACGCAGCACCCTTGGGGGCCTTGACCAGCAGCCGCACCCGGTGCCGCCCCCGGATACGGGCGATCGGTGCCGGGGCCGGGCCAAAGACCTGCGCCCCCACCGCCCGAATGGGCTCATCGCGCCGTGCAAGGGTCTCGCCCAGATCGAACACCGCCTGCATGTCGGGCGAGCTGAGAATGATTCCCGCCATCCGCCCAAAGGGGGGCACGCCCGCCTGCCTGCGGCCCTCGGCCTCGGCGCGCCAGAAACCCTCCTCGTCCCCGGCCAGAATGGCGCGGATGACGGGATGCTCTGGCTGAAACGTCTGCAAGTGGGCGCGCCCGGCGCGTTCGGCCCGCCCGGCGCGCCCCGCCACCT
>JBGTUK010000366.1:0-554 GCA_041939225.1 Devosia sp.
ATCGACGCCTGGGACAGGATCATGGAGGTCAACTCCAAGGGCGTGTTCCTGGGAACCCGGGCCGCCGTCCCAAAGATGTTGGAGGCCGGAGGCGGGTCTATCATCAACATCTCTTCCATCATGGGCCTGGTGGGTTCAGCAGGTGGCCACCCCGCTTATAACGCGTCCAAGGGAGCCGTGCGGATCTTCTCCAAGGCCATGGCCGTCCGCCACGGAAAGGACAACATCAGGGTGAACTCGGTGCACCCGGGGTTCATGCCGCCCATGACCTCGGGCATCGCCTACGACCAGGACCAACGGCGCGGCAGTCTGGAACAGACCCCTCTAGGCCGAGAAGGGCGCATCGAAGAGGTCGCCAACGCCGTCCTGTTCCTGGCATCTGACGAAGCTTCCTACATCACCGGCGCCGAACTCGCCGTGGACGGCGGGTTCACCGCCAAGTAATTATTGTGATCAATCAGTCAGGGGGGCCGACATGGGTTTCAAGGTCCTATACCACCTCACGACCAACAATCTGAAGGGTATCGCCGAGGAGGCCAAGTGGGCCGAGTCCA
>JBGTUK010000367.1:0-552 GCA_041939225.1 Devosia sp.
CGTTGGGGATGTCGTGGAATATCCGTCCGCGCGCCGGTTGCTTTGCGACGGGCTAACCGGGCGTGGGCGCGGCCGTATCCGTCGTGATACTGGTGACCGCCATAGATCGCTCGACGCCGATCACGCGAAGGAAGCGAGCGTCGTGGCTGACCACGAGCAGCGCCCCGTCGAACCGTTGCAGCGCGCGCTCCAGAACCTCGATCGACTCGATGTCGAGATGGTTGGTCGGTTCGTCGAGGATCAGCAGCCAGGGCGGTTGCGGGCCGGAGAGGGCGGCGGCCAATCCCGCCCGGAGCCGCTCCCCACCCGACAGCGTGCCGACGACCCGTTGGGCATCACGGTTACGGAAGGCGAAGCGCGCGCACGCGGCATGGACAGCCTCTTCGTCCAGTGTGGGGTGGAGGCGGCGCAGGTTGCCGACGATCGTGTCGGCGGCGTCGAGCAGGCCGACATGCTGGTCGAGCATGGCGATCCGATCGGCGCGTCGGCGAACCGTACCGCTGGCCGGGGCGAGGTCGCCCTTGGCGAGGCGGAGCAGGGTCGATTTGCCGG
>JBGTUK010000368.1:0-551 GCA_041939225.1 Devosia sp.
AGGTCAGCTTTCCGGCGGGCAGAAGCAACGCGTGGCGATCGGTCGAGCCATCGTGCGGCAGCCCAAGGTGTTCCTGTTCGACGAGCCGCTATCCAACCTCGATGCCGAACTGCGGGTGCAGATGCGCGCCGAGCTGATCGATCTGCACCGCCGCCTCGGCGCGACGATGATCTACGTCACCCACGACCAGGTGGAAGCGATGACGCTGGCCGACCGCATCGTGGTAATGAATGGCGGCGTGGTGCAGCAATACGGCCGGCCGCTCGATCTCTACGACGATCCAGACAATCGTTTCGTCGCCGGCTTCATCGGTTCGCCGAAAATGAACTTCATCGATGCAGCGGTCGCCGAGGTAGGCGCGGAGCATGTGACCCTTGCCGATATGGGCGGCGGCGAAGCTCATCTGCGCATACCCTTCCGTGGCTTCGATCCGAAAGTGAAGACTATCGCGGTTGGCGTGCGACCGGAGCATGTCAGGCTTGGGACAGGCGGCGCAGACGAATTGCCGGTTGTTGTGAACTTCGCCGAGGAACTTGGCGACGTCACCTACA
>JBGTUK010000369.1:0-544 GCA_041939225.1 Devosia sp.
CGAAGCCGCCCTGTTCGAGCTTGCTGTAGATGAACGGCTTGAACAGCTCGAGCGCCATCCTGTTGGGCAGACCGCATTGGTGCAGCCGCAGCTCCGGCCCGACCACGATCACCGAGCGCCCCGAGTAATCGACACGCTTTCCGAGCAGGTTCTGGCGGAAGCGGCCCTGCTTGCCCTTGAGCATGTCGGACAGCGACTTGAGCGGACGCTTGTTGGCGCCGGTGATGACGCGGCCGCGGCGGCCATTGTCGAACAGGGCGTCGACCGCCTCCTGCAGCATGCGCTTTTCGTTGCGCACGATGATGTCGGGCGCGCGCAGCTCCATCAGGCGCTTGAGGCGGTTGTTGCGGTTGATGACGCGGCGATAGAGGTCGTTCAGGTCGGAGGTCGCGAAGCGGCCGCCGTCCAGCGGCACCAGCGGACGCAGGTCCGGCGGCAGCACGGGCAGCACTTCCAGCACCATCCACTCGGGCTTGATGCCCGACTTCTTGAAGGCCTCAAGCACCTTCAGGCGCTTGGCGTTCTTCTTGACCTTGACTTCGGA
>JBGTUK010000370.1:0-544 GCA_041939225.1 Devosia sp.
GTGGCTGCACGATCGGACAGGGCATCACGGCCGGCTCGATGATGGCGCTGTCCTGGCCGCTGGCGATCTTCGGCATGATGGTCGGCGCGCGGCTGGGCATCGCCTTTCTGATGGAAGGCTCGATCCGCCAGATTTTCCGGAACTGACGGCCGTCGTCGACCCGGCTTTGGCGCAGGGAGCCTCAGCTGAAGACGGCGGCGCCGCCACGAAGGACGACATAGACCCCCACGACGTTCGGGTGAAAACTCGTATAAATGGCAAGGAGATACAAAACGAAAGCACCACCTACCTCATATTTAACATCCCCACGCTGATTGCTTATTGCACCCAGTTCGTCACGTTGGAAGCTGGGGATATGATCTACACGGGAACTCCCGGCATACCCCCTCCCCTCCAGACGGGCGACGTCGTAGAGGTGGAAGTGCCAGAGATAGGAGTGCTCCGTAACCCCGTCGCAGCCCACGAGTAGGCAACCTCATCTGCCCTATTCGTGGAAGGAACCTGGGTGATTGCAACGACTCCGGCCCTGTTCAGGGAAGAGCAG
>JBGTUK010000371.1:0-543 GCA_041939225.1 Devosia sp.
GATCAGGTGGCTGTCCATCAATCGGAATCAACCGAGTGCCCCGAGGCTGGTCCATACGAGGAACAGAGGCCAGCAGGCCCAGGGTATAAGGGTGATGAGGGTCGTGATAGATTTCGCGAGCCTGACCCATTTCAACCAGTTTACCGACATACATGACATTCACCCGATCAGCATAACGGGCGACAACACCCAAATTGTGTGTGATGACAATTAACGCGACACCCATCTGCTTGGTCAGGTCTTTCATAAGCTCTAGAATTTGAGCCTGGATGGTGACATCAAGCGCGGTGGTGGGTTCATCGGCGATGATCAGCTTGGGTTCACAGCTCAGCGCCAAAGCGATCATCACCCGCTGTCGCATGCCGCCACTCAAGTGATGCGGGTACTGGCTGAGTCTCCTTTCGGGCTCGGAGATTCCGACCATGCCTAGCAGTTCAACAGCTTTCTGATGCGCCTCATTATTCGAGATCCCCAGGTGATGCTCCATCGTCTCGGTCAGCTGGAGTCCAATCGACAGTACCGGGTTTAGTGAGGTCATCGGCT
>JBGTUK010000372.1:0-532 GCA_041939225.1 Devosia sp.
CAGTCCGAACTGATGGAAGTGCTAGGCGGCATGATCTCGGGCACCGGGGCTGTCACGCTCAACGGTGAACCCCTGGACCTGACCGGTAAATTCTCCGATGGTCGCTCGCGCCGGGCGCGCGGTGTGGCCCACGTGCCAGAAGACCGTCAGAGCGAAGGCCTGATCATGGACTTCCACGCCTGGGAAAACGTCGCCTTCGGTTATCACCACGACGAGAAGTACCAGAAAAACGCGCTGTTCATGGACAACAACGCGCTGCGCGAAGACACCCAGCGCAAGATGGACAAATTTGACGTGCGCCCGCCCCTGCCTTGGCTGGCGGCCAAGAACTTCTCCGGCGGCAACCAGCAGAAGGTCGTCGTCGGCAAGTGGCTCGCGAGCAAGCCGAAGATGCTCATCGTCGATGAGCCCACGCGCGGTGTGGATGTCGGCGCCAAGGCCGAGATCCACCGCCTGCTCAGCGAGTTGGCGCAGCAGGGCCTCGGCATCCTCATGATCTCGAGCGAGCTGCCCGAGGTCCTGGGCATGAGCG
>JBGTUK010000373.1:0-515 GCA_041939225.1 Devosia sp.
GACCGTGCAGCGGTCAAGGTGCATGATATCGGCCTTCGCATGCATCAGAACGATGCAGGCGAAACCGGCTTTGAAGTCATCGTTGGCGGTGGTCTTGGCCGTACGCCATTTGTTGGCAAAACCGTCCGTGACTTCATCGGCAAGAATGACCTGTTTTCGTATCTTGAGGCCATCCTGCGTGTTTATAACCGCTTTGGCCGTCGCGATAACAAGTACAAGGCCCGTATCAAGATCCTGGTGCATGAACTTGGTGTCGAGGAAGTCCGCCGTCTTGTCGAAGAAGAATGGGAACAGATCAAGGACGGTTCCCTGCGTGTCGGCGATGAAGAAATTGCACATTACATTGCGCAATTCGCACCGCCTGCATTCGAAGACCTGTCTGATGACGATGCCGATTTTGAACGCCACAAGGCGGAAAATCGAGGCTTCTTCAACTGGGTGCGTTCGAACGTGGTTGCGCACAAACAGCCGGGCTATGCCATTGCCAACGTGTCGCTGAAACCGATTGGCGGCAT
>JBGTUK010000374.1:0-508 GCA_041939225.1 Devosia sp.
TACTTATTCGACGGCACTGTTCTAGTGTCGGTTTCTGGCGGCAGGGTATTCCGGCGAGAGCCGAGGTCCATCTTGGGCTCTGCCCACATACCGAAAGGCGTCCACACCGCACCATTCCAGGATAGGCCCCGGGTCAGGCCCGGGGTGACAGCCGGTGGGCGACTCGAGCGGCCTTCAGAGGCTATGCGGCACCACCAGCCCGCCCTTGAGCGTGACGATTCGGTCGGCGCGGCGGGCTAGGTCGTGGTTGTGAGTGGCGATGAGGGCGGCAGCGCCTTCGTTCTTGATCAGATCCTTGAGCGCTTCGAAGACAAGATTGCTGGTTTCCGGATCGAGATTGCCGGTCGGCTCATCGGCCAGGATGACGCGGGGATGATTGGCGGCGGCGCGGGCAATGGCGATGCGCTGCTGTTCACCACCGGACAGTTCGGCCGGGCGATGGGCCGCGCGAGGTGCCACGCCGAGCAGGTCAAGCAGTTCCATGGCCCTGGCTTCGGCCTTGCTCTGG
>JBGTUK010000375.1:0-505 GCA_041939225.1 Devosia sp.
CGGCCGAGTCGGTGCGGAAGAAGGCGATGGAGGCCTGAAGCTCTTCGGCCTGGGCCGCCAGTTCTTCCGAGGTCGCCGACATCTCTTCCGAGGCGCCCGCATTCTGTTGCGTCACCTTGTCGAGCTGCTGAATGGCCTCGTTGATCTGGTTGGCGCCGACGTCCTGTTCGCGGCAGGCGGCGGAGATTTCCGAGACCAGTTCGGCGGTCTTGCGGATGTCCGGCACCAGGCGCTGCAGCATGTCGCCGGCCTCTTGAGCGGCCTTGACCGTGTCGCCCGAGACCGCGCTGATCTCGGCGGCGGCCGTCTGGCTGCGTTCGGCCAGTTTGCGCACTTCCGAAGCCACGACCGCGAAGCCCTTGCCCGCGTCGCCCGCACGGGCCGCTTCCACCGCCGCGTTGAGCGCCAGCAGATTGGTCTGGAAGGCGATGTCGTCGATCACGCGGATGATGTCGGAGATCTTCTGCGAGGCGCTCTCGATGCGCGCCATCGCGTCGACCGCCTG
>JBGTUK010000376.1:0-504 GCA_041939225.1 Devosia sp.
CCACGGGTCCACCGGTTACGGCCAGGCCTTCACCGATTCGATCAGCAACAATTGGGGCGGCTGGCCGCTGGACGATCTGAAGGCGGGGCTCGCCGCGGCGACCACCAAGTTCAACTGGCTCGACGGCCCCACCAAGGCCGTGGCCACGCAGAACTCGGCGATGCCGGCGGCCACCCCGCCCGCGCGCTAGCGCCCCACCGCAGGCAGGCACCGCGGCGCGGCTGCGGCAGATCGTCGCCCGGCAGGCCCCGGCCGGCGTGCGGGCCGAGCTCGTCTGGAACCCCGAGTTCCTGCGCGAGGGTTCGGCCATCGACGACTTCATGCACCCCGACCGCGTCGTCATCGGCGCCTCGAGCCGGCGCGCCCTGGAAGCTGTCATCGACGTGTACCGCCCGCTCTACCAGATTGACGTGCCGATGGTCCTCACCGACGTGCAGAGCGCCGAGATGATCAAGTACGCCTCCAATGCCATGCTGGCGGCGAAGATTTCTTTCATCAACGAGA
>JBGTUK010000377.1:0-503 GCA_041939225.1 Devosia sp.
CACCCTTCAACTTAGCCACGTCGGATTTTAACGATTCGATTTCGCCTTCCGCGGCCGAGTTTAGGTCAGCCGTCGAATCAAACGTTTGATGCTCCACTAAGTAATGCATAACGTTTCCGCCTTTACGTATATTTGTTAATACGTATTTTACGCATACACGTATATAGACGTCAATATTAAATTACGTTTTTGCGTAAATTTCTTTTTTACGTATTTACGAAAAGCGTTTTGCGCATTATAATAAAATAAAAATGGACGGAGGTTACGTATGAGACGAGTGGTTTTACGTATCGATAAATTAATGGAGAAGCACGGACTAAACCAAGGCGAATTTTCGGAAAAGGTCGGAATACGCCCCGCAGCCATCTCTCAATTATCACGTAATCATGTGGTCCGGATTTCAATCGAACACTTGGATCGAATCGTGAATACGTTTGAAATCGACGACACGCGAGCATTTGTCGCTTGACGCAAAGCGCGATTAATTCGCGAGTTGTGTTTTC